>CAYQYG010000313.1:0-10999 GCA_964421485.1 uncultured Polyangiaceae bacterium | reverse complement strand
CTGCTCGCGACGCGGCCGGGTGCGAGCCACACGACGCTGCACCTCGCGCCGCTCGGCGCGGGCGCGGTCGGACCGGCGGTCGCGACGCTCGGGCACCTGCCCGACGCGGCCGTGCGCGCCGCCGTGATGCCGGGGAGCGACACGATCCTGGCGACCGCGGACACGACGCCGGGGCGGGATCTCTCGTTCAACGCGAGCCTCTTCCGCCTGCGGCCGCACGCGCCGCCGGAGGCGCTCTGCGATCGCGTCGCGTACGCCAGCCGGCCGCTCGTCACCGCGTCGGGCCGCGTCTTCGTCTCGCGCGGCGTCGCCGGGCCCGAGCCCGCGCCGGGCGGCAAGGGCCGCGCGACGCCGCTCCGGGTCGACGCGCTCACCGTCGACGAGATCGATCCGTCCACAGGCGCCGCGCGCACCGTGCACGCGATGAGCGGTCAGATCCTCCACCTCGCCGCGGCCTGGAAGAACGAGATCGTGCTCTATCGCATCGCGCCGGCGGGCGCCGACCTCGTCGCGGTGGACGCCGACTCCGGCGCCGTGCGCCCGCTCGCGGACATGCTCCCTTACGCGCGCGACTTCTCCATCGATCAGACCACGGGGGCGCTCGTCTTCCAGGAGCGCGACGAGCTCGATCCGAAGACATGGGTCATCGATCGCATGGACCTCGCGACCGGCCAGCGCACGCGCCTCGCGACGAGCCCGAGCCACGGGCTCGCGCCGCACGCCTGGCCCGGCGGCGGCGTGGCCTACACGCCCGACCGGCGCGGCATGGCGCTGCTCGGCGCCGCGGCGAGCGTCGGCGCGCCGCTCGGCCCGGGCGTCGACGCGGTGCAGGCGATCTCGCCCGACGGCGCCTGGGTCGCCGCGCTCCACACGAACCCGAGCGCGTTCGGCGTCCCCTTCGCGGTCCGCAGCGACACCGGCGAGGTCGCCGCGATCCCCGCGCCTCCGGGATCCCGCGTCGCGATCGCGGGCTTCGTCGCCGCGAAGGGCGGTGCCCCGTGAGCCGCCGCGCCGCCGCCCTCGCCGCCCTCGCCGCCGCGGCGCTCGCGCCGCTCTCCGCGCGCGCGTATTGCCCCTGCTACACGGCCTCGAGCCCGAACAACACCCACGACTGCGCGATCGAGGCCGTCCCCGGGATCAACCCGACCATCGAGGAGTGGAACCCGATCTTCGATCTCGTCTCGCAGGGCCCCGCCGTGTGGGGCGATGCGGGCCCCACCGTCAGCGACATCGGCCAGGGCTGCGGCAAGCCCGAGCCGCTCCACAGCGTCCCCGCGCGCTTTCCCTGCGAGCTCCTGAAGGGCATCGCCATGCAAGAGTCCGGCTGGCGCCAGTTCTGCGAGCCCGACGTGCCGAGCGATCAGGTGGGCCAGAGCTCGCGCACGATCATCTCGTTCGATTGCGGCTACGGGATCGGCCAGGTGACGAGCGGCATGCACGTCGGAGAGAGCCCGGGCTTCGATCGCGACCGCGTCGCCGCGGATCCGACGTACAACCTCGCGACCGGGACGCGCATCCTCGCGAGCAAGTGGATCGCGACGAACTGCGTGGGCGACAACCAGCCGACCGTGATCGAGCACTGGTACATCGCGACGTGGGCGTACAACGGGCTCTCGGCCGTGAACAACCCCAACTACCAAAATTACGACCCCGGCCGCGGCGTCTGGGATCCGCAGCATCCCACCCCCGCCCCCTACCAGGAGAAGGTGTTCGGCTGGATCGAGCACACCGGCGGCCGTTGGACGCCGACCGCGCTCGCATACCCTGATCCTGGGTTCATCGGCGGCGGCAGCGTGCCCCCCGAGCTCGAGGAGCCGACCTGCGCGTCGCCGACCGACTGCGTGAACACCCGCCCGACGCACACGACGATCTGCGACGGCTCGAGCGGCACCGGCGGGAGCGGCGGCGGCATGGGCGGCGGCGGCGGCGGCGGTGCGGGAACCGGCGGAGGCGCGGGCGCGGGCACGGGCACGGGCACGGGCACAGGTGGCGGCGGCGGTGACAGCGACGGCTCGACGCCCAGCGATGAGGACACCGCCTGCAGTTGCGACGCGCCCGGGACCGGGCGCGACGCGGGAATGGCCTGGGCATCGGGAGTCGCGCTGCTCGGCCTGGCCCTCGCGCGCAGGCGCCACGCTCATGGGACCGCGAGCCCAGTCAGGGCAGGAGGAGCCTCGTCAGGAAAACGTCGTAGCTCCCCGCGCTGACGAGCGGCTCGCCGCCGAGATCGAGCACGCCGTTGAAGATGCCACCGACGACGACGGTGTTTCCCATGCCCGCGGCAAGCGCTCGCGCCCCCTGCTCCTGGGCATTGCCGAAACTCCTGCTCCACAGGTGCTCGCCGGAGGCGTCCAGCTTCACCACGAAGAGATCACCGGCACCTGCGTGAGGTAGGGGCCCGCCACCGAAATCCATCGACCCGATCATGGTTCCAGTGAGCAGGACGCGCCCCGACGCGTCCACGGCTACCGAGGATCTGAACTCGCCGTCCGCGGTGCCGAAGCTCGCTCCCCAAAGGTAGTTGCCATCGGGGCTCAGCTTGGCGAGGAACACGTCGGTGGCTCCTTGGCTCACCATCGGACCTCCACCGATGTCGATGGCGCTCTCGAACGCACCGGCCACGAACACGTTGCCCGAGGCGTCCACGGCGACGCTCTCGCCCGTCTGCTCCAGCGGGTCGCCGAAGCTCCGATCCCACACAGCATCGCCCGACCCGTCGAGCTTGACCACGAACGCGTCCAGGCCGGCGCTCATCAGCGGCCCCTTCCCGAAGTCGACGGGACCGTAGAAGCTCCCGGTAAGGACCACCTCACCCGCGGCGGTCGTGGCGAGCGCGGCGACGTTCTGCTGGTCGCTGTTCCCGAACCGCTTGCTCCACACACAGCTTCCATCCGGCCCAAGCCTGGCGACGAAGATGTCCAGCATGCCGGCGGACGCCAGCGCGCCGCAGCCCAGATCGAGGCTGCCGTTGAAGTCCCCCGCGACGAAGATCCACCCGGCGGGATCGAACGCGACGGCCGTCGCGCGCTGGTAACCCGGGTCGCCGAACCGCTTGCTCCAGAGGTGGGTGCCGTAGGGGTTGAACTTCGCGACGAACACATCGAGCGAACCGGCGCTCGTCATCGGCAGCACCCCGAACGTCGCGGAGCCCTCTAGCGCTCCCGCGAGCGCGATGTTCCCCGAGGAATGGACGGCCACCAAGGGCGGCTCCTGCGGCCCCGCATCGCCGAACCGCTTGCTCCACAGGGGCTCGCCCGCGCTGTCCAGCTTGGCCAGGTACATGTCGCTCTCGCCCACGCTCACGAGCGGCGGCGTCGAGAGCTGCATCGCCCCGTGGAACGACCCGCTCACGACCACGGAGTCCGTCGCATCGACGGCGACGGCGGCCAGCCCCTGTGATTGCAGATCGCCGAACCGCTTGCTCCAGACGTGGTAGTCGGCGCACGTCTCCTGCTTGCAGACCCCGCTCTCGCAGTCCTCCCCGACCGCGCACCCCTCCCCGACCGCGCATCCGGCGCACGCGGGCCCCCCGCAATCCGGCCCCGTCTCGTCGCCGCTCTGCGTGCCGTCGCTGCACGTCGGCTCGCATCGGCCGGCGGCGCAGACGCCCCCGGCGCAGTCCGCGTCCACGTTGCACGTCCCCTCCGGACCGCAGCCGTCGCAGCTCCCGCCGCAGTCCTCGTCGCTCTCGTCCCCGTTCTTGACCTCGTCGGTGCAGCTCGGCGCCGCGCAGGTGCCCGCGACGCACGTCTTGCTCTCGCAGTCCGAGCCGAGCGCGCAGCCCTCCCCGTCCGGGCACGCCGGGCAGCTCCCGCCGCCGCAGTCGACGCCGGTCTCCGCGCCGTTCCGCGCGCCGTCCAGACACGGGTCCAGCTCGCCGAGGACGACATCGTCGATCCCGATCACGACCTGGCACCCGCCCATCCATGCGAGCGCCGCGAGCGTCGCGAGCGCCGGCCGCCGGCGTCCCCTGGCGCGGATCCTCACCACGCACCTCCCAGCATCACCGCCGTGCCCGCAGGGCCGGCGCGCACTGAGGCCTCGACGCGCGGCGCGCTCGCCGGCGCGGCGGCGAGCGCCGGCACCGCATCGGGAGCCGTGAGGAAGAGCACCACACCGGCGCCGACCGCAGCCCCCCCGATCGCGAACGCGACGTTGGAGACGTTCGCCGCCATCACCGCCTCGTCGTGCAGCTCGACGCCGGTCGCATCGCACACCCGCGGATCGCCCGTGGGACAGCGCTTCTCCAGATCGCCGTTCTTGCCGATCGCCCGCGCGCCGAACGCCGCCCCGACGATGAGCCCGACCGCTCCCGCGCCGCCGACGACCACACCGGCGGTGCGCTGGGCGCTCCAGCCGCCCGCCACCGGCGCGGGGCGGCGCTCGGAGCGCGGCGGCGGTGTCGGCGGCGAAGGCGCGAGCGCCGGCACGACCAGCGTCGCCGCATCTCCGCCCGCGCCCACCTCCACGCTCCCGCTCCACCGCGCCCTCCCCGCGGCCGTCGCTTCGACCGTGTACCGCCCCGGGTCCACCGGGAGCGCGGAGCCCCAGAGCGCCTCGCCGATCACCTCTCCGTTCCGGCGCACCGAGAGCCCAGGCGACCGCCGGGCCTCGGGTACCACGATCGTGAGCCTCGAGAGCTTCGGCTCCAGCATCCGCGCGCGCCGGAGCGCCTCCTGCCGGCGGACCTCGTCCCCGCGCCCCCGCGCCAGGGCCTCGGCCTGCATGAAGGCGCCCCACGCGCTCGCGGTCCGACCGGTCTGCTCGTAACAGTCGCCGAGGTTGAGCAGCGTACCGGCCGCGGGATCGAGCCGAGAGCTCTCGAGGAGCTTGGGACACGCCTGGTCGGCGTGTCCGGCATCCATCAGCGCCCGCGCCTCCCTGAACAGCGCCTCCGCCATCGCTTCATCTCCCGGGCCGGAGGCCGCGAGCGCTCCCGGGTGCCGCAGGATCGCGACCGCGATCGCGAGCGTCGCGGCGCCGCGGCGGACCACGATCCTCGGTGCCACAGCGTCACGCTTCGACATGCGGCGGCGAGTCTAACGCGGCCGGACCGGGCTGCGGCGCCGGCGAGCGCCGCGCCTCGACCGAGGCGCCCCGCCGGCCGCGCGCATCGACCTCATCGCGCTCGGCTGGACCCGGACGGGATCATTTCCGGGATCCGTAGGCCGATTCGGACGGCGGCCGCGGCCTCGATGCGGCGGCGGTGGGCGGCGCCTTCGGCCGCTCGGGGGGTCCAGCGGTCGTCGATGGCGCGAGCCTCGGGGTCTGCTCGACATCGGGCGCCGACGCGCTTGGCGGCACGGCGGCGGGAGCGACATCCGAGCTCGGCGCCCTGGTCGACGAGGCAGGCTCGGCGGTCAGAGCCACCGGCACGGTCTGGGAGGGTGCCGCCTCGGCCGGCGATGTGGCAGGAGCGTGGAGCGTTTCCCGCAGCACGACGACCCCGAGGACGAGGCCGGCGACCGCCGCTGTGATCGCGATCCCGGCCAGGTGCGCCGGGCGCGGGGGGACGACCGCGGAGCGGGCCGCGACGTAGGCGACAGAGCGGGCGCCGGAAGCCTCCACGCGGGCTTCACGAGGTGCCGGTGTCGATTCGATCGGCCGGCTCGGAGGGGGCCACGGCGCTGTCATTTCGCGCGGCGGCAAGGGCGCGGTGCGATCGAGCTGCGCGGCGCCGGCCCTGTCTGCGAACGGCCGGAGCTCCGCCGCGAGCTCGCCGACGCCGGCGAAGCGTCGCTCCCGATCCCGCTCGAGGCAGCGGAGGATCGCTGCATCCAGCGGCTGCGGCAGCTCCGGCCTGAGCTCCACCGGCCGCCGCGGCGGGGGCCCGTGGAGCACGAGCGCGCCGAGCTCCATCGCCGTCGACGCCTGGAAGGGCAGCTCCCCGGTGAGGAGCTGATAGAGGATGACGCCGAGCGACCAGATGTCCGCGCGCTCGTCCACGCGCCGCGCCGACACCATCTGCTCGGGCGCCATGTAGTAGGGCGAGCCGAACACGACGCCGGTCTCCGTCGCGTGGTGTGCCTCGGCCGCGGGGCGGTTCATCTTGGAGATGCCGAAGTCGAGCACCTTGACGTACGTCGACCCGTCCCGGCGGCGAGCCAGGAACAGGTTGCCCGGCTTGAGGTCGCGATGGACGATGCCGAGCGCGTGGGCCTCGGCGATCGCCTCGCAGGCCTCGAGGATCCAGCGGAGCACCTCCCCGACGGGGAGCGGCGCGCGGCGGTTGAACGCGCTGGCCAGATCCTCTCCCTCGAGCCGCTCCATCACGATGTACGGGACGCCGGGGCCCGGAAGGACGTCGACGTCCATGATGCGCACGACGTGCTCGCTCTTGACCTTCGAGGCGGTGCGCCCCTCGCGGAGGAAGCGTTCGACCATGTCGGGCATGGCGGCGATCTCCGGCAAGAGCACCTTGATCGCGACCGGCTCGTCCAGCCCGAGGTGCCGCGCGCCCAGGACGAGGCCCATGCCCCCCTTGCCGAGGATCGTCTCCACCCGGTACTTGCCGGCGAAGGTGTCTCCCTGCCAGAGGGGCTCGGTCATCTCAGAAGGTCATCCCAGTCGGACGCAGGGGGGATTTCTGGAGCGCGGCACGATGGCTACTGCGGGCTGGGGGGGATGATGAACGCGATCTCGCGCGGCGCGCCGAGCTGGAGCTCCGTGGCCTGCGCGCCGTTCTTCGCCTTGATGAGGAGCATCGCCTTGTAGACCTGCGCGGCCGGCGTCTGCGGGATCGTCGTGTTCGGCTTCGGGATGAGCTTGAAGCAGATCTTCTGGCTCGGGATCACGCCGAGCGCGGTCTCGTTGATCCCGTCGGGCAGGTTCACGGTGCCCTTGGGGCCGGTCCAGAGATCGGTGAGCTGCTGCACCGCGTTCAGCGCGAAGCACGGGACGCCCGGCTCGGCCTCGTCGTCGCCGCCGGATGCGTTGACCTGGATCGCCTGGATGAACGTGTCGACGGTGTCGATCGGCGCCGCGACGGGGGCGGCGAGCGCGCGGATGTTCAGCTTCACGCCCTTGAGCAGCGCGCGCACGCCGTTCACGACCGTGGTCGACATGCCCGCGCCGGCGCTCGTGACGTCGAAGATCAGGCGGCACGTGCCCCCGGGGGAATCGGCGGTGATCGGCCCGTCCGGGAGCAGGAACGACCCGCCGAGCCCCGTCGCGCAGTGGATGCCGCCGAACGCCGACGGCGGCACGTACGACGCCGTGTGGTCCGCCAGGTACGCCATGTCCTCGTACGGATCGCCGCCGGCGCGCACGCCGTCCGCGGCCGAGATGCCGATGAAGCGCGCGGCGCGCGCGTTCATCTCGGTCACCAGGTCGTCGATCGTCGGGGTGGGGAAGGGGGGCTGGCCGTTGAAGCTGTACGGGTCGTGCAGCGCGCCCGGGCTCGCCGCGCGGCGGCCGTTGTGGAACGAGGCGTCGGTGACCGCGATCAGGATCGGGAGCGCGTTCGCGCGGAACCGCAGCGAGCCGTAGCGGCCCGCGGGCGCGCCGGTCGGGGCGAGCTGGCCGCTGTCCCAGATCAGGAACGCGTCCGTGAGCGAGCGATACATCGCCGCGACCTGCGACTCGGGGAAATCGCCGCCGTCGTGCACGAGGAGCGCCTGCACCGCCGCGAGGTTGTCCGCCAGCGCGGTGCTCATGGTCCCCGTCGACGTCGACACGTAGAACGGCAGATCGAGCCCCGGCGATCCGTAGTTGCCCGTCGGGAAGTCGTCGAACCCGGCCACGCCCACCGCGAGGTCGGTGATGTCCGCGTGCAGGTCCTGGATGATCTGGCTCATCCCGTTCTTGAGGTTCTGGATCTCGCCGCCCATCGTGGCCGTCGTGTCGACCAGGAACGCGACGTCGCCCTGGTTCAGGTTCGTGCGCAGCGGCACGATGCGCTCCAGGGGCTCCGCGGGGAGCTGGTACGGCAGCACGAAATACGCCTTGCCGAGCGTGCCCGGCGTCACGAGCGGATCGCGCGGGTCCGAGGCGAGCACGACCTCGATGAAGTCGCTCGTCCCGTCGCCGTCGGTGTCGGCGACGGTCGGGCTGGTCTCGCCCGCGTCGAGCGCGCAGTCGTGGTTCGCGTCCTCGTCGCCGTCGAGCAGCCCGTCGGCGTCGCTGTCGACGTCGAGGAAGTCGTATTTCCCGTCGTTGTCGGTGTCCGGCGGCGGCTGCCCCGGGACGTGCCCCGCGCCGATCTCGCACGCGTCGGACAGGCCGTCGCCGTCGCTGTCGAGATCGCGGAACGCGGGGGTGCCGTCGCCGTCCGGATCGGCGATCCCCTCGAACAGGTCCTCGATCCCGTCGCCGTCGCTGTCGGTGTCGGCGAGGTCCGGCAGCCCGTCCCCGTCGGTGTCGACCGCGCCTGCGGCGTCGAGCTCCACCGTGTCGAGCAGCGAGTCGCCGTCGTTGTCCTGATCCGCGTAGTCGGGGATGCCGTCGCCGTCCGTGTCCGCGGGGTTCGGCGCGGGGTTCGACGCGTCGTACGCCGCGCCGTCCGGATAGACCTCGAGCCGATCGAGCAGCCCGTTGTCGTCGCTGTCGGCGTCGCGGAAGTCCGGCGTCCCGTCGCCGTCCGAGTCCTGCGGGGAGTCGCAGCCGACCGACTGGGTCTGCCCCTCGAGCGCGTCGGGCATGCTGTCGTCGTCGCTGTCCGCGTCCTGGTAGTCGGGCGTCCCGTCGCCGTCCGTGTCGACGCCGTTCGCCGCGCCCTCGACGCTGTCCCGCAGGTGGTCGCCGTCCGCGTCCGGCGGGCACGCCGTGGGCAGCCCGCCGCCCTCGCCGCCCGCGCCGCCCGCGCCGCCCTCACCGCCGAGCCCGCCCGCGCCGCCCGCGCCGCCTGCGCCCCCTGCGCCCTGGCCCCCTCCGCCGCTCGACGTCGTCCCGGAGCTCGTGCCCTGCGGCCCCTCGCTGTCGGGCGTGCACGCCGCCGACATGACCACGCCTGCCGTCGCCAGCGCGAGGACCCGCGCCGAACCCCACCATCCTCTTCGCAGCGCGCCCACGGTGGCCTGAAACATTAGCCTTGCGCCCGAGCGGTTGGAAGGGCAGCGCTTCGGTCTCTCGGTTGGACATTGGGGGCTCCGGGTCGGCGCCCCAAACCCCGGACGCGCGACATGACCACCGCTCCCCCCCTCGCCGCGGGCCCTCGCTTCCCTCCCGGCCCCCGCGCCCGCGGCGCCCTCGCGCTCAGCCGCGCCCGCCTCCGCGCCACCGGCCTTGGCCGCCTGGGCGCCGCCGGCGCCCTCGCCGCCGCCGTGCTGCACGGCGCGATGCTCCTCGTCCTGCGCATCGAGGACGGCCCGGCCGCCTCCCTCGGTGGCACCCTCCGCTCCGCCGCGGCCGCGCTCGCGTGGATCGCGGCCGGCCCCATCGCGCTCGCCGCCGCGGGCGACCGCGCCGCCGCCGACCGCGCCGAGGGCATCGAGGCCCTCGCCGCCGCCCGCGGCCTCAGCGCCCGCGCCCTGCACGGCGTCCGCGCCCTCGCCGCGATGCTCGAGGTCGCCTCCACCATCGCCGTCCCCACCGCCGCCCTCTCGCTCACCGCCGCCCTCCTGGCCGGCGCCCCCCACCTCGCCCTCCGCCACCTCTCGGTGGGCGCCGCGCTCGGCGCCTTCGCCGTCGTCTGCGGCGTCACCCTCGGCGGCCTGGCCGCCGTCGCCGGCCGCGCCGCCGGCCGTCGCGGCCGCCCCCTGCTGGTCGCCCTGATCTTCGTCCCCTGGGCCCTGGCCGACCTCGCCGGCAACCCCGGCTGGTCCATCCCAGGCGCCCTCGAGGCCTTCCTCTCCGTCGCGGTCGCCGCCGCCGGAGGCCCCGCGTGACCGCCGCACCCCCCCTCGTCGCGCTCGAGCGCGTCTCCGCCGCCGACACTGCCGGCCCCCGTGGCCGCGCGAGAGGCCGCCTCGCCGGCGTCGACCTCACCCTCGGCCCCGGCCTCCACGCCGTCCTCGGCACCCCGGCCGACGGCACCCTGGCCCTCGCCGACGTCCTCACGGGCCGCACCTCCCCGCGCCTGGGCCGGGTCCTCATCGCCGGCCGCGACCCTGCCCGCACCCCCGCGCTGCGTGCCCGCATCGGCGCCCTCGCCCCCACCCCCGACCTCCCCGACGCCCCCACCGTGGCCGCCGCCGTCACCCTCGCGCTCCGGGCCCGCGGCGAGCCGTCGTCCGACATGGCGAGCTCCGGGTCTCCCGGCAGCGCCCGGAGCCCGAGGCCTCGCGACGCCGCCGCCGTCCTCGCCCCCTTCGGCCTCACCCGCCTCCTCCCGCGCCGCCCTGCGGCCCTCACCTTCGCCGAAGCCCGCGCCGTCGACCTGGCCCTGGCCCTCACCACCCCCGCCCCTCACCTGGTCCTCCTCTTCGAGCCCCTGGCCGACGCCGCGATCCCCGAGACCCCCGCGATCCACCGCCGGGCTCGCGATCTCGCCGCCGCCGGCGCCTGCGTCCTCCTGATCACCTCGTCCCCCTCCGACGCCCGGGCCCTCGCCGACCGCATCCACGTGCTCGACCGCGGCGCGCTCACCCCCATCCCCTCCGAAGCCGCCGAGGCCCTGGATCCCGAGCTCCTGGTCCTCGTCGAGACCCCTGCAGCCGTGCGAGCCCTGGCCGCCGCCCTCGCCGACGCCCCCTCCGTGTGCGCCCTCGCCTGGGAGGACCCTCCGACCCCCGGCGCCCTGGCCGCCCTCCGGATCCGCACCTCCGACCGCGACGCCGCCGCCCTCGCGATCATCGACGCCGCCGTCACCGCCGACATCCCGATCGCCTCGATCACCTCTCCCGCCCCGACCCTCCGCGCCCTCCGCGCCGCCGCACCCCCCCGCTTCCCCCGCGAGCACCCTCACGGCGCGCACCCCCCCGAGGCCCGCCCCTTCGGCGCCCCCACCGGGAGCGGACACGGAATCGGGCACGGACACGGAATCGGGCACGGACACGGAATCGGACACGGACACGGAATCGGACACGGAATCGGACACGGAATCGGACACGGAATCGGACAC
>CAYQYG010000312.1:0-11017 GCA_964421485.1 uncultured Polyangiaceae bacterium | reverse complement strand
AGGCGGGGAGGCGAGGAGGGGGAGAAGAGAGAGAATTTTCGGAAAAATTTTCCGATCTCCCCGCCTCCCCGCCTCCCTGTGAACCCTCTCTTCTCTCCTCTCGGATTCCCCGGCTCAGCGCTTCGCGGGCGCGGGCGCGGCGAGGGCGCGCTCGGCCTCGGCGAGGCGGCGGCGCGCGTCGGCGAGGTGATCGGCGCTGGCGTGGCCCTTCGCGAGGGCCTCGTAGCCCTGGACCTCCTCGCGGAGGGTCGCCGCCCGGCCCGCGCGATCGCCGAGCCGGTGCTGGATCTCGGCGCGGAGCTTGAGATAGCGGAGGCGGCGGGGGCCGTACGCGCGGGCGATCGCGCGGTCTATCGCCTCGCGGGCCTCGGCGTGGCGGCCCATGGCGTGCAGCGCCTGCGCGAGCCGCGCGGGGGGCTCGTACGACGAGGGGAGCTGCGCCTCGCGCTCGCGGAGCATCGCGACGGCGTCGCCGCCGCGGCCGAGCGCGAGGTAGGTCATGGCGCGCGCGTAATCGTAGGTCGCGGCGGCCTCGGGCGTGCTGGAGTCGCGGGCGGCGCGCTCGAGCAGCTCGAGGCGGGCCTCGCTCGCGGCGCGCGCGCCGGCCGCGTCGCCGCCGGCCGCGAGCGCCTCGGAGAGGATCCCGAGCGCGTCGGCGCGGTCGTCGGGGGTCGCGTCGGGCGGCGGGGAGGCCGTGATCGCCCGGAGGCGCGCGATCGCGGCCTCGCGGGCGCGCCGGCGGGGATCACCCTCGGGGAGCCCGCCGGCGCAGGAGAGCAGGACGCTCGCGAAGTCCGCGGGGAGCGCGGCGCCCTGGACCTCGGCGGCGTGCGCGGTCCCGACCTCGGCGCAGGCGGCGGCGTCCCTGGCCTGCGAGAGGGCCAGGAGCAGGCCCGCGAGCGCCTCGCTGCGCTTCGTCCACGCGGCGCCGCCGCGCTCGAGCGCGCGCCGGTACGCGGCCGCCGCGGCGGCGTGGGCGCCGGCCGCCTGGGCGCGCTTCGCCTCGACGAGGAGGCGGCGCGGATCGTCGGGCGGGCGGGCCGCGCCGGCGCGGTCGTCCATCACCCCGAGGGCCTCCTGGATGACCTCGCGCAGCTCGGCGGCCGAGGCCGCGCCGGCCCAGAGGCCGAGGACCTCGTCCGACGCCGGATCGATCACGAAGAAGGTCGGCCAGAACGACATCGCGTGGCGCTCCAGGAAGGCTGCGTTCTCGGGGCGATCGGTGTCGATGTCGGCGAACACGACCCGGTCCGCGAGCGGGCGGAGCGACGGATCGGTGAGCACGAGGTGCTTCATGCTGAGGCAGGTGTGGCACCACGGCGCCCAGGCATCGACGAAGAGGGCCTTGCCCTCGGCCCGCGCGCGCGCCGCCGCCGCCGGGAGGTCGTCGTGCACGAAGGCGAGCGGCGGTCGCTCGAAGTGCTGCGCCGCGTCGATCGCGCCGGCGCGCGGCGCCGCGATCGGGGCGGGATCGGTGGCTGCGGGCCCGGGCGCCGCAGGCAGGGGCGCGGGCGCGCAGGCGAGCAGGAGGGCGGCGGGGAGGAGGGCGGCGGGGAGGAGGGCGAGGAGACGACGTCGCACGGCCGCCATCGTAGCCGGCGTGCGCGGGCAGGCATCCCCCCAACTTCTCTTCGCTCCAGGCGCCCTGCTGCTAGAGTTATCGCTGTGAGCGAGGACGCAGGGCGGTGCGAGACGTGCGCGGCGTTCACGCGCGCGCACGAGCACCCCACGCTCGGCCGCGTCGGCGAGTGCGCGCTCGAGGTGTACCCGCCGCCGGTGAAGGCCACGGGCACCTGCACGCGCTACCGGCCGAAGGGCGGCGCCGCGCCGCCGCCGCGCCCCCGCGCGGCCGGTGAGCCGCGGCGCTCGAGCGGCGCGCCCCGCGCCGCGGCCGCCCGCCCGCTCCAGGGCGCCGCGCAGGGAGCGCCGGCGCGCCCGCTGCCGAGGGAGATCGACATCGACATGGACATCGACGAATTCCGCCGGGTGCTGCGCGAGGTGCTCGCCGAGGAGCTCGGCGTCGCCCGGGCCGAGATGGGCAAGCGGTGGGAGGGCGGCGAGCTGGTCCTCCGCCCGGGCAAGGAGGGCACCGCCGAGAAGGTCGTGCCGCTCGACTCGTTCTTCCACAAGATCGTGATGATCCGCGACCGGCTGCGCGTGCTCGAGCAGAAGGTCAACGCGCACGAGGGGCTGAGCGACGCCGACAAGGTCCAGCTGCAGTCGTACATCACGGCCTGCTACGGGTCCCTCACCACGTTCAACATCCTCTTCGCGCGACGCGAGGACGGGTTTGCCGGCTCCGGCAAGGAGGGCGATTGATCCATCGAGCGACCGCGAGGGGCTATCGGCGGGGGTTCACGCTGGTCGAGCTGATGATCGTGGTGGCGATCATCGGTGTGCTCGCCGCGCTCGCGATCTACGGGGTCCGGAGGTACCTCGCGAGCGCCAAGATCTCCGAGGCGAAGAACACCATCGGCGCGATCTCGCGCGGCGCGGCCGCGGCCTACGAGAACGAGATCGCGGGCGCGCAGCTCGTGGGCGAGGGATCGCAGTCGGTGAGCGCGAGCAACTCGCTCTGCGCGTCGGCCGGCCCGGACGCGCCCGGCCACGGCCCGGTCCCGGGCGCGGTCGGGATGGTCGCCGCCACGAAGTACCAGCCGGTCACCGCGGATGGCTTCGATTTCGAGACGGGCACCGCGCAGGGCGGCTGGCGCTGCCTGCGATTCTCGATAAGCCAGCCGATCTCGTACCAGTACCATTACAACGCGGGCGGCGGCTTCGTGACGAACGGGATGCCCGGCGCGCCCGCGATGGGCGCGAACAGCTTCGAGGCGGCGGCCGTGGGCGATCTCGACGGCGACGGCGCCCTCAGCGCGTTCGCGAGGAGCGGCACGGTCAACACGACGACCCGCCAGCTCCTCGTCACGACGCAGGTCTTCTCCGACAACGAGTTCGAGTGACGGGGCGCGCCGCCGCGGCGGCGTGATCTGCCGAGCCCGCGCGGCCGCGCCGCCCCCCGGTCCACCGGCGCCTCCGCCGCGAACCCCGGTTTGACACTTGGGGCTCCCCCAAACCCCGGCTCGGGCCGCCTCGTGATACAAGGCCGGCCCTGGAGGTCGCCGCGCGCCGATGGCCCTGAAGCAGCTCACGCCCGAGCAGATCCAGACCATGTCCCTCGAGGAGAAGGACGAGTGGTGGCTGAAGAACGTGTTCCGCGGCGACATGCCGCAGCTCACGTGGCGCTCGGCGATCACGGGCATGCTGCTCGGCGGCTTCCTCTCGCTCACGAACCTCTACATCGGCGCGCGCACCGGCTGGTCGCTCGGCGTGGGCATCACGAGCGTCATCCTCGCGTTCGCGATCTTCAAGGTCCTGTCCAAGCTCGGCGCCGGCCGCGAGATGACCGTGCTCGAGAACAACGCGATGCAGTCGATCGCGACCTCGGCCGGCTACATGAACTCCCCGCTGTTCACGAGCCTGGCGGCGTACTCGATGATCACCGCGACCATCGTGCCGATGTACCAGGCCGGGATCTGGGTGTTCACGCTCGCCCTGCTCGGCGTGCTGTTCGCGTTCCCGATGAAGAAGCGCTTCATCAACGACGAGCAGCTCCCCTTCCCCGAGGGCATGGCCGCCGGCGTCGTGATGGACGCGCTGCACGAGAGCGACGAGAAGGAGGGCCTCTTCAAGGCGAAGCTGCTCGTCGGCGGCGGCGCCCTGAGCGCGCTGATCGAGCTGCTCCGCAGCGAGAAGATCATGCGCTGGGCCTTCAAGCTCCGGAGCATCCCCGCGTTCTACGACGAGCTGCTCTACGAGGGCTGGCTCGCCGACCTCCTGAAGAGGTGGAAGATCTCGCCCTCGATCCGGGGCGTGCCGCTGAACGAGCTCACGATCCGCTTCGACACGGGGATCATCTTCGTCGCGACCGGCGGCCTGATGGGCATCCGGACCGGCGCCTCGCTGCTCGTCGGCGGGATCCTGAACTACTTCATCCTCGCGCCGATCCTCATCCAGCACGGGATCATCACGCCGAGCGAGTCGGGCCACTACGGCTTCCGGCAGATCACGCTGTGGGCGCTCTGGGGCGGGGTCGCGTGCATGACGACCTCCTCGCTCTACGCCTTCTTCTCCAAGCCGAAGGTCATCCTCGACGCCTTCCGCGGGCTGCTCAAGAAGGGGCCGCCGCGGCGGGACGTGCTCGCGCACATCGAGCTGCCGATCAAGATCTCGCTGATCGGGATCCCCATCGTGTCCGTGGTGCTCATGGTGCTGAGCCACCTCTGGTTCGGGATCCACTGGTGGCTCGGCGCGCTCGCGGTGCCGATGGTGTTCGTCTTCTCGCTGATCGCGACGAACGCGACGGCGCTCACGTCGATCACGCCGACGGGCGCGCTCGGCAAGCTGACGCAGCTCACCTACGGGCTGCTCGCGCCGGGCAACATCACGACGAACGTGCTCACCGCGGCGATCACGGCCGAGGTCTCGAGCAACACGTCGAACCTCCTGATGGACATCAAGCCGGGCTACATGCTCGGCGGCAAGCCGCGCCACCAGGCGATCGGGCACGTGCTCGGCGCGGTGGCGGGGCTCGCGCTCTCGATCCCGGTCTGGTACCTCGTGCTCGTCCACGGCGACATCAGCCTGTACGGGACCGAGAAGCTGCCCGTGCCGAGCGCGCTCACCTGGAAGGCCGTGGCCGAGGTGCTGATGAAGGGGCTGTCCTTCCTGCACCCGTCGGCGAAGGCGGCGGTGGCCATCGGCGCGGTCATCGGCATCGTCGTCGAGGCGACGAAGCAGGCGACCAGGAACAAGTTCCCGCTCTCCGCCGTGGGGCTCGGGCTCGCGTTCATCCTGAGCTTCAACGACATCTGGACGATGTTCCTCGGCTCCTTCGTGTTCTGGATGATCGAGCGCCGCGCCGAGCGGTGGAAGAAGGAGACCGGGAGGGCGGGCGAGGCGGCCGCCGCGCCGGCGGAGGAGGACGCGGCGCCGCCGGCGGCGAGCGCGGAGCCCAGGCCGTGGTTCGCGCTGGCGGCCGAGAACATGGAGGCGATCTGCGCGGGCGTGATCGCCGGCGGGGCGCTGATGGGCATCGGCCTCAGCGTGCTCGACGTGCTGGTCCTGCCGGACGTCCAGGAGCTCGCGCCCATCGGTGATGTCATCAAGGCGGCGTTCGGCGCCGCGGCGAGGTGACGCGATGCCTCACCCCATCTACCTGGACTACAACGCGTCGACGCCGGTCCCGCCGCGCGTGCGCGACGCGGTCGTGGGCGCGCTCGACGAGGGCTTCGGCAACCCGAGCGCGGCCCACGCGTTCGGGCGGCGGGCGCGGGAGATCGTGGAGCGCGGGCGGGCGCAGGTGGCGGCGCTGCTCGGCGCGGAGCCGGACGAGATCGTGCTCACGGGCGGCGGGACCGAGGCGAACAACCTCGCGCTGCGCGGGCTGCTCGACGAGCGCGGGGGCGGAGGGGCCGGCGCGCTCGCGACGACGACGATCGAGCACCCGGCGACGCTCGCGCCGGCGGCCGTCCTGGAGCGCGCCGGGGTCCGCGTCGCGCGCGTGCCGCCCGGCCCCGAGGGGTGCGTGGATCCGGCGCGCGTCGCCGCCGCGCTCGACGCCGCGCGCGGCATCCCAGCGCTGGTGAGCGTCATCCTGGCGCAGAACGAGACCGGCGTGCTCCAGCCGATCGCCGAGATCGCGGAGCGGGCGCGCGCGCGCGGCGCGCTGGTGCACGCGGACGCCGCGCAGGCGGTCGGCAAGATCCGCGTCGACGTGAACGAGCTCGGCGTGGACCTGCTCTCGGTCGCGGGGCACAAGCTGTACGCGCCGAAGGGCGTGGGCGCGCTCTACGTGCGGCGCGGGGTGGCGCTCCGGCCGGTGCTCGCCGGCGCGGGCCACGAGCGCGGCCTGCGCCCCGGCACGGAGAACGTCGCCGGGATCGCCGGCCTCGGCGAGGCCGCCGCGATGGCGATGGAGACGCTCGAGGAGGAGGCGCGGCGGCAGCGGCGGCTGCGGGACGAGCTCACGGCGCGGCTCACGGCGGGCGGCTTCGTCGTGCACGGCGCGGGCGTGCCGCGGCTGCCCAACACGGTGAACGGCCGCTTCCCCGGCGTGCGCGGGTCCGCGCTGCTCGCGGCGGTCGGGGAGGAGGTCGCGTTCAGCACGGGCTCGGCCTGTCACGCCGGAGAGGAGCGCGCGTCGCCGGTGCTCCTCGCGATGGGCATCGCCGAGGAGGACGCGCTCGGCGCGATCCGGTTGAGCCTCGGGCGGCAGACCACCGAGGACGAGATCGGGCGCATCTCCGAGGTGCTGCTCGCAGCGGCGGCGAGCCTCCGGGGCTAGAGCGGCTGGCCCTGCGCCCTCGCGCGCAGGCGCTGCCGCGCCGAGGGGCCGCCCGGGTGGCGCACCGCCGCGGCCGTGCGCTCGAAGGCGGCGCGCCAGTAGCGGGCGACCGCCTCGTCGCCCGTGCGGAGCACGTCGAAGGGGCCGTGCTCGGTGTCGAGCTCCACCACCCAGCGATCGCCGCGGGGGTGCGCGCTCACGGCGCGGAGCTCGCCGACCGCGATCGCCGCGCCGAAGCGGCCCTCGGGCCGGAGGCCGATCGCGCCCGCGCGGCTCACCCACGGCGCGACGACGAAGCGGTCGCGCGAGAGCCACGCGACCGGGCTCGATCGGGCGACATACGCGGACGCGAAGCGCGCGACGCCGAGGAACGTGTAGCCGGCCAGCGAGAGCAGCGCCGCGGCGGCGCCCACGCCGACGGCGGCGCCCCGGTCGCCGGCCGAGAGGGAGCGCGCCACCTGGATCCAGAGGGCCACGGCCGCGGCGATCAGCGCGACGCCGATCCCCGTGTTGCGCGCCGCCGAGGCGCGGGGGCCCGCGCTCGCGTGATCGCGGAGCACCGCGGGATCGCCCTCGGCGCGCAGGGCAAAGCGCGCGAGCGCGGCGGCGGGGAGCAGAGGCTCGCCGGCCTCGACGCCCGGGGCTCCCGGGCGCCCTCCGGCGCCCGCGGGCGCCTCGAGCGCGACGCCGAGCGCGCCCGCGAGGGGGGCCGTGACGGCCGCGACCAGGGCCTCCGCGCGCTCGCCGTCGAGGTCCCGCGCCTCCGCCACGAGCAGCCGCCGCCCGCCGAGGCCCTCGCCCTCGAGCGCGAGCCACGCCTCGGCGTGCGTCCGCTCCTGGGTGCAGCCCGCGGAGTCGCAGCACGGGCGCCTGCGCGACGTCACGACGACCCGCGCCGCCTCGCGCCCCTCGGCGCGCCCACCCGCGGCGAGCCGGAGGGGCGCGAGCTTCACCTGGGTCGATCCGGCCTCGATCCGGACCCAGATCGGATCAGTCGGCGTCGGCCCGAACCCGTCCTCGCCGCCCTCGCCGATCTCCGGGGCCGCGCGCAGGAGCTGCGCTCCTCCGCTGCCGCCCTCGAGCTCGGCCAGCGCGCGCGCCGCGCCCGCCGGATCCGCGAGCCCGTCGAGCGCGGGATCGGCCGCGCCTGCGCCGACCGCCTCGAGCGCGCGCGCGACCTCCGCGTCGAACGCCCTGCTGTCCTCGGCCATGCGCGGTCCTTTGCCCCGAACCGAGGGTTTTGTAAAGCGATCGCGACGGGGCCGTGGCGCGCTCCATTTGCGCCCCGCGCGCTCCATTTGCGCCCCACGCGCTCGCGCGCCGCGCGTGGCTGCTCCTTACTTCTCGGCCGTGTCCGCCGCGGGCATCCCGCCCTTCTGGCGGATGGCGGCCACGAGCTTCTGCATTGCGTCCGCGTGGTGCTTCTGCGCCTCCGCGACGCGCTCCTCCAGGCGCTCCGCCGCGCCCTTCGCCTGCTCGGCCGCGGAGTCGAGCTGCGCCTTGCTCTTGTTCAGCGCCTCGATGCGCGCCTCGGACGCCTTCTTCTCGTCCTCGGTGCGCCCGGCCTCGCCCTGGAACGCGCGCTCCGCCGCGATCGCGTCGTCGGTGGACTTCTTCACGGCGTCGAGCTCCTCGATCACGCGGCGCATGCGGACCTTCCGCTCGACCAGATCGATGTGCACGAGGTAGCTCGCGAGGCTGATCGAGTCGGCCTGCTTCTCGAGCGCGGCCGCGTTCTCCTTGCCGAGCGACGCGCGGTAGCGCTCGATGCTTCGGTGCGCCTCGTTGCGCTCGCGCAGGTAGCGCTCGAGCTCGCGCTCGACCGACTCCTTGAGCGCGTGGGCCGCGGCGCCGGACACGTCGACGTCGCAGCCCTTCTGGCGGGCGGCGTACTGCGCGGCGCCGGCGACCTTCTTGGTGATCTCGTCCTTGCCCTCGGAGAAGAAGCCGCTCGCGCCGTGCACCTCGCGGACGCGCTCGACGTAGTCGTAGCTCCTGCCCGCGGCGTCGGCCTGCTCGACGATCTCGAGCACGTGCGCCCACTTCGGGTCCTTGAGCTGACCGGGGTAGCCCGCGAGCTCGCCGTCGATCTGCTTCGCGGCGCCCTCGCGCTCCCCGAAGTCCGCGGCGGCCGCCTGGAGATCCGCGGGGTAGCGCTCCGCGTAGCCGCTCTGCGGCGCGGAGGACGCGATCTCCGGCTCCGGTTTGGGGGTGCTGCAGCCGAACGTGAGGAGAGCGCCGGCGACGAGGAGCGCGCCGGCGGTCATGCGGGGTGCGTTCATGCGCGCAGGCTAGCATCGACGTGCGGGGCTCCGGGTCGCCTTCGGCGCCGTGCGCCCCGCGCCCCGTCGCCCCGCCTGCGGAGAGCGCCGGGCTCGCGAGCGCGCCCCCGGCTTGGTACGCTGGCCCGGATGGACGACGCACAGAACGGCGGGGCGGGGGCGGCGCCCGGAGCGGCGCTCGTGCTGGCGGGCGCGGTCGCGAAGGGGGCTTTCCACGCCGGCGTGCTCTCCGTGATCGCCGAGCTCGGGATCCGGATCACCAAGGTGGTGGGCACGAGCTCGGGCGCGCTGAACGCGTGCGTCTACGCCGCGGGCATCCGCGCCGACAAGGAGCGCGAGGCCGCGGAGCGGCTCGTCCAGCGCTGGCGCGAGGGCGCCGGCTGGGAGGACGTCTTCAGCGTCTCGCCCGCGAAGGTCCTCGGCGGCCACGGCCTCTCGTCGGTGCGCAAGATCCGCCGCCTCGTGAAGGAGGCCGTCCTCGGCTGGACGAGCGCGGGCCGCCCGATCGGCCTCGATCTCGTCGTCTCGCCGCTCCGCGGCCGTCTGGATCCCGGGGGCAGCGCGGCGACGACGTACGAGCACGTCGCCGCCTTCCGCGACGCCGATTTCGACACGCAGGAGGGGTGGGACCGGATCGCGGCCGCGGCGGTCGCCTCCGCCGCCTTCCCGCTGGTCTTCGCGTCGGTGGAGGTCGAGGGGCTCGGGCCGTGCGTCGACGGCGGCGCCGTGAACAACACCCCGATCCGCTGCGCGATCGAGGGCTCCGGCTCGGACGTGGTCATCGTCGTCGATCCGCACCCCGCGGAGGCGCAGCCCGCGGCGCCGATGCAGGGCGCGAACCTCGTCCTGCAGCTCGCCGACATCCTGATCCACGAGCGCCTGTTCCGCGACCTCAAGGCGGCGGACGCCGTGAACAAGAAGCTCGCGAAGCTCGACGCGCTCGTGCGCGAGGGCCGCCTCTCGCCCGCGGTGCGCGACGAGATCGCCCGCGCCTTCGGGTGGCGCCGTGTCGAGGTGATCACGATCCGACCCAGCGCCTCCCAGGCCCTGGAGGGCAACGCCTTCGCCGCGTTCTTCGACGCGGAGCTACGCCGCCGCTACATCGAGCGCGGCGCCGAGGTCGCGCGCGCCGCGCTCGCGGGCCCGATGGCGTCCGGCCTGCTGGATGGCGCGACGCCGCGCGGCGAGCTCGCGCGCGAGCTCCGCGCGACGGCGTAGCCCCGGCGCGCTGAAATTACCTGGACCGGTGGGGGTGGGCGGGGGAGCCGGCGGCGCCCCCGCGGAGGTCAGAGGCCGCTCTTGGCGGGCTTCGAGGAGGCGCTCGCCCTGGGCGCGTTGCGGCGCGTCGCCTTCGTGTAGATCGCGTCGAGGTTCGCCGTGATGTCGAGGTAGAACTGCGCGTCGGGGCTGTAGAACATGTTGCGCCGCTGCCCGTCCTCGCCGAGCTGCGTGGTGCTGTTGCTGTAGCCGAGGGTCAGGCCCACGACCTCGTAAATCGGGTAGCTCAGCGCCAGATCGAAGGACGTGCTCGGCAGGTACGTCGCGGCGTCCTCCACGCGGCCGACGGGCGCGCACGCCTGGTTCTGGATCGGCACGCAGTCGCCGTTGTCGCCGCCCTCCCACGCGTGCTTCCAGCGGCTGATCAGGCGGAAGGCCGTCTGCAGCTCGAGGTCCTTGTAGAGCGGGACCCCGAGCATCAGGCTCGTCGTCAGGCGGTCGATGTCGAACGAGGAGCCGCGGAGCTGATCGGACTCGATCGTCTGCCCCGTCGCGTTCTGCCGCGGGCGCCGGAGGTCCTCGTTCGTCGGCGTGTACGAGCGCGAGAAGAGGTGCGCGTACGTCAGCCCGAGCCCGATCGTGAGGTTGTTCAAGCCGTCGGCCTTCGAGCCGAGCAGCTTGACCGTCTGCCTGAGGTCGGGGCCGAGCGCGAGGGTCAGGTACTTGCCGGTGTTGTAGCTGAGGGGCGACGTGGGCAGGAGGAAGCGCAGCGCGAGGCCGCCGCTCGTCGAGTATTCGCCCCTGTCCGCGCCCTCGCTCTGCCAGATGCTCCGCGTGTACTTCACGCCGAGCTGCATGTCCTTGAACTGCGTCTCGTTGCGATCGGCGGTCGTGTCGCTGTTCGTGAGCTCGGTGGCCCAGCCGATCTCGGCCGACGCCGTGACCTTGTCCCTGGGCTGATCGATCAGGAAGTAGTTGGGCCGGAAGGTGAAATCCCAGCCGTAGAACTCGCCCTCGCCGCCGATGTTGTCGCGGCCGATGCCGAAGATCGTGGTGGTGCCGGCCTGGTTCCAGGTGAACGTGCTGCCGCGCCACGGCAGCGGCGTCGGCTCCGTCGTGGCCGGCGTCGGCGCGTCGGCGCCCGTGTCTGCGCCGAACTGCAGCATGGGCTGCG
>CAYQYG010000311.1:3295-11107 GCA_964421485.1 uncultured Polyangiaceae bacterium | reverse complement strand
CGCCGCCGCCGTAGCCGCCGCCGCCGCCGCCGCCGTAGCCGCCGCCGCCGCCGCCCGAGCGCGCCGGCCGCTCCTGCGCCTCGTTCACCCGCAGCGCGCGGCCGTCCAGCATCGCGCCGTTGAGCTGCGAGATCGCGCTCGTCGCGGCCTGGGCGGAGCCCATCGTCACGAACGCGAACCCGCGCGGCTGGCCGGTCTCGCGATCGGTCGGGATGGAGACCTCGCGGACCTCGCCGGCCGCCGAGAAGGCGGCCTCGACGGTCTCACGGGTCGTGTTGAAGGAGAGATTGCCGACGTACAGACGATTTCCCATGGAACACCTCAGAAACACGGCTTCCTTGTGCGCCGCAGCGCAAGAGGCCCGCCATCCGATGAAGCCGCAACGAATCGAACGGGAGACGCGCATCGCGCGGCCTTGCCGCGCATTCACACGGTGCGTCGTCCAGTCTTCCGATCGAGCCGCTGTTGAAAGCGTCCGTGTCGACGGCCAGTGACGTTCGTGAGTGCGCCGTCACGGTAGCCGGGACCGGCGCACCGCGCAAGGGCGCGCCGCGCGGCCGCACCGGAGCGCCGCTCTTTCCAGGCGGATCGCCGCGCTAGACCGGCCCCCCCGTGATCGCGACGACGAGGATCGCGTCGTGGCGGACGCGGTAGAGCAGGCGGAGGCGGCCCACGCGGAGCTGGAGGTGGCCCTCCGCGGCGCCGTGCAGCGGCAGCGCGCCGCGGGGCATCGGATCGGCCGCGAGCGCGTCGACGCGGCGCGCGACGGCCTCGCGATCCGCGGCGCCCAGCGCGAGCAGGTCGTGCTCGGCGCGCTGCAGGACGCGGATCTCGCGCGGGCGGCCGCTCACCACCGCAGGGCGCGCGCCCTCACGCTCTCCCATGGCGTGCCCTCTTCGCTCCCCTGGAGCGCCCAGGCCTCGGTCACGGCCTCGCCGTCGATGCGCGCCTCGAGCTCGTCGACGAGCGCGGCGATCACGTCGGTGGGCAGCGGCGGATCGCCTCGCCCGAGGCGGCTCGCCATCTCGAGCAGCACGCTGGCCTGCCACGCGCGCGGATCCGGGTCAGGCGGAGCGGGGGTCACTCGAGCATCCTACCCCGTTCGCGGGCCGTTGTGGCGTACCATCGCGCGGTGCGCCTCCTCGCGATCGTGGCCGCGCTCGCCCTCACCGCCTGCGAGAGCTCCCGCGATCCGCAGCGCGCCGCGGACGCCGGCGCCGCCGCGGCCGGCGCCGGCGCGGCGCGGATCCGCCTCTTCGACGCCGGCCGCGAGCCGCGGGCGGCCGCGCGGTTCGCCTTCGTCCCGGGGCGCAGGGAGCAGGCCGTGCTCGAGATAGACAGCCGCCTCACCCGCGGCTCCGAGACCCTCCAGGATGAGCACGCCTCGATCCGCCTCGACGTGCGCTACCCCTCGGCCGATCGCGTCGAGCTGACCGTGCGCCGCGCCGAGACGACGGCCGCCGACATCCCGCGCATCGAGTCGGCCGTGGGCCTGCGCTTCGCGCAGCGCTTCCACGGGACGGGCGAGACCGACCTGCCCGAGATCACGTTCCCGGACGCCGCCGAGCCGCGCTCGGCCGACTACGTGCGCGGCGCGGTGGTGCAGGTGGCGTCGAACCTCCTGCCGGTGATGCCCGCGGAGCCGGTCGGCGGCGGGGCGCGCTGGGCCCGGGACGAGCTCCGCTTCACCCTGGTCGCGCCGCCCGGCGAGCTCTTCTCGGTCGAGCGGCGCTCGGGCATCCACGGGCCCACGCGGCTCGACACCGGCGAGACCGTGATCGTGAACGAGGAGCAGGTCTACCGCATGGACGCGCCCGCGAAAGGCATCGCGCGGCACGTCGAGGCGGAGCTCGTGGCGGGCCAGCCCGGCGGGGCGACGAGGACGACGCGGCTGCGCTTCGACGTCTCCGCGGCGCCGTAGCCGCCCGCCGTCACTTCGCGGCGTAGTGCTTGCGGATCGAACGGCTGATCGCCTTGTGGCGGCGCTTGCTCTCGGCGCGGGCGCGGGCGTCGCTGCGCTCGCGGAGGTGCCGGCCCTCGGCCTCGAGCTTTCGGAAGCCCTCGTAGCGGCCCGCGTCGAGCCGGCCGTCCTCGAGGGCCGCGGCGACCGCGCAGCCCGGCTCGCCGGCGTGCCCGCAGTCGCGGAACCGGCAGCCCTCGGCGAGCGCGGCGATATCGTCGAACCCGGCCGGGCCGCCCTCGCCCGGGGACCAGGGCGAGAGCTCGCGCAGCCCGGGCGTGTCGACGAGCAGCCCGCCGCCGGGCAGCGCGAAGAGCTCCCGCGCGGTGGTGGTGTGGCAGCCGCGGTCGTCGCGCGCGCGGATCGCGCCCTCGTGCAGGGCGCTCGACCCGAGCAGGCGGTTGGCGATCGTCGACTTGCCGACGCCCGACGACCCCACGAGCGCGGCGGTCTCGCCCTCGCGGAGGTGCTCCCGCAGCGCGTCGAGCCCGCGCTCCTCGAGCGCGCTCACGAGCGCCGCCGGCGCCGCGGGCGCGACGGCCCGGACCGCGTCGAGGCAGCGCCCGGGGTCGTCGCAGAGGTCGGCCTTGTTGAGCACGAAGACCGGCCGCGCGCCGCTCTCGAGCACGACCTCCAGGTACCGCTCGAGGCGCCGCGGGTTGAAATCGGCGTTGAGCGAGCTGACGATGAAGACGACATCGACGTTGGCGGCGAGGACCTGGGCCTCGGCGCGGCGCCCCGCGCCCTTCCGGAGCAGGCAGGTCCGCCGCTCGAAGCGGTGCGCGAGGACCTGCGCCTCCGGCCGTAGCCCCACCCAGTCGCCGACGGCCGGCAGGGCCGAGGCGTCGACCGCCTCGTGGAGGATGCGGCCGGCGAGCCGGACGAGCCGAGGCCCCTCCGCGGTGAGGACGCGGTGAAGCCCCGACCCGCCGCCGGCCACGCGGGCGGGCACGAGCGGTTCGTCCAGCGCGGCGCGCTGCCGTTCGAAGAAGCCGCCCCAGCCGAGCCGGGCGAGGGAGAGATCGGTTTCGGAATCGTGAGGATCGGAATCGATGAGATCGGAATCGATGAGATCGGAATCGTGAGCCATTGGATTCGAGCTCCGGGCCGGCGCCATTGGATGGCCTCGGCGAACCGAGGCGCGGCGATGCCTCGGCGGACCGAGGCGGGGAGCCCGGCCGTCGCCTGCTCGGACGCGAGCGCGCGCGGAATCGGCCAGAAGGCCGGATCGGCGCGGAACGGACGCGCGCGGCGAGCGACGTCACCTCCGTCGAGGCTCGGAGCCACGCGCGGACAGACCGCGCTGCGCTCCGGCGCCCCGGCCGGGGGAGCTGCTCAGCGGCGTGCGCTCGCGGCGGCGAGGACGGGCAGCGAGCAACGGGCAAGGTCGACGACAGTCATCGCGCATCCGTCCTTTCTCGCTCGATCGAGCGCGGCCCTATGGTGCCCCTGGCCCGGGGCGCTGTCAAGCGGGGCAGGCGGAGGCGGGCCCGCCCCTCGCGGCGCTCACGGGTCCAGGATCTTCCCCGGGTTCATCAGGTTCGCCGGATCCAGCGCCCGCTTGATCGCCCGCATGATCGCGAGCTCCTCCGGCGAGCGCGAGTAGCCCAGGTAGTCCTTCTTGAGCAGCCCGATCCCGTGCTCCGCCGAGATGCTCCCCTTGTGCCGCTTCACCAGCGAGAAGATCGCGTGGTCCGCCTCGTGGGTCCTCTTCAGGAACTCGGCCTTGTCGAGCCCGTCGGGCTTCATCACGTTCACGTGCAGGTTGCCGTCCCCGATGTGCCCGAACAGCGCGATCTCCCAGCCTGGATAGCGCTCCTCGAAGAGCCGCTCGAGCTCCGCGCAGAACGGCTCGAGCGATTGCACGGGCAGCGCCACGTCGTTCTTGTGGGGCAGCCCCGTCGCGGACAGGCTCTCGCTGATCCCCTCCCGCAGCGCCCAGAGGTCCGCGGCCTGCGACGCGTGCTGCGCCAGCGTCCCGTCCGTCACGACCCCCCGCTCGAACAGCGACGCGATCCAGGCATCGAGCGCCTCCGGCGCGCCGCGCTCCACCTCGAGCAGCACGTAGTAGTCGCTCGGCGCCTCGAGCGGCGTCTTGACGCTCCGGTGCCGCCGGAGGCGGGCCATGCACCGCTCGGTGAAGAACTCGTAGGCCATGATCACGAACGGCCCCGAGCGCGCCTCGCGGAAGAGCGCGAGCACGCCGGCCAGGTCCGGCACGCCGAAGAGGAGCACGTCGAGCTTGCCGGGCAGGCGCGTCAGCTTCAGCGTCGCCTCGGTGATGATCCCGAGCGTGCCCTCGCTGCCGATGAAGAGCTGGCGAAGGTCGATCCCCGTGTTGTTCTTCTCGAGCGCGCCGTTCAGCTCCAGCACGTCGCCGCTCGCGAGCACCACCTGCAGGCCGAGCACCCATTGCCGCGTGAGCCCGTAGCGGATCACCTTCACGCCCCCCGCGTTGGTGGCGATGTTCCCGCCGACCTGGCTCGAGCCCTTCGAGGCGAAATCGACGGGCCAGGTGAGCCCGTGCGGCGCCGCGTGCCGGTGCACGGCCTCGGTCACGGCGCCCGCCTGCACGCGCACCGTCGCGCCGAGCGCGTCGACCGGATCCATCCGCCGCATCCGCTCGAGCGAGACCACGAGCTCGCCGCGCGCCGCGACCGCCCCCGCGGCGAGGCCCGTGCGCCCGCCGGACGGGACCACCGGGACCCCGTGCGCCGAGCAGAGCCGGAGCAGCCTCGAGACCTCCTCGGTCGACCGCGGCCTCGCCACCGCCGAGGGGCTGGGCTCGTGGACCTGCGTCCAGTCCCGGCCGAACACGGCGAGATCGGCCGGGTCATCCGTGAAGAGATCCGCCGAGAGCTCGTTCCGGGCGGCGTCGGTGAAGGCTCGGGGAAGCCCGCTCATGCGGGCGCGGTAGCGCCGCAGCGGCAAGGGGGCAAGTGGAGGGGGGCATACGGAAGGGGCAGGACGCGGCATCGCGGCGCGTTCGCCGTTGACCCGGTCGCCCGGGTCCAGCAGTCTGCGGCTCTCGGCGGAGGTCCTTGGACCCAAGGGAGGCTTGTCATGGGTCAGCGACGTGCTCGGGTCACGCTGTGGGCGCTCCTGGTCACGGTCCTCGGCGCTGCAGGCTGCGGTGACGACGCGCCGGCGAGCTCTTGCTCGGACGGCGTCCGCAACGGCTCCGAGACCGGGGTGGACTGCGGCCCCGGCTGCGCCGCGTGCCAGGGCGAGCCGTGCAGCGGGGACGCGGCGTGCCAGACGGGCCACTGCGTCGACGGCGTCTGCTGCGAGTCGGCGTGCGACGGCCTCTGCGCCGCGTGCTCGGCCGAGGTGAAGGGGTCCGGGCAGGATGGCCTGTGCGGCTCGGTCGCCGAGGGCGCGGACCCGCGCGGCGATTGCGAGGACGACGGCGCGGCCACCTGCGGCCACGACGGGACCTGCGACGGCGCGGGCGCTTGCCGGAGGTACGCGGTGGGCACGGTCTGCGGCGGCGCGCCCTCGTGCGCGGGCGCGATCCAGACGAACCCGGACACGTGCGACGCCTCGGGCGCGTGCCAGGCCGGCGGCGCGACCGCGTGCGCCCCCTACGTGTGCGGCGCGACGCAGTGCAAGACGGCGTGCTCGACCGAGGCCGACTGCGCGGCGGACAGCTACTGTGGCCCCGGCTCGGTCTGCCTTCCCAAGAAGGATCAGGGCGCGGCCTGCGGGGCCGAGGCGGAGTGCTCGAGCGGCGCCTGCGTCGACGGCGTCTGCTGCAACATCGCCTGCGACTTCGCGTGCACGGCCTGCTCGGCGGCGAAGAAGGGCTCCGGCGCCGACGGGGAGTGCGGCGTGATCGCGGCCGGCTCCGATCCCGACGACGAGTGCGCCGACGAGGGCGCGGCGTCCTGCGGCCACGACGGGGCGTGCGACGGCGCGGGCGCGTGCCGCTATTACGCGCCCGGGACGCCCTGCGGCGCGGCCGGGTCGTGCGCCGACGGCGAGCAGACGAGCCCCGACGTCTGCGCGGGCCCGGGCGTGTGCGCGGCCGGCGGCACGACGGCGTGCGGCGCGTACACCTGCGACGCCACGGCCTGCCGGACGAGCTGCGCCCAGCAGGCCGAGTGCGTGGCCGGGGCCTATTGCAGCGCCGGCTCGCAGTGCCTGGCGCAGCGCGCCGCCGGGAGCACGTGCATCGACGACATGGAGTGCCTGAGCAACAACTGCCTGATCGCGCTTCCCGGCACCTCTCTCTGCAGCTGCAGCGGCGACGATGCGGCGTGCTCCCCGCTCGAGTACTGCTTCTCTCCGTTCTGCGCGCCGAAGAAGGCGAGCGGCAGCACGTGCACCGCCGACAACCAGTGCCTGAGCAACCGCTGCGTCGGCAGCCCGCTCGTGTGCGACGTGTGCGCGGACAGCACCGGCTGCGTGCCCGGCTACCGCTGCTCCGCCGGCGCCTGCGTGGTCCGCCTGCAGGGCGGCGCCGCCTGCGCGGCTCCGGACGAGTGCATGACCGAGAGCTGCACCGCCGGCCTGTGCGATGCGTGCGGCGCCAACCTGCCGTGCCCGGCGACCCACTACTGCGACGCGTCCGCGGCCTGCCAGCCGAAGAAGGCGCTGGGCTCCATCTGCACCGACGGCGCCGAGTGCGCGAGCGGCAACTGCAACCTCAACGTGGGCCGCTGCAACTAGTAGAGCACCCGGGTGCGGATGCTGGTCTCGAGGGCCGCGATGCGCGCGCTGACCTCGGCGGAGACGTCCTGCGCGATGTCCATGATGAGGTAGCCGATCTGCGCGTCGGTCGCGAGGATCTGCGCCTCGATGTTGGCGTCGACGTCGAAGACGATCCGGTTCACGTCGCGGAGCACGCCGGGCACGTTGCGGTGGACGTTCAGGATGCGGTGCGTGTGGCGGTGGGGCGGCAGCTCGGCCCGGGGGAAGTTCACGGCGCCGGTCGTCGCGCCGGTGCTCCAGAACTGCGTCAGCGTGTGCGAGACCTCGCGACCGATCGCCTCCTGCGCCTCCTCGGTCGAGCCGCCGATGTGCGGCGTGAGGATGACGTTCGGCAGGCCCTGGAGCTCGGTGCGGAACTCCCTGGTCGTCCCCTCCGGCTCCTCCGGGTAGACGTCGACCGCGGCGCCCGCGAGGTGCCCGCTCTTGAGCGCGCCGGCGAGCGCGGGGATGTCGACGACCGTGCCGCGGCTGGCGTTGAGCAGGCAGGCGCCGCGCCGCATGCGCGCGAGCTCGTCGGGGCCGATCATGCCGCGCGTGGCCGGCGTCTCCGGCACGTGCAGCGACACGAAGTCCGCGTGCTCCAGCACCGCGCCCAGCGTGGGCAGCGCGCGGTTGTTCCCCATCGGGAGCTTGGCCACGATGTCGTGGTAGACGACCCGCATCCCGAGCGCCTCGGCGAGCACGCCGAGCTGCTGGCCGATGTGGCCGTAGCCGACGATGCCGAGCGTCTTGCCGCGGATCTCGTGGCACCCGTCGGAGATCTTCCGCCACACGCCCTGGTGGACCTCGCGCGAGCGGTCTCCGAGCTGCCGCGCGAGCGCGATGAGCTCGGCGACGATCAGCTCGGCGACGCTCCGGGTGTTGCTGAAGGGCGCGTTGAAGACGGGCACGCCCCGCCGGTTGGCCGCGGCGAGGTCGATCTGGTTCGTGCCGATGCAGAAGCACCCGATGGAGAGCAGGTCGGCGGCCGCGTCGAGCACGCGGGCCGTCACGCGCGTCTTGCTGCGGATGCCGAGCAGGTGGACGCCCTGGAGCGCGCCGGCGAGCTCGTCCTCCTTGAGCGCGCCGCTGCGGACGTCGAGCTCGACGGAGTGGGCCCGGAAGAGGTGGTGCGCGCTCGGGTGGATGTTCTCGAGCAG
>CAYQYG010000311.1:0-3195 GCA_964421485.1 uncultured Polyangiaceae bacterium | reverse complement strand
CGACGGAGTGGGCCCGGAAGAGGTGGTGCGCGCTCGGGTGGATGTTCTCGAGCAGCAGGGCCCGGATGGGGCCATGGGGCGGCGGGGCGCTGGAGGGAGCGGGGCTGAGAGGAGGGCTGGTGGTCATGATCCTGGGTTCGGGGCGGAGGGGCGCCGGAGGCGACCCGGGGACCCTGAGCGCCAGACCGGCGCCCGAGGGGGCTAACCTGTAGCGCAAACTCGCCGGGTCCTCACCGTGAGGCGAGGCAGCGTGGAAAATTCCGTCGTCGGGACCGATGCACGGCGCCCGCTCGCGCTCGCTCAGGACCGGCGAGCCGCTGCGAGCGTCCGTACCGCCCCCCTGCGCGCGGCTCCGGCGCCCGGTGATAAGCTCTCCGGCCGTGGATCACTGCCACCACCGCACGGTCGAGGGCGTCCCGCTCGAGCCCGGCGAGCGCGTCATCGCGTACGAGCGCCCGCCCGTGAACCACGGGCCGATGCTCGCGACCATCATGACGTTCGTGCTGCTGGGGCCCGCGGTCCTCGTGCTCGGCGCGATCGCGGTCTTCGTGGGCGGCCTCGTCATCACGCTGGTGTGCGCCTCCGGGGCCCTCCTCCTGCTGGCCGTGATGGCGGGGCTGCTGTTCCTCGCCGCGCGCGCCCCGCGCCCCCGCGCCCGGGCCCTCGCGATCACGACCTACCGGGCCATCACCGTCGGCCGCGACGGCCGCGTCGACTGGGTCCGCTGGGGCGAGGTCACCGGCCTCGCGGCGGAGCGCCGGGAGGGCGCCGACGGCGAGATGGGCCTCGTGGCCAACGTGGTCTTCGCCGGCCTCGAGATGATCGTGAACGCCGCGGCCGATCGCCGCTCCCCCGCGGATCCGGCCTTCTGGAGCGGCGCCTCGGCGATCCTGCTCCAGCGCGCCGCCCGCCCGCCCCTGTGCGTCCCGTCCAGCCGCTCCGCCGAGCTGGGCCCCTCGATCGCCCGCGCGATCGCCGACCCCCGAGCGCTCCAGACCTTGCCCGAGGCCCCCTTCGCCCCATAGGGGCTGCCCCCCCCGGCGAATCCACCCGGGCCCCCCCGCGCTGCCCCGATCCCGAACCGGGCGGCGAGACGGCGCGGCCCTGCCGGTGCTAAGAAGGCCCGCAAAGAAGAGGAGAGGAGCGATCGATGTCGGAACCGCGCATGGTCCATTGCCGCAAGCTCGGTCAGGATCTTCCTGGGCTGCCGAGGCCGCCGTACAAGAACGAGCTCGGCAAGCGCATCTACGAGGAGGTCTCGAAGGAGGCGTGGGACATGTGGCTCAGGGAGTCGGTGCGGCTGATCAACACCTACCGCGTCGACCTGGCGAGCCCCGAGGGCGTGCAGTTCATGATGAAGCAGACGGCGATCTACTTCGGCTACGAGGAGGGCGATCTGGCCGCGACCGCCTGGACGCCGCCGAAGCCTGGTTGAACCGGGGTTTGGGGCGGAGGGCGCCGCCAGGCGACCCGGAGCCCCGGATGTCGAGCCGGGGTTTGGGGGGGAGGGCGCCGTCAGGCGACCCGGAGCCCCAAACGTTGAACGCTCACCCGCGCAGCCGCCCGAGCGCCCGCCGATCCCGGGTGAGGCGCCGCCGCTGCTCCTCGCCGAGCCACTCCAGGAACGCCTGATCCCACGCCGGCCCCTCGGGCCAGAGCCCCCGCACGCGCTCGCCGATCTCGACATCCCACCGCCCGTAGAGCCCGGTCAGCGTCTCGACCGCCGCCCGCGCCGCCTGGGGCTCGCCGCCGGCCTCGAGCGCGTCGCCGCAGAGGTAGTAGTTGCAGGTCGCCGAGCGCCGCTCGGGAGGGATCGTGCACCCGGCCGCCTCGTGATAGGCGCACCTCGCCGGCTCACCCGGCCGGAGGATCGAGAGGCCCCGAGCCCCCGGGCGCAGCCGGCCGGCGCGGATCTCCCCGAGGAGCCACTCGAGGCCGCCGTGCAGGACCACGCGGCCGATATCGGCCCAGGCGAAGGCCGGGGGGCTGGCGCAGCAGCCGGCGGGGCCCTGGGGGCAGCGCGCGCAGAGCGGCGACAGGATCCGCGAGTCGGCGCCGGCGAGCTCCAGTCGGACCATACCGGGAACATGGCACCTCGCCGGGCCTCCGCGCCACTCCGGACCAGGTCGGCCGCTCCGCCCTCGACCGGGCCGCCGCGCTCGAGCGCCTCGTCACACGGGACGAGACAGATCGATCAATGCGGGACCTCGGGGCTCTCCTCCCCTGCCCTGTCCACGACATCCTGGGCGACGAAGATCGGCACGCCGTTGCCCATGGCGAGCGCAATGGCGTCCGAGGGGCGGCTGTCGATCTCGATGAGCTTGCCCTCGCACCGCAGGAAGACGCTCCCGATGAACACCTCGTCGCGCAGCTCGTCGACCTGGACCTTCACGAGCTCGGCGCCGAGCTCGCGCATCACGGAGTCGAGCAGGTCGTGGGTGAGCGGGCGCTCGGGGCGCTCCTTGTTCATGCGCAGGGTGATCGAGTGCGCCTCGGTACCCCCGACGTAGATCGGGACCACGAGGCGCTTTCCGGTCTCGCCGAGCAGGACGGCGGCGCCTCTGTTCGGCGTCGGCACGACCGCGACGACGCTCATCTCCACGTAGCCCGTGGGCGGCGACGGCCGGCGCGCCTTCTCGGGCGCCGGCGCCTCCTCGGCCGCGGCCGCGGGCGCGGGCGCCACCGCGACCACGGCGGGCGAGGCCGGGGCGGGCGTCGTGGAGGCGGGGCTGCACGCGGCGAGGCCCGGGGCGAGGGCGAGCAGGAGGAGCAGGGAGCGGCGCATGGGCGCCCGGGAGTGTCGCATCTGGCCAGGTCAGAAGGAATGGCCGCGTCGCGGTCACCTCCTGGATCTCCGTGCGCCGCCTCGTGCTCTCGCGGCCGCTCGCCCGGTCCTTCGAGCTGAGGCCGGGATAGATGCTCCAGGTCACGTGCTCGACGGTGGTACAGGGAGACGATGACCGCCCGGGCGGCCCTCTTCACAGGCGTCTTCTCGGTCGTGCCCACGCGGAGGCGGCGCTTCTTCTGGGCGGCGTGGTGGATCGCGCCGCCCGAGGCCGATCCCTTCCGCAAGCCCGACGCCTCGAGCGGCGGGGCCCGCAGCCGCGAGGAGGCGCGCGCGCAGGCCGAGCGCGCCGCGGGCCAGCCGCTCGCCGAGGCCGACCCGCGCTGGGCCGGCGCCTGGGTCCGCGTCCT
>CAYQYG010000310.1:0-11161 GCA_964421485.1 uncultured Polyangiaceae bacterium | reverse complement strand
CGCCGCTGCGCGGGCCGCGGCCGAGGCGCCCGCGACGAGCGCGGCCATGCGGATGATCATGCGGCGCAGCCTCGACATCGATCTCCTCTCCTCCCTGCCCGAGGCGCACCGCGGGGAGGTGCCGATGGACCACAAGCCGCTCTCGGCGCGCCCGCCGCGGCGGCGCGACGCGGGCGCTCCGGGAGACGAGCCGCCCCGCCCCTGGCCGCGCACGGCGGCGACCTACGGCCGCGCGTATCGCGAGGGGAGCACCACCCCGCTCGCCGTGGCAGAGCGCGCGCTCGAGCAGATCAAGAAGCTCGGGGCGCGGCGGCCCTCGCTGAACATCGCGCAGAGCCTCCTCGAGGACGCCACCATCGCGGAGGCGCGCGCGGCGGCCGATCGGCTCTTGCGGGGCGCGCCGATCGGACCGCTCGACGGCGTGCCCTTCCTCGTGAAGGACGAGTTCGACGTGGCGGGGCTGCCGACCACGCTCGGCACCCGGTGCGAGGATCCATCGCCGCTCCGGCGTGACTCGACCGTCGTCGCGCGGCTCAGGGCGGCGGGGGCCGTCTTCGTCTGCAAGACGGTGCTCACGGAGTGGGGGATGTCGCCGATCGGGTACAACCCCTCGGCGTCGATGCCGCTCAATCCGCACGACACCTCGCGCGCGGCGGGGGGGTCGTCGACGGGATCGGCGGTGGGCGTCGCGCTCGGGCTCGGGCCCATCGCGGCGGGCGGGGACGGCGGGGGATCCATCCGGATCCCCTCGGCGCTCAACGGGGTCTTCGGGATCAAGCCGACGTTCGGGCGCGTGAGCAGGGCGGGGGACGGGTTCAAGGGATCGGTCGCGCACGCGGGGCCGATCGGGGCCTCGCCTGCGGATCTGGCGGCGTTCCTCGATGTGGTGGCCTCGGAGCCGGATCCGGAGGACGAGCTGACGCTCTGGGCGCCGCCGCCGCCGGCGGGAGGGTTCGGGGCGCTGCTCGGGGCCGGGGTCCGCGGGCTCCGGATCGGGGTCGATGACGAGGAGTGGAGCCACGCCTCGGTCGAGGTCGCGCGGGCGGGGAGGGCGGCGCTCGAGGCCCTCGCGCGGGATGGAGCGGAGATCGTGCCGGTGCGGCTGCACCTCGCGCCGCACGCGGCGCGGATCGGGTACTGCACCATCGGGCCGGAGACGCTCGCGACGCACAGGCGGGCGTGGATCGAGCAGCGGGACAAGCTCGGCGATGACCTCCGGCTCGTGTTCGCGGTGCTGTCGGGGTTCACGGCGCTCGAGCAGCTCGACGCGCAGCGGCTGCGCGCGGGGCTGCGGCGCGAGGTGGCCGAGGCGCTCCGGCGCGTGGACTTCCTCGCGCTGCCGACGACCGCGATCACCGCGCCGCCCTGCTCGGAGCAGGAGGCGCGGGCGGGGTTCAGCGATCCGGTCGCGCTCGACGGGCTCTGCAGGTATGCGTTCCTCGGGAACCTGACGGGGCTGCCGGCAGCGACCGCGCCGGTGGGGGTCGATCCGGCGGGGTTGCCGATCGGGCTGCAGATCATCGGCGACGCGTGGGACGAGGCGGGCGTGCTCGGCGTGCTCGCGCACCTCGAGCGGTCGGGAGCGGCGCGCGTCAGGAGGCCGCCGGCGGCGATCGATCTCGTGCCGGAGTCGAGGTGATCTCCTGCTTTTCCGCCTCCCTCCGGGCCCCTCTCGCTCCTGTCAGGGCTGCGCGGCGCGCTTGCACGCGACGCGCGCGAGCGTGTCCACGAGCTGGTCGAGGTCGAGCGGCTTGTTGATCAGGGCGGCCGCGAGGGGGTGCGCGGTGTCGACGCAGAAGGCCGGATCGCTGAGCGCGGTGACGAGCACCACGGGGATGCGCAGGCCCTCGGCGGTGAGCGCGTCGAGGAAGCCCTTCGCGTCCAGGCCCGGCATGATGCAGTCGAGCACGACGGCGTCCGGCGCAGCGCCGGCGCGGAGGCGCTCCAGCGCGCGGATCGGATCGGTGAAGCCCTCGACCTGATAGCCCTCCGTTTCCAGCAGATCCTCCAGCGTCTCCACGATCGCCTCGTCGTCGTCGACGACGATCACCCGCCGTGCTCGCCCTGATGGGCCAGAATCCTCGCGCACGCGTCCTCGCTACGAGGCGGGATGCCTCGGGATTTGCTCTGGGGCGCGGAGGGGCCGCCGTCGAGCCTCCGTGGCCGCGGGCCGCGTCCGCCGCGGCGCCCGGGGCCGTGGCGGCGGACGCGTCCGTTTGCGCCGCCGCGCGCGCCCGCCTCCGCGCTCGCTCCGCGGGGGCGCGGTCAGCCGCTCTCCGGGGGGGCGGCCGAGGTCCGGGACGAGGCGGGGGCGCCGGCCTTCTCGAAGCGGGCGTGGAGGTGCACGGGGGCGCGCTGGCGGAGGCGGAGGCGCATGTTGACGAGCTCCACGCCGAGCGAGAACGCCATCGCGAAGTAGATGTAGCCCTTGCTGATGTGCTGGCCCATGCCGTCGGCGATGAGGACCACGCCGATGAGCAGGAGGAAGCTCAGGGCGAGGATCTTCATGCTGGGGTGCTTCTCGATGAACGCGCCGATCGCGCCGGCGAAGACGAGCATCACGCCCATGGCGACGAACATCGCCATCACCATGATGACCACGTCCTTCGCCATGCCGACCGCGGTGATGACCGAGTCGAGCGAGAAGACGATGTCGAGCAGCATGATCTGCACGACGATGCCGACGAACGCGCTCCTGCCCTTCTTCGCGGCATCCTTCTCCTCGTGCTCGACCTCGAGCTTGTCGAACATCTCGTGCGTGGACTTCGCGAGCAGGAAGAGGCCGCCGCCGAGGAGGATCAGGTCGCGGCCGGAGAAGGTGCGGCCGAAGACGGTGAAGAGGCCGGCCTTGAGGCTCATCACCCACGAGATCGTGAGCAGGAGGAGCAGGCGCATGGCGAGCGCGAGGACGAGGCCGATGCGGCGCGCCGCAGGCTGCTGCCGCGGCGGGAGGCGCGCGACCATGATCGACAGGAAGACGATGTTGTCGATCCCCAGGACGATCTCGAGGGCGCTGAGCGTCGCGAGGGTGATCCAGCCGTCGGGGTGCAGGAACGGGCTGAGGTCGGGCATGGGGGGGCCGGTTGTAGCACGAGACGGCGCATTCCATGGCGCGGGCCGGCGAGCTTGACGGCGGGGGCCGGACGCATGTAGCGCTATCCGGTCACTGGATTCGATGGCCCGGGGCGCCGCGCGCCGTCGCGTGGGCACGCCGCCGGATCGCTCCCGCGGCAGCGGGGAGGTAGCTGAATGCGCGTGCTGGAAAATTACGTGAACGGTGCGTGGGTCCCGTCGTCGGGGGCGACGCTGCTCGACGTGAAGAACCCCGCGACGGGTGAGGTGCTGGCGCAGGTGCCGCTGTCGACCGCCGGCGACCTGGACGCGGCGGTGCAGGCGGCGAAGGCCGCGTTCCCGGAGTGGAGCGCGACGCCGCCGGTCGTGAGGGCGCGGTACCTGTTCAAGCTGCGGGAGGTCTTCGACGCGCACCGCGACGAGATCGCGGCGATCTGCACCTCGGAGCACGGCAAGACGCTGCTCGAGTCGAGGAACGACTTCGGGCGCGGCGTGGAGAACGTGGAGCACGCGGCGGGGATCCCGGCGCTGATGATGGGGCAGGGGCTCGAGGACGTGGCGGCGGGGATCGACTGCGAGGCGATCCGGCAGCCGCTCGGGGTGTTCGCGGCGATCACGCCGTTCAACTTCCCGCCGATGGTGCCGCTCTGGTTCCTGCCGTACGCGATCGCGACCGGGAACACGTTCGTGCTCAAGCCCTCGGAGCAGGTGCCGCTCTCGCAGCGGCGGATCTTCGAGCTGATCGACGGGATCGGGCTGCCGAAGGGGGTCGTGAACCTCGTGAACGGCGGCAGGGACGTGGTGAACGCGATGTGCTCGCACGAGGACATCGCGGGGGTGTCGTTCGTGGGGTCGTCGTCGGTGGCGCAGCACGTGTACACGTGCTGCGCGCAGGCGGGGAAGCGCGTGCAGGCGCTCGGCGGCGCGAAGAACTTCCTCGTGGTGATGCCGGACGCGGACCGCGCGAAGGCGACGGCGAACCTGTCGGAGTCGATCTACGGGTGCTCGGGGCAGCGGTGCCTCGCGGGCAGCGTGATCGTGGGCGTCGGCGAGGCGTACGAGTGGATGCGCGAGGGGCTGCTCGCGGCGGCGAGGGCGATCGTGCTCGGCGACGGGTCGAAGCCCGGCGTGACGATGGGGCCGGTGATCTCGGCGGCGCACCGGGACCGCGTGCTCTCGTACATCGAGAGGGGGATCCAGGAGGGCGCGACGCTCCTGCTCGACGGGCGCGGCGCGACCGTCCCGGGGCTGCCGGGCGGCAACTGGGTCGGGCCGACGATCTTCGAGGGCGTGCGGCCGGGCATGACCATCGCGACCGAGGAGATCTTCGGGCCGGTCGCGTGCCTGATGCGCGCGGGCTCGCTCGACGAGGCGATCGAGATGGCGAACCGGAGCCGCTACGGGAACGCGTCGTCGATCTACACGACGAGCGGCAAGGCGGCGCGCGAGTTCCGGCACCGCGTCCGCGCGGGCATGGTCGGCGTGAACATCGGCGTCGCGGCCCCGATGGCCTTCTTCCCCTTCGGCGGGCAGAAGGGATCGTTCTTCGGCGACACCAAGGCGAATGGCTCGACGGCCATCGACTTCTACACCGAGCGCAAGGTCGTGATCACGAGGTGGTTCTGATGGCAAGGAAGGTTGTCGGCGGGCTGATCCAGTGCTCGAACCCGGTGAACGACGCGAGCGCGCCGGTCCCGGTGATCCGGGACGCGATGTTCGAGAAGCACCTGCCCCTCATCGAGGAGGCGGGGAAGAAGGGGGTGCAGATCCTCTGCCTCCAGGAGGTCTTCAACGGGCCCTACTTCTGCCCGTCGCAGGACGCGAGGTGGTGCGACATCGCCGAGGCCGTGCCCGGCCCGACGGTGGAGCGGCTGTCCGAGTACGCGAAGAGGTACCAGATGGCCATGGTGATCCCGGTCTACGAGCGGGAGATCGCCGGCGTCTATTACAACACCGCGGCCGTGGTGGACGCGGACGGGACGTACCTCGGCAAGTACCGGAAGAACCATATCCCGCACACGAACGGCTTCTGGGAGAAGTACTTCTTCAAGCCGGGCAACCTGGGCTATCCGACGTTCCAGACGCGGTACGCGCGGATCGGCGTGTACATCTGCTATGACCGGCATTTCCCGGAGGGCGCGCGCCTGCTCGGGCTGAACGGGGCGGAGATCGTGTTCAACCCGTCGGCGACCGTGGCGGGGCTGTCGCAGTACCTCTGGAAGCTGGAGCAGCCGGCGCACGCGGTGGCGAACGGCTACTTCATCGCGGCCTCGAACCGGGTGGGGACCGAGGCGCCGTGGAACATCGGGCGCTTCTATGGAACGAGCTACTTCTGCGATCCGCGCGGCAACTTCCTCGCGGTGGGCAGCGAGGACAAGGACGAGCTCGTGGTGGCGGAGATGGACCTCGACATGATCGAGGAGGTGCGCCGGACCTGGCAGTTCTTCCGGGACCGGCGGCCCGAGACGTACGAGGACCTGACCAAGCTCTTGCCCTGAGCGGCGGCGCGAGGAGGCTCCGGGGTGGAGGGGCGCGGCGGGGCGCCCCTCCCGTGTTCCATTTCGATCCATTCGTTGCGGGAGAGGCGTCATGGGAATCCTGATCAAGAACGGCGAGGTCATCACGGCGAGCGATCGCTTCGTCGGCGACGTCTATTGCGAGGACGGGAAGATCGTGGCGGTGGGGGCGGGGCTCTCGAAGGAGAAGGCGGAGGACGCCGTGATCGACGCCTCGGGGCAGCTCGTGCTGCCCGGGGGGGTCGATCCGCACGTGCACATGGAGCTGCCGTTCATGGGGACGGAGAGCTCGGACGATTTCGAGACGGGGACCGCGGCCGGGGTGGCGGGCGGGACGACGTCGATCATCGATTTCGTGATCCCGGCGCGGGGGCAGCACCTCCTGGACGGGCTCGCGATGTGGAACGAGAAGGCGAAGAAGGCCGTCTCCGATTACGCGTTCCACATGGCGGTGACCTGGTTCGGCGACCGGACGACCTCCGAGATGGAGGCCTGCGTGCGCGAGCACGGGATCCCGTCGTTCAAGACCTTCATGGCGTACCGCGGCGCGATCGGCGTGGACGACGTGGAGCTCATCCAGGTGATGGAGACCGCGAGCCGGCTCGGGGGCCTCGTGACCGTGCACGCGGAGCACGGGGACGCGGTGGTGGCGCTGCAGAAGCGGTTCCTCGCCGAGGGCAAGCGGGCGCCGAGGTACCACGCCGAGAGCCGCCCCTCGCCGGTCGAAGGCGAGGCAACGAATCGCGCGATCATGCTGGCGCGGCTGCAAGGGGAGCCGATCTACGTCGTGCACCTGACCTGCAAGGAGGCGCTCGCGGCGGTCGCCGAGGCGCGGGCGCGCGGCCAGCTCGTGATGGCCGAGACCTGCCCGCAGTACCTCCTGCTCGACGACTCCGTGTACGACAAGCCGGACTTCGAGGGCGCGGCGTACGTGATGAGCCCGCCGATCCGGCCGAAGGGGCACCAGGACGCGCTCTGGGCCGGGATCGCGTCGGGCCTCATCCAGACGGTGGCGACCGACCATTGCCCGTTCAATCAGGTCGGCCAGAAGGACATGGGCAAGGACGATTTCACGAAGATCCCGAACGGCGCGGCGGGCGTCGAGAACCGCCTCGGCCTGCTCTGGACCTACGGGGTGCTCGCGGGCCGGATCGACGCGCACCGCTTCGTGGACCTGTTCGCGACGCAGCCGGCGAAGATCTTCGGGCTGTACCCGCGCAAGGGCTCGATCGTGCCGGGCGCGGACGCCGATCTCGTGGTCTTCGACCCGGCGGCCACGGACACGATCTCGGCGAGGACGCACCACCACCGCTGCGATCGGAGCATCTTCGAGGGCTTCGAGATCAAGGGCAAGCCGAGCCACGTGATCGTGAACGGCCGGGTGCAGTTCAAGGACGGGAAGCTGGACGTCCAGCGCGGCGCGGGCCGTTACCTGCCGCGCAAGCTGGACGCCTTCCCGCGGGCCGTGCGCTCCTGAGGGCCGAAAATTCGTCAATCGTCGAGGTGCCTGCCATGACCGCGCCGTTCACGCTCCCCCCGGGTCGGCTCGAGGAGCGATTCGAGGACAAGAAGCCGCTCTACAGCGAGGCCGAGGCGATCGCCGAGGCGAACCGCTGCCTGTACTGCGTGGACGCGCCCTGCATCAAGGCGTGTCCGACGTCGATCGATGTCCCGGCGTTCATCCGGAAGATATCGACCGGCAACGTGAGGGGGGCGGCGCGGGCGATCCTCGGCGCGAACCTGCTCGGCCAGTCGTGCGGGCAGTGCTGCCCCGTGGAGGTGCTCTGCGCGGGCGCGTGCGTGTACAACGCGTGGGGGCGGGACCCGATCCGGATCGGGCGGCTGCAGCGCCACGCGGTGGAGGCGGCGCTCGCGAAGGACGCGGCGCTGCTCAGGCCGAAGGCGCCGACCGGGAAGAAGGTGGCGCTGGTCGGGGCGGGGCCGGCGTCGATCGCGGCGGCCGGGTACCTCGCGCTCGCGGGGCACAGGGCCGTCATCTTCGAGCGGAGGTCGATCCCGGGCGGGCTGAACACGCTCGGGATCGCGCCGTACAAGATGAAGGGCGAGGACGCGCTGCGCGAGCTCTCGTGGGTGCTCTCGCTCGGCGACATCGAGCTCCGGACCGGGGTCTCCGTCGTCGCGGAGCCGGGGGGCGAGGGGGAGATCGCGGCGCGGGACCTGCTCGCCGGGTACGACGCGGTGTTCCTGGGCCTCGGGCTCGGCGACGACTCGCGGCTCGGGATCCCGGGCGAGGACGGCGAGGGCGTGGTCGGGGCGACGGCGTTCATCGAGCGGCTCAAGGCGGATCCGCGGCTGTCGCTGGAGGGCGTGCGGCGGGCGCTGGTGATCGGCGGCGGCAACACGGCGATCGACGTGGCGCACGAGCTCGCGCTGCTCGGCGTGGACGCGGCGATCGTGTACCGGCGGGGCGAGGACGAGATGCCGGGCTACGCGCACGAGCTCGAGGCGGCGCGCGCGCACGGCGCGCGGCTCGTCGAGCGGCGGGTGCCGGTGGAGATCCTCCGCGAGGGCGGCAAGCTCGTCGGGGTGAGGTTCGCGCGGGCCGAGAATGGCAAGCCGGCGGCGGGCGGCGAGGAGGTCCTGCCGGCCGATCTCGTCGCGGTCGCGATCGGCCAGAGCCGGGCGACCGCGGTGGCCCTCGCGTTCGAGGGGGTGGCGCTCGACGCGAAGGGGCGGGTGGTCGTCGATCCAGCGACGGGCCGGACGGGCAACCCGCACGTGTACAGCGGCGGCGATTGCGTGAACGGCGGCAAGGAGGTCGTCAACGCGGTCGCCGAGGCGCGCGTGGCGGCGCTGGCGATCGACGAGGCGATCAACCGAACGTGCTGAGCGGAGCTTGAGCGATGGCCGATCTGTCTGTCGAGTTCGCGGGAATCAAGAGCCCGAACCCCTTCTGGCTGGCCTCTGCGCCGCCGACGAACACCGGTGATCAGGTGATGCGCGCCTTCGACACGGGGTGGGGCGGGGCGGTCTGGAAGACGCTCGGCAACCCCATCGTGAACGTGTCGAGCCGCTTCGGAGGGATCGATTACGGCAACACGCGGCTGATGGGCCTGAACAACATCGAGCTCATCACGGATCGGCCGCTGGAGGTGAACCTGCGGGAGATCCGCGAGGTGAAGCGGCGGTACCCGAAGCACGCGCTGATCGCGTCGCTGATGGTCGAGACGAAGGAGGAGTGGCGGGAGATCATCCGGAAGGTCGAGGACGCGGGGGTCGACGGCCTCGAGCTGAATTTCGGCTGCCCGCACGGGATGTGCGAGCGCGGGATGGGCTCGGCCGTGGGCAACGAGCCGAAGGTGCTGGAGGAGATCGCGCGCTGGGCCGTCGAGCTCGCGAGCACGCCGGTGATCGTGAAGCTGACCCCGAACGTGGGTGATATCACCGAGCCCGGCGAGGCAGTGGTGCGCTCGGGGGCGCATGCGATCTCGCTGATCAACACGGTGAAGTCGCTGATGGGGGTGGATCTGGAGCGGATGGTGCCGCTGCCGCGGGTGGGCGGGGCGTCGACGAACGGGGGATACTGCGGGCCGGCGGTGAAGCCGATCGCGCTGCACCTCGTGAGCCAGCTCGCGCGGCATCCGAGGTGCGGGAAGCTGCCGATCTCGGGGATCGGCGGGATCGCGACCTGGCGAGACGCGGCGGAGTTCATGGCGCTGGGGTCGACGACGGTGCAGGTGTGCACGGCGGTGATGCACTACGGGTACCGGATCGTGGAGGACATGATCGAGGGGCTGTCCGACTGGCTCGATGAGCACGGGATGAAGTCGGTGAATGAGCTGATCGGGAGGGCGGTGCCGAGATACCTGGAGTGGGGTGATCTGGACCTCTCCTACCGGGTGATCGCGGATATCGATCCCGGGAAGTGCATCGGGTGTCAGCTCTGTTATGTCGCTTGCCTGGATGGGGCGCATCAATGCATCCATCTGCCGGGGCGGACGGAGGCGGAGGCTCGGGCGGCGGGGCACACGCATGTCCCGGCGGCGATCCCGGATCGGGCGGCGCTCGGGGCAGGGGCGCCGGCGGGGGCGCGGGTGCCGTTCGTGGACGAGGCGGAGTGCATCGGCTGCAACCTCTGCGCGCTGGTGTGTCCTGTGGCGGGGTGCATCACGATGCGGGAGGCGTCGAGGGGGGCGCCGGAGACCTGGAACGACCGGGTGCAGAAGGGGACCGACTTCGTGCCGGGCGGGCTCGAGGTGACGGCGGCGGCGCGGGCGGCGCGGGAGCAGGCGCGGCCGGGGGAGGACAAGGATTCGTGAGCGCGGAGCGGGAGGCGCTGCTCGAGGCGTTCCGACCTGTGCTCGTGGAGCTGCTCCGGCGGGCGGACCGGGGCAGGCTGGGCGAGGATCTCGCCGCCTACGTGGTCACGCTGGCGGAGCCGACCGGATATCTGCTCGCGCTGGCGATCGAGCGGCGATATGGACGGCCCGAGCCGGACCGGGTGCTGCGGAGGGCGCTGGAGGCGGAAGTGCCGCGGAGGCCCGTTCTTTTCGGGGTGATGGCGCGGGGCGGGCTCGCAGGGCTGCTGGATGGGCTCTCGCCGCGGTTTTCAGAGCTGGGAGCGGAGCTCCTGCGGGCCGAGGTGAGCCATTCCGGCGGGGTCGTGCTCGTCGCCGCAGCGGGGGGCGCCGAGGTCGTGCCGCTGGCGGTGGAGGGGCCTCTGCGCCTCGCGGGCTGAGGTGGACCGGCTCCGGCGGGGAGAGCGGGAGAGGCCTGATCAGGTGTGGAAGCTGTGGAGGACGCGCATGTAGTTGGCGCGCTCGAAGGCGGCGGGATCGGGGCAGCGCTCCAGGCTCATGCTGCCTCGCATCTGGGCGAGCGACTCGTATTCGTGCTCCTCCATCCAGGCGCGCACGGCGTCCAGGACCGCGCGGAGGGCGCCGGGGCCGTGGTGGAGGAGGGCGGAGACCATCTGGACGCCGTGCGCGCCGGCCATGATGGCGCGGATGGCGTCGCGGGCGGTGTGTGCCCCGCCGCTCGCGGCGAGGGTGCAGCGGATCCGGCCGCTCAGGATGGCGAGCCAGCGGAGGCGGAGGAGCAGCTCCGAGGACGTGGACAGCTCGAGGCGAGCCGTGACCTCCAGGGCCTCCTCGTCGATATCAGGCTGGTAGAAGCGATTGAAGAGGACCAGGCCGTCGGCGCCGGCCTCGTCGAGCCGGCGGGCGAAGCTCGGGAGGGACGAGAAGAAGGGGGAGAGCTTGACCGCGACGGGGATCCGGACCCGCTGCTTGACGGCGCTCAGGATATCGATGATCCGGGCCTCGACGGCGGCGCCGGGCTCGTCGGGGTCGGTGACGACGCGATAGACGTTGAGCTCCAGCGCGGCAGCGCCGGCTTGCTCGATGAGGGCGGCGTGCTCGAGCCAGCCGGAGACGGTGGTGCCGTTGAGCGAGCCGATGACGGGGAGGCCGGTCGCGGCCTTGATGCGGCGGATCTGCTCGAGGTAGGCGTCGGGGCGGAGCGCGAACTCCTCGGGGCGCGGGAAATAGGTGAGGGCCTCGGCGGAGGCGTCGGCGTGCGCGTCGAGGTCGTGCAGGGTGCGGGAGCGCTCG
>CAYQYG010000309.1:0-11188 GCA_964421485.1 uncultured Polyangiaceae bacterium | reverse complement strand
CGCCGACCGCGGCGCAGGAGCACGCCGCGCTCGTCGCGTCGACCTCGCCCGTCGCCGTCCAGGCGTCGGTGCCGATGGGCAGCTCGCGGGCGCCGAGCGAGACCCCGTCGTACAGCACGTCGACCGTCATCGTGGTCCCCGCCGATCCGCGCGGCGCGGCGACGGCGAAGCGGAACAGGCCATGGCGCACCTTCGAGAGCGCCTTGACCACCGAGCCGCCCGTCACCGAGACCGAGAGCTTGGTCCCGTCGAGCCCGCCGGCGATCGTCCCGTCCGCGCGCCGGAGCTCGATCGTGCCCCACACGGGCCACGCCGGATCCGGCCGCGCATAGGCGCTCGAGAGCACGTACCAGCTCCGGTCGATCGCCGGATCGACGCCCGACGCGGACTCCGTCGCCAGCACCTGATCCGCGCCGCGCAGGTCGAGCTCCCCCGGCCCGAGCTGCGTCGGATGCGGCACGCGCCCCGTCGGGTAGCCCGCGCCCGCCTGGAGGATCTCCGTCACCTGCGCCTGCGTCAGGTTCGGATCGCGCTGGAACAGCAGCGCCACCGCGCCCGACACCTGCGGCGCCGACATCGACGTGCCCGCCGCGATCGCGTGCCGCTCGTCGACCATGTAACAGGGCTTCGAATCAGGGCACCCCGGCCCGTTGAACAGGCCGCCGCTCACCACGCGCGGATCGGCGTCGCGCGACATCGCCGCCACGACGAACCCCCCCGGCGCGCTGATCTCCGGCTTGGGATAGCCGGCCGGCGTCGGCCCGGCGGAGCTGAAGTAGCACATGCTGTCCACCTCGGCCGCCTCGCCCCCGATCTCGCCGAGCTGGACGAGCCTCGCGCTCCCGAACGGCGTCCACGTGATCCTGTTGATCGTGCAGCCCACCGCGAGCAGCCCCGGGTGGCTCGCCGGCACGTTGATCGTCCCCTGCTTCAACCCCCGCACGAACTGGAGCCCGACGCCCGTGGTCGTCGAGACGTCCCCCTGCCCCACGAGCCAGAGCTGCGCGTCGCCCTTGCCCTGCAGGAGCACCGCCAGCTCTCCCGAGTCCCACGCGCCCTCCCACGCGACGACCGCGCTGTTCGTGTCCGCGGTGAGCGGCGACTTCCCGTTCGCCAGCGCGTTGATCACCGCGCCCTTCGTGCCCTTGTCCTCGTCCTCGTAGCCGGCCTCGTCGCCCGGATCGACGAGGTCGATCCACGTCTCGCCGCCCGGCCCTTCGAGCCCCACCGAGACCTCGTCGCCCGGCTGGAACGTGATCCACACGTACCCCTCCCCGCTCTTCGATGCGGGCGAGCGGATCGGCACCCGCGTCACCGCGCTCGGCGACACGTGCGCCTCGGTGTGGATCCCCATCGGCCCGTCACCGTCGACCCGGTAGAGCGTGCCGCTGTTGCCCGCCGCGACCACGATGGCCCGCCCCGGCTTGTCGTCCCCGACCAGCGCCGCGAGCCCCTTCTCGAGCGGGCTCGTCCCGTCGTGCGGCCCGAAATCGCCGCCGACGCTGAGGTTCACCACCGCCGGCATCCCGAGCTCGTCCGCGCGGTCGAAGATGAACCGCGCCGCGTTGAGGATGTCCGGGTCCTGGAAGCCGCCGGACGCCGACGGCGCCGCGACGATCAGCGTCGCCGCCGACGCCACGCCGACATAGCGCGGCACGCCCGCCGAGGGGCCGCCGTTGCCGGCCGCGATCGACGCCACGTGGGTCCCGTGCCCCGACACGTCCCGGGGCGCCCCGGGATCGTCGCTCGCGATGATCGCGTCGATGTCCTCGGCCGCGAAGACCGCGCACGACGTCTGAGCCGGATCGGTGCACCCGTACTCCTTCTCGAGCTCCGGATGCAGCCCGCGCGGCCCGGTGGCCTGGAGCATCCAGCGGATCCGCGTCTTTCCGTCAGCGCCCCGGAGGTCCGGGTGCGTCACGTCGAAGCCCGTGTCGATCACGCCGACGATCACGCCCTCCCCCGCCTGCCCCGTCGCGCCGCGGTACTCCTCGGCGTGCGTCCAGGTGCTCGACTTGTCGAGCAGCGGCTGCCGCGGCGGCCCGGCGAGCAGCGTGAGCTCCGGGTGCGCATCCGCGAACGCCTCCACGTCCTCCGGCGCGAGCCGGATCGCCCCGACGCCCGGCGCCACGGGCAACAGGCCGAGCGCCCGCGCGTCGACCCCCGCCGGGAGCGGCGCCATCACCGCGATGCGCCCCGTCGCGTCCGCGAGCGGGTGCGCCCGCCGCGGCGACGCGAGCAGCCGCGCGATGGACGCCGCGGGCGCGTCGGCGCGCGCCTCCGCCGCCGGGATCAGGGCGCCGAGCGCCGCGAGCAGGACCGAGGAGCGATGAGCGCGCACGCCCGCACTCTATCACCTGCGGCCGGGCGCGGGCGCGGGCGCGGGCGCGCCCTCGGGCACGACGACCCACGGCGCGCGCCCGCACCTCAGACCGGCGGCACCATGTGCTTCTTGCGCGGCCGCTCCTCGACCTTGCCGGCGTAGCGCTCGAAGCGCCGCGCCACCTCGCGCCGGAGATCGGACGCCGGCACGATCCCGTCGATGACCAGCTCGCTCGCGAGCTTCTCGAGATCGATGTCCGCCCGGTACTCGTCGCGCAGCTTGGCCACGAGCGCGTCCCGCTCCGGCCCCGCCGGGACCGCCTGGATCTTGTTGAAGTAGACCGCGTTCACCGCCGCGCTCGGCCCCATCACCGCGATCGACGCAGTGGGCAGCGCGATGCACTCGTCCGGTTCGAACGCCGGCCCGCACATCGCGTAGAGCCCCGCGCCGTACGCCTTGCGCACGACGACCGAGAGCTTCGGCACCGTGGCCTCGCTCACCGCCGCGATCATCTTCGCCCCCGCGCGGATGATCCCCTGCTTCTCCACCACCGTCCCGATCATGAACCCCGGCACGTCGGCCAGGTAGAGCAGCGGGATGTTGAACGCGTCGCAGAGCCAGATGAACCGCGCCGCCTTGTCCGCCGAGTCGACGAAGAGCACGCCCCCCTTGTATTTCGGCTGGTTCGCGACGATCCCCACCGGCCGCCCCTCGATCCGGGCGAGGCCCGTGATGATCTCCTTCGCGTAGAGCTTCTTGATCTCGATGAAGGTCCCCTCGTCGATGACGGCGTCGATCACCGCCATCATGTCGAACGGCTTGTTCTCGTCGACCGGGATCACCTCCTCGAGCGGGCGCGCGGCGGGCCTCGGCGGCCGCGGCTCGGCGCGCGGCGGCGCCTCCTCCCCGTGCCGCGGCATGAGCGCGAGGTACCGCTTCGCGAACGCGATCGCCTCCTCCTCGGTCTTCACGAGCACGTCGCCGCACCCCGACACCGAGCAGTGCATCCGCGCCCCGCCGAGCTCCTCCAGCGTCACCTTCTCGCCGATCACCATCTCGGCCATGCGCGGCGATCCGAGGTACATGCTCGCGTTCCCCTCGACCATCACCACGATGTCGCAGAACGCCGGGATGTACGCGCCCCCCGCGGCGGACGGCCCGAAGAGCAGGCACACCTGCGGGACCTGGCCGCTCAGCCCGACCTGATTGTAGAAGATCCTCCCCGCCCCGCGGCGCCCCGGGAACATCTCGATCTGGTCGGTGATCCGCGCGCCCGCCGAGTCGACGAGGTAGAGCAGCGGGCAGCGGAGCCGCCGCGCCGTCTCCTGCACGCGCAGGATCTTCTCCACCGTGCGGCGCCCCCACGACCCGGCCTTCACCGTCGAGTCGTTCGCCATCACGCACACCGTCCGGCCGTCCATGGTCCCGCTGCCGGTGACGACGCCGTCCGCGGGCAGCTCCGGGTCCACCGCGTTCGCGAGCGCCGCGTCCTCGATGAAGCTCCCCTCGTCGAGCAAGAGCTCCACGCGCCGGCGCGCGAAGAGCTTCCCCTGCTCCAGGTTCTTGTCGTGGTACTTCTGCGCGCCCCCCTTCTCCACGCGCGCGAGGAGCTCTCTCAGCTTCTGGTCAAGACCCATGGCGGGCTCCCATAGCCCTAAGCGCGCCGCGCGACCACCTCCCGCGCCGCCGCCTCGAGCTCGCGCCCCGTCCGCGCCACCAGCACCCTGGTCGCCGCCGCCGCGTACCGGAGCATCGCGCTGTCCCCCGCCCCCCACGATCCCGGCCCCTCGGGGCAGATCCAGAGCAGCGCCCGCGCCCGGTCCCGCAGCCGCCGGACGGTCTCCGCCTCGTCCGGCAGGTAGTTCGTCCGCCCGTCACCGAGGATGACGATCGTCGTCCGCCGGTCGACCTCGCGCCCGTGGCGGGCCTCGAAGGCCCTGAGCGCGCGGCCGTAGTTCGAGTTGTGCGCGCGGCTGACCACCGCGCCGCCGTGGATCCGCGCGAACGCCTGCGCCGGCGTGAGCTCCTCGAGCAGCGACGTCACCTCCCCGAGCTCGCTCACGAACACGAACGAGCGCGTCCGATCGAAGAGCTCGTGCGCCGCAAGGGCGAGCTCGAGCATGAACCGCGACGCGATCCGCACCGAGTCTGACACGTCGCACAGCAGCACGAGCCGCGGCCGATCGCGCCGCCGCACCCGCCGCGCCGGCAGGAACGGCACCCCGCCCGTCCGGAAGCTCAGCCTGAGCGTCCGGTGCGGGTCGATGCGCCCGCGCCGCGCCCGCCGCCGCCGAACCCGCTCCGCGCCGACGAGCCGCTCCGAGAGCCGCCGCACCGCGCGCCGCACCTCCTCCACGTCGGCCTCGGAGAGCGCCGCGAACGGCACATCCATCCGCCCGCCGCCGGCCTCGTCCGGCTGCTCCACGCGCCGCTGCGCCGCGCTCACGTGCTCGCGCACCCGCCGCCGCATGCTCGACAGCTCCGCCGCGAGCGCGTCCGCGAGCGCGCCGCCCCGCGCGTCGCCGAGCGCCTCCCGCAGCGCCGCGCGGATCCGCCCCAGCGCGCCCGCGACCGCCGGCACCCCGAGCTGATCCATCACCCGCTGCGCGAAGAACCCCGCCTGCAGCGCGCTCGTCATCGGCGCCAGCGCGCGCGCGACGCCCGCCGACCGGAGCAGGTGATCGAGCTCCCCCTCCGCGCCCACGAGCGCCCGGAGCGCGAGCGCGTCCCCCGACGCACCGCTCCGCTCCGCCGCCGCCTCCACGAGGTCCCGGAGCGCCGAGAGCTCCTCGTCCGAGAAGCCCCGATCGCGCAGCCTGCCGAAGAGGTCCCCCGCGTGCGCGGCCCCGGGCGCGAAGAACCGATCGAAGCTCGCCGCGAACCGCCCCCGATCCGCGGCTCGATCGACGATCACCGCCGCGATCGCGTCGCGCAGCGCCGCGCGGTCGCCGAAGCCGACGAGCTCGCAGGCGCGCGCCGCGTCGATCGCCTGCGCCGTCGAGATCGCGAACCCCTCGCGGCGCAGCGCCCAGAGGAGCGCGTCGATGACCTCCAGCATCGGCGCGTACCCGGCGCGGGCGCCTCAGGGCGTCGCGGCCGGCGCCGGCTCCGCGAGCAGCGCCTGCAGCAGGCGCTCCAGCTCCGCGTGCCGCGCCGGATCGTAGCCGACCATCACCTCGCGGATGACACCCTTCTTGTCGATCACGAACATCGTCGGCAGCGCGTGCACCCCGAACGCCTGCTGCGTCCCCTCACCCTTGTCCGACGCGACCGCGTAGCTCATCCCGAGCGCCTGCGCCGTCCTCGTCGCGACGGCCACCTCGTCGCTCGTCACCCCGAGCACGCTGAGCCCCTGCGCCGCGTACGTCGTCTGCCACTTCGAGAGCTGCGGCGACATCGCCCGGCACGGCCCGCACCAGGTCGCCCAGAAGTCGAGCAGCACGACCTTCCCGCGCAGCGCCCCGATGTTGGCCGGCACCGAGCCGGCGACCGTGGTGAGCGGCTGCTTCCACGTCGGCGCGAAGGTCCCGACCTTGTCGAGCCGCAGGATCTGCTCCGCCCCCGGAAACGGCGCGAGGGTGGCCGAGACGTTCCGCTCCGCCCCGCCGCGCCGGATCCGGAGGTTGATCGCGTTCCCCGGCCCGACCAGCGCCACGCGCGCGACGAGCTGCTTCGGATCGTCGAGCGCCACTCCATCCGCGGACACGATCTGGTCCCCGTCCGCCATCCCCGCCTTCCCCGCCGGCGAGTTCGTCACGACGTGCCTGGCGAGCACCCCGCCCGCCGGCCCCGCCTCGAGCTCCACCCCGAGCCATGCCCGCCTCGACGAGGTCTGGGCTGCCGCATCGGTGGATCCCCCGACGAGCGCGACGCCCGGGAGCGCCACGCACGCCGCGACCAGAGCGGCGCGCCACGCCGAGCCGCGCCGAGAACGGGAGATTCTCATTCGCCTATCGTAGCATCTCGGCCCCGTGAGTTCCCAAGCCGGCTCGCTGCGGCGCCACGCCCGAGTCGCGGCGCTCGTCGCAGCGGCCGCGCCCCTCTCCTGCGCGGCGCCGTCCCCACCGCCTCACCCTGCCGACGCCTCGGCCGGATGGATCGGCCCCGGCGATCGCGCCCCGGCGCCCGGCGGCCCCCCGACCTCCCCCGCATCGAGCGCGGCCCCCGCCCCTCCCGCTGCGCCGGCCCCCTGGGAGCTCGCCCCTGCGATGTCGACCTTCGCCGTCGCCGTCCCCCGGGGCCGCTCCCAGCACTTCGCCGGCGAGCTGGAGGCCGATGTCCGCATCAACCCCGGGGCCGCGGGCTACCCGGCGCTCGCCCGTGCTCGCGCCCTCCCCACCGGCGCCGCGCTCCTCGCGCCGCACTACCCCCCCGGTGCCCCGGCGCCCGTGGTCCTCCTCGCGATGGTCAAGCACCCCCCCGGCTACGACCGCGATGCCGGCGACTGGGAGTACCTGATCCTCACCCCCACAGGGGACGCCACCCACCGCGGCCGCCTCCCCCTCTGCAAGCGCTGTCACGCGGAGGCCCCTCACGACCACCTCTTCGGCGGCTCCCGGTGATCCGGGGCTCCGGGTCGCGCTCCACGTGGCGCGCCCTGCGCCCCGACCTTCCGGCAAGCGGTCCGCAAAGATTGCGGACCGTAGCGACCATCGCGACAGCGATGCCCGGGCTCGACTGGCGCAGCGCTGCGGCTTGGGCTCGAAACCCGCCAGAAGCGGCTCCCATTCCTCCAGCATCGCCTTGACGACCAGCGCATCGCGCGTCCCCCCGGCGGCGCTTGGCACGGACGCTGCTCAAGGCCGGACCGACCGTGCTCCTCGCTGTGGGCTGCAGCGTTTCGCGGTCGTCCTCCTCCTGATGGGCCTGGGTTCGCTTCGCTTCTTCTTCTCTCTTCTGCTTCGCCTGCGCCGCTCTTGGCTTACGCCTTCACTTGGAATCCTTGGCGCTTGAGCTTCGCCTGATTGTTCTAGCTTGCCTGAAACCAGCTTGACCTGACCTGCTCCTGCTCGCTTCTGCTTCAAGAGCACGACAAGCGCGCGGCCTTCCTGATCTCCCCGATGGGGAGATGAGGATTGCCGCGCGCCGTGCTTTTGTGCATCGGATCCGGTGGCGAAGAGGCTGGCGCTGCGCCGCCGTCGAGGCGTTCAACACTTTCGCTTGACAATCCCGCCGAGGCCGCCTAAACGCCGGCACTCGCCTCGCGCTGCGGCGCGCGGCGGCTGGACGTCGCGGCGCTCGCCGCGGGTCCGGGAAATCAGCGCCCATAGCTCAGCTGGATAGAGCATCGGCCTACGAAGCCGGGGGTCGGAAGTTCGAATCTTCCTGGGCGCGCCAGATCGAGCAGGACATGCCGGAGGATGTGGAGGCGGGGCTGGTCCCGCGGGGGACCGCGCCGGCGCAGGCCACCGGGCTGGACGCCGGCGTGGACATCGCCTGGATGCGGGAGGCCATCGCCGAGGCGGAGGCCGCCGCAGCGGCGGGCGACGTGCCTGTCGGTGCGGTCATCGTGGGCCCCGGCGGCGAGCTCCTCGCCCGCGGCCGCAACCGGCGCGAGCTCGACCAGGACCCCACGGCGCACGCCGAGGTGGAGGCCCTCCGTCAGGCCGCGCGCGGCCTCGGCCACTGGCGCCTGGAGGGCGCCACGGTCTACGCGACCCTCGAGCCCTGCCCCATGTGCGCCGGCGCGCTCGTCAACGCCCGCGTCGCCCGCCTCGTCTATGGCTGCGCCGACCCGAAGGCCGGCGCCGTCGACACCCTCTTCGCCATCGGCCGCGACGCCCGCCTCAACCACCGCTTCCTCGTCACGGCCGGCGTGCTCGCGGACGAGTGCGCGAACCTGCTCAGATCCTTCTTCGCCGACCTCCGCTCGGGCGCGCGCGCCCGAGCCGAGGGCCCGCGCTGACCCTCACGGCCCGACCCAGTCCCCCTCGCCCGACTCCTCCGGAGCGTCCCCGATCTCGCCCGGCGGCGCGCCCGGCGACGCGCGGTGAGGCGCCGGCGAGCCGCGCACGATCATCTCGCGCAACCCCTCGTCGAGCTCCTCGTCGGTGATCCACCGCCGCTTGTTCGCGGTCTCCATCAGCTTGCGCAGGTAGTTGCTCCACCCCGGAGACAGCGCCCCCCCCGCCGCGAAGTGCTGCACCTTGGGGTTCGGCAGGATCGACGAGATGTACAGCGCCTGCCCCAGCGAGAGCTGCGCCGCCGAGGCGTTGAAGTAATGCCGCGCCGCCGGCCCGATCCCGAACACCATCGGCCCGAACTCCACCACGTTCAGGTAGAGCTCCATCAGCTGCTCCTTCGTCAGCTCCTGCTCCAGGTACATCGTCAGCACGGCCTCCTGGAGCTTCCGCGACACGCTCTTGGTCCGCTCCAGGTAGAGGTTCTTCGCGAGCTGCATGCTGATCGTGCTCGCCCCCCGGACGAACCGCCGCCTCCGGAGGTTCTCGCGGATCGAGTTCTTGATCGCCTCCTCGTCGAAGCCGCGGTGCCGGTGAAAGCCGCTGTCCTCGGTCGTCATCACCGCGACCTCCATGAACTTCGAGATCGCCCCGTACGGCACCCACCCCGGCGTCCCCGGCCCCGCCTCCACCTCGACGCGCTGCCCCTCCGGCCCGTACGCCTGGCGCCGGAACGCCCGCTTGAATCGATCCACGCTGACCTCGGGCGGCACCTCCACCACCCGGCACGTGTTCGACACGTCCCAGTCGAGGACGAAGTCCCGGTCGAGCTGCGCCGTGTTGAAGCGCGCCTTCCCCTTGAGCCCGAACGATCCCGCGAGCCGCATCCCCGAGATCTTCGCGACGAGCCCCCTCGGCGCCGAGTCGAGCATCGACTGGCAAGCCGAGAGCGGCACCTCGAACTCCCCTCGCACCCGGTGCGCGCCCCCGGATCGCCGGTACTCCCCCTTCGCGATCAGCCGGATCGCCCCGAGATCGACCTCCCCGTCCTCCAGGTCGACGCGCGACCCATCGAGCCGCATCTCCCCCTTCGCCCGCCACGCGAGGTCGAGCCCCGCCACTGGCTCCTCCGACAGCGCAGCGCTCCGCAGCGACAGGTTCTTCAGCTTCCCTTCGCCGTCGACCCGCAACGACTCCCCGTCGCCTGACAGCACCACGCGCGCCCGGCTCACGATCGAAGCCCGCGCCACATCGAACAGGCCCAGATCCCCCTCGCGCACGCCCAGCGTCGACAGCCAGATCGGCCCGCCCTGCAGGTCCGCCACGATCTCCTGCGGCATCTCGGGCGCGCTGCTCAGCGGCACCCGCAGCCGGAACGTCAGCGCGTGCTGCTCATCGCCTGCCGCCGCGACCACCTGCTCCCCGGGCGACAGCTCCACCACCAGCGCTCCGCCGTCCCGCCGCACGGACAGGTTCCCCGGCCCCACGCCCAGCCGCTCCTCCCCGCGCCGGAACCTCGCCGTCACCCCCGCGAGGTCCACCTTGGCCCCGGCCGCCAGGGCCGCGTCGATCCCTTTCGCGGCCAGGATCACCGCCTCCCGCAGCGCGGCGCCGCGCCGCTCGATCTCTCCATCCCCCCCTTCCGCCGGGCTCTTCGCCCTGTCCGCCCCTGCGGAGACCTTCTCGACCGGCTCCGGCAGCGCGAGCTCCGCATCGAGCGCCGCCGCCGAGAGCCCCCCCACCCGGTACCCGCTCTCGCTGCGGATCAGCTCCACCTGCCCATCCTTCACCGAGACCGTCGCGCGCCCTGCGGACACCTGCGCTTCGGACGCCGAGATCACCGTCTTCCCCTCGACGCGCGAGAGCTGCACCCCGCTGGCCGTCACCGACTCTGCCGGCGCTTCCGCCCGGTCCTGCCAGACGAGCCGCAGCCCATCGACCTCGGTCCCCCCTCCGCGCCCCCCGGAGCCTGCTCCGCTGCCGCCCCCGCCCGGGTGCAGCGCCCGCCACGTCTCCAGCTCGCGGATCACCCGCTCCCGCGCCCCCACGGCCGAGACCGTACCTCCTCGCAGCGCGATCTTCTTCCCCGCCAGCCCGAGGTCCACATCGACCTCGTCCAGCCTGATCACCGCGCTGGGCACCTCGCGGAGCCTCACGTCCACGCCCCGCATGGCGACGCCCCCCCACCTCAGCCGCACCTGCTCGATCGAGACGGAGGCCCCGTACCCCTCCCCCATCTGCGCGGCCTCGTACCGCACGAGCGGTGCGAACCCCACCACCGCCGCGCAGCCCGCGACCGCCCCGGCGATCGCCGCGATCTTGAAGTGCCTGGATCTCAAGGCGCACCTAGCGTAGCAACGCCTGGCGTCCAGGAAACAAACCGGCGAACGCCCCTCTCCGACGCCGCCCGCCTCTCGTAGCGGCTGGCGCCGCGCGCTAGAGCCGGGCACCTCCCAGCGGCCCCCCAGGACCGTCACCTCCACGGTCGAAAGCCAGCCGGCGACCCGAGCCGTCCAGGCGGTCATCGGCCGGCCGCGAGGACAAAAAAAAAGCCTGCGCGAGGTCTACACCTGGCGCAGGCTCAAAGAAAACCCCGGCAGCGTCCTACTCTCCCACCAGGTCACCCTGGCAGTACCATCGGCTCCAAGGAGCTTAACTTCCGAGTTCGGTATGGGATCGGGTGTGGCCTCCTTGATATCACCACCGGGAACTTTTGGGTACGCGTCCGCAGACACCGTGGTGTCGCGCTTCTCAGCACCCGAGCTCCGGGCGCGAGACTTCGATGTTTGCCTTAGAAGTATGGTCAAGCCGCACGACCTATTAGTACCGGTTAGCTCCTCCGATTACTCGGCTTCCACACCCGGCCTATCAACCTCGTGGTCTACGAGGGGTCTTTAGGGGCCTTGCGGCCCGGGACACCTAGTCTTGAGGCCGGCTTCCCGCTTAGATGCTTTCAGCGGTTATC
>CAYQYG010000308.1:0-11221 GCA_964421485.1 uncultured Polyangiaceae bacterium | reverse complement strand
ACCGCGCTGCAACCTGGGACGAACTTAGGGACCGTGATACTAGAACGTACCACTGCGCCGGAGACAGGAGCGCCGGGCGGGCGAGGTGAGCGCTCGCGCTCCGGCGCTCAGGGGCAGCGCAGGAGCGGCGTCACGGGCGCGAGCGCCTTCGTCCGGGCGGGCGCGCACGCGTGGACCGACAGGCATTGATAGCTCCCGGAGACCGTCGTCTGGAAGCAGGCCTCGCCCGCGGCGCAGGCGCCGCCGGGGCAGCTGCTGGGGGCGACCTCGGGGTGCACGGTGCGCGCGAAGCATTGCTCGTCGGCCGCGCAGGCGGGGGAGCAATCCCCGGGCGGGAGGGGCTGGATCGCGTCGAGCCCGGCGAGCGCGCCCTCGAGCGCGGCCTCGATCTCGGCGTGGGTCTGCGGCAGCTTGTCGCCGGGCTCCTCGCCGGGCTCGGCGATGCACGCCACCTTCCCGGCGCCGCCGCACAGGGTGAACCCGTCCGCCGCGCCCTCGCAGGGGTTCACCGCGATCGGGCTCAGCGCTTCGTCGCCGTAGAGCATCGAGCCGCCGACCAGGACCATCGCCACGTCGAGCGGGCTCGCCTGCACGATCGCATGATGAGGATCAGCCGCGTCCCCGGAGATCACCAGGATATCGGCCATCGCGCCCGGCGCGAGCGCGCCCAGCACGCCGGCCAGGCCGAGCACCTCGGCCGCGTTCCTGGTCACCATGTCGACGAGATCCTGATCGCTCAGCGCGCCCGACCAGTGCTGGTCGGACCACGCGCGGGCGAATTTCAGCTCGTCGAGCAGGTTCTGGCTGCCGCCGAGCGACCAGTCCGGCGCCAGCGCCACGGTGAGCCCCGCGGCGCGCGCGGCGGGGATGTCGGTCGTCGCGCCGTAGAGGAACACGTTGGAGGCCGGCGACCAGATGAGCTTCATCCCGGCCGCCGCCATCACCTCGAACTCGGCCGGCGTGAGCGCCGTGCCGTGGGTGATCGCCGTCTCGGGCGCGACGAGGCAGCCCTTGTAACCCAGCGCGCCGTCCGGATCGTCGGTGGGCAGGGTGAGCAGCTTGTCCCACTCCGCGTGGGCCTTGTCGTTCACGCCCTCCGCGAGGTGGATCAGGTAGGCGTCCGTCTCGTCGCTCGCGAACTTGTCGCAGGCACCGTGCACCGTGCTGTTCGCCGGGCTCGAGCTCGTGCTCGTCTGGATCTTGTCGGTATCCAGGTCGTTCCGGGGCACGTCCACCGTGCGGGCCAGCGAGCCGAAGCAGGCCGCGGAGCTCCCCGGCAGGCCCACGATGGATGTGGTGCCGGCGACGAGCCCTTTCAGCTCGCCCCACTTGTCCATCTCGCACCGCACGCTGCCGCCGCCGTCGAGCGCCTGAGGGCACCAGACGGGCTTGCCCTGCGAGGCGTCCTCGAGGCATTGCTTGTAATCGAGCATGAGGCCGTACTCGGCCTCGCTCGTCCATTGCGTGTGGTCGGTGTACCTGCAGGCGCCGCCCACGCAGGCGCACTTGCCGTTCGAGCAGTACGGCGACGCCTCGCAATCGATCGCGGCCGCGCACGTCGCGGGCAGGGTGGGGCGCCAGTCGGTCTCGTCGAAGATGTCGAAGAGGATGTGGTTATGGGTGTCGATCAGGCCCGGCGCGATGATCCCGTTCGTCTGGACCACGGAGGCCTGCCCGGCGCCCGGCTCGCAGGAGCAATCGACGCCGACGCACTGGATGTGCTCGCCGTCGACGAGCACCTCGCCCTGCGGGAGCACCCCCTCCGGCGTGATGACGGCGCCGCGCAGCAGGATCCTGTCCGGTGAGGCGTCCTTGATGATCTCCGCCGGCCCGCTGGAAGGAGCGCTCGGCGGCGCGCAGGGCTCGGAGACGCCGCCCTGGCCGCCGCCGCCCTGCTCCGTGCCGCCCGCGCCCCCGGCTCCCCCGGCCGCGCCGGTCCCGCCCCCGCCGGTCCCCGTCGTCCCCCCGCCGGGGCCTCCCCCCGTCGTGTCCGGCTGACATCCCCAGAGCGCGGCGAGAAGGACAACAGACGCACGACGGGCCAGCATGACCCGGAAGATACCCGAATTCGGCCATCCACTGGTAAGCTTCCACGGGTCGACGGAAAGATCCTGTCGGATTCAGCCCAGGCGGAGATTTCCGCTCCCGTATCTGCGTCCGCTTCCGCTCCCGCTTCCGCTCCCGATTCCGTGACCGCGCCCGTGACCGCATCCGTGACCGCATCCGTGACCGCGCCCGTGACCGCATCCGTGACCGCATCCGTGACCGTGACCGCGTCCGTTTCCGCTCCCGTTTCCGCTGCCGTTTCTTCAGTGTGGCGGCGGCATCTCGAACGGCAGGCACTGGGTCAGGGGGCCGAGGTCGCAGCGGAGCGGAGCGGCCGGATCGGGCTTGCAGTCTCGAGCGGGCGCGAAGGAGTGGCCCACGATGCGGAACAGGCCGTCGCAGTCCTGCTCGGTGGGCGGGGGGCGAACGTGGATCCGGAAATCCCCGTCGGGGACGTCGGCGAACCGGAATGAGCCGTCCGCGCCGGTGGTCGCGCTCCTGACGAATGCGGAGCCCCTGCAACCGAGCTTCTCGTCGGGCTCGGGGCAGAGCTCGAGCGCGGCGCCCGCGAGGGGGGCGCGGCGCTTGTAGACCTGCATTCGCCCCACGATCTCCCAGCTCCGGGCCGGCCGGGGCGCCGGCAGCTTCGCCGGGCCGGCGCCGACCACCGCGACGCGCGCGACCTGCCCGGTGAGCCCCTCGAGCGTGCCGGGCGTCCATTCGGCCACGACGCGGCCGGCGCGGTCCAGCACGGAGAGCGCGTAATCGGTCACCACCCAGACGCGGCCGGATTGATCGATGGAGAGCTCCTTGATGATGCTCCCGCGCATCACGCCGCTCGTCACGATCCGGCCCGCGCCCTCGACCGATCCGATCACGACCCTGCGCCGGTCGGGGCTCCAGCCGGCCGCGAGGCCGATATCGCTGAATGCGCGGAGCTGGCCTGCCCCGTCCGGCCAGCCGAGCTCGCGCCAGCCGGCCCCATCCCGGATGAAGTAGCCGCCGAGGTAATGGGCGATCAGCCGGTCGCGGTACGTGAACAGGAAGAGCGCGCGGCCCTCTCCGGCGGGGGGCTCGATCCGCTGCCAGTCCGCGCCGGCGCCGCGCCACAATCCATTCCATGTGGACACCCAGACGGCGTCGCTCGTGACCGCGAGGTCATCCAGCTTGTTGTCGTCGAGCTCGCCCGGGAACTGCGCCCGGCGCCGGACCTCGGTCCAGCGCTTGCCGTCGTAGCGCACGAGCGCCCACTCGCTGTCGCTCGTCACGGCCCAGGCGTCCCGGTTGGACCGCACCCTGAGCGACTCGTAGAGGGGGCCGTCCTTGACCTGCCGGACGCTCCGCACGGCGCCGCTCGCGGGATCGATCACGCGGACGCCGCTCCAGTCGCTCATCCAGACCTCGCCCGTGGGTCCGGCGACGAGGCTCGTGAACAGCGTGGAGGTGTCGGCCGAGATCGGGAGGACCGTGGCGACATCTCCGTTATCGATGCGCAGCACGCCGACGTGATCGACGAGCACGTACGCCGGCCCCGGCGTGCCCTGCGCAATGGCCGGTAGCTCGGGCAGCGGCGGCTCCTCGGGGGCGGCCGCGGACGCGGACGCCGGGGCGGGAGCGGCCGCCGTGCTCGTCGACGCTCCCGGCGGCGCGCTCGAGGGAGGAGGCGGCGACGGCGGATCCTGCACGCTCGGGCGGCAGGCGGCGAGCGCGACCGAGATCAGCGCGACCGCGGCCGGCGCCGGGCGGCGCGGGCGAGCGGCCCCGCGCATCGACATCGATCCCGGACGCCGCGTCATCCCCTCATCAGCGCGGACCAGATCGCAGGCGGTGAGCACCAGATGGTCGAGCGAGCGGGTGCGCATGAGGAGCGGATCTGTACACGAGATGAACCGCAGATTCAACCGTCGATCGGGGAGATACGCGAGGATCGGTGTCTGACGTCCGGGTAGATGGGATGAGCGAGGGATCGAGTCGGACGTCGATATCGACGAACGAGAACGGCCATCCAGCCGCGGACAAGCAATTCCAGCGACATGCGCACCGCCCGAAGCTCGAATCCATCGTCACCGATTCGACTTGAACGGGCGCCAAGGCTCTGTCACCCTGGGTGTCCGAGCGCGGTGCAGAGGTGCACGCGGGGTGCAGCGAAGGGGTCGACTGTTCGCTCGTCGCTCCGCCGGCGGCGCCCGGTCCGCCTCCCGACGTGCGGAGCGGCGCGTGACCTTGGGAGAGGAACGCCCCGCGGCGGAGGTGCACAGTGGAGAACGAGATCTGGGTCGCAGGGTACCCTTCCTTCTATGGTGGCGCCGACGTCGAGCTGGACCACCAGATCGATCTCTGGCGCAGCCACGGCGTCGGCGTCCACCTCGTGCCCATGCAGCGGGAGGACCAGGCGATGCGGAGGCTGTGCGACGCGCGGGGCTGCGTCACCCACCCCTACGAGCCGAGGATCTTCGACGGCAAGGTCGTCGTCTCGTTCTGCAGCAACGTGTTCCTGAGGCGCCTGCCCGAGATCCACGCCGCGGGCGCGCCGCGCGCGGTCGTCTGGTTCAACTGCATGACCTGGCTGTTCCCCGGAGAGATCGAGGCCCACAAGCAGGGGTGGATCACGCACTTCGGCTTCCAGACGTCCTATCAACGGGAGCGGCTCGTGCCCGAGCTCGCGCGGCACCGCGCGGTCGAGGAGATCGAGGGATATCGCCCGTACTTCTCTCTCGACAACCGGGCGCAGGACCTGAGGTTCGATGAGCGCGCGCGCACCGACCACTTCGGGTGCGGGCGCGTCAGCCGCGACGACGCCGCCAAGTTCTCGCCGGACATGTGGCGGATCTTCGATCGCGTCCTCTCGCCGAGGCCCAAGAAGGTCTTCATCCTGGGATACGGGCCGAACGCCATGCGGAAGACCGGAGGTCCTCCCGCCGGCCTCGACTGGATGTGGTGGGCGCCCGCCGCGATCCCCGTGAGCCAGCTCTATCCGCGCATCCACTGCCTGATCCACAAGACGGGCGGCAGCAGAGAGAACTACCCGCGCGTCCTGCTCGAGTGCTGGCAGTCGGGCGTGGTGCCGATCGTGGAGGACGACTACGCCTTCCCGGAGCTGGTCGAGGACGGCGTGACGGGGCTCCTGTGCCGATCGAGCGACGAGATGTCCTTCCGTGCATCCGAGCTCGCGTTCGACGACGAGAGGCGGCGGCGCATGGCCGTCTCTGCATACGAGCACCTGAAGCAGGATATCGGCGATCGGGAGAAGTGCTGGCCGGCGTGGGAGCGGATGCTGCGGGGCTGACCGCGTACACGACCGGAAATTCGAATCCATCGGGACGGATTAAATTTGATCGGATACGTCGCGTCGCTCACCATGGTGCCTGTTCGGGGGGCAGAGGCGCACCCCGGATGTATCAAAGGAGTTGCTCATGAGCGGTATTCAAGACCTCCAGAACCTCCCGTTCGGCAACCTGATCGGCGGGCCCCTCATCGCCGCCGTGCAGGCGCAGGCCCAGGCGGCGCAGACGAGCTTCGAGTTCATCGAGAAGGTCGGATTCGACCCGCCGCCCCAGGGCAGCACGGTCCGGCCGGTCAAGAACGTGAGCTTCACGTACGTGAAGACCGACGAGGCGGGCACGGACCGGAACTTCAACCTGACGGTGCCGATCCTGGCCATCGTCCCGATCCCCTACCTCCGCATCGACGAGCTCACCATCGACTTCACCGCGAAGCTGAACGACATGGTCTCGTCGAGCGAGGAGACGAAGACCGCGCTCGACATCGGTCTGACCGCCTCCGCATCGTGGGGCTGGGGGCGGGCGGCGCTGCGGGCCTCGTTCTCGCGCTCCCACAACACCATGTCGCAGTCGACCTCGTCCTCCGAGTACACCATGAACGTCAAGGTGCGCGCGGTCCAGGCGGAGGTGCCCGGTGGGCTCGCGAAGATCCTCGACATCATGGAGACCGTGATCAAGGAGACGCCGGGCGCCGCGCTGACGTCGTCGTCCTCGTCCTCGTCGTCGAACTGACCGGCTGGACCCCCGCCCGACGCCAAGGAGTCCCCATGGGCTATGCGATTTCCCTGAAGCGGATCGGTGGCTATGCCCTCGACGAGCTCGAGCGGGCGGTCGCCCTCGCCTCGGAAGTGGCGCCTCGGGCGCCGGGCGGGGGCCCGATCATCAGGCTCCGGACCGCCGAGATCGTCGTCGTCTTCGCCACCGCGGACGGCTCGGACGCGTCGCCCGCGCCGATCGTCGTGAGCGAGGCGCCCCTGCCCGCGGAGAAGCTGCGCGCGCTGCTCGAGCCCCTCGAGGCGCGCGTGCGCGTGGCCATGGCCGACGTCGATTCGGCGCCTGCCGAAGGCCGGGGCCGGCTCGTGCTCAGGGTCATGTTTTGAGGAGAGCAAGAACGGAAGAGAGGGAGAGTCATGGTCAGGATTTCCGATATCGTCGGCGCGCTGCTCCGTGGGATCACCATGGCGCGCATCCAGGCCGACATCTTCTCCAGCCAGGCCAGCCTGCAGTACCTGCAGAGCGAGGGCCTCAAGAATTACCCCGTGCCGCGGACGGAGATCCGCCAGGCCGACATCAACATGAAGATGGCCATCCTGGACGCGGTCCAGGCCGACGTCAGCGTGCAGACCATCGCGCTTGACACGCTGGTCGCCGGGCTCCCGGCGTACGTCGAGAAGATCCTCGACGTCACCGCGAAGCCCGACGAGTTCGCGATCGATCTCGCGCCGCTCCGCAGCTATCTCGGTGGCCAGCTCGCCGACGCGACCGCGGACATGGTCGCCTCGCTCGAGGCGTGGCTCGCGGCGAACATCGCCGTCGTCTACACCGAGCTCACGGGCTCGCCGACCGAGTGGGGATCGTTGACCTTTCGCGACCAGACCATCACCGTCGTCCAGCAGGTGATGAGCGCGCGGCTGATCCAGGTGTACGTCGCCGACGGCGCGATCAAGGATCCGGTCGAGGCCCAGTCGACGCCCTGGGCCGAGTCGATGGCGACCGCGGTGGCCCAAGCGGTGGACGCGGCCTCGACCACGGCCTTCGATCTCGATATCGCGCTGAAGAAGGACCAGATCCTGACGCTGCCCGAGCACGTGATGGTCGAGGTCCGGCTGAACGTGGTCGTCGAGAACTACGAGTGGACGAGCGTACAGGACAACCAGGGCAACACGATCAGCAGGCTCACCCACAGGTGAGCGCCGGAGGCGGACATGGCGAACGGCGTGCAGGATCTCAAGTCACTTCCACTGCAGGACATCATCGGGGCGCCCGTCTCCGCGATCGTGCAGGCCGAGACGCAGGCCTCGCGGACGGCGCTGCAGTTCATCGAGAAGGTGGGCTTCGTGAAGCCGCCGGACGCGCCCCCCGACGCCTCGGCGCTGGACGTCGGGTCGCTGCGCATGATGGAGTTCGGATACACGAAGGCCGACGAGAACGGCGATCCGGCGGAGTTCATCGCGCGCATCCCGCTGCTCGCGCTGTTCCCGATCCCCGGGATCCGGGTGAAGCTCGCGAAGATCGCGTTCACCGCGAAGATCACCGACGTCTACACCGAGACGACGAGCGAGACGCAATCCGGCGGCACGGATGGCTCGTTCCTGAGCGCGCCGGCGGTGAACTTCCGGGGGAGCCTGGTCTCGAAAGCGAGCTCCACCGAGACGACGACGAGCAGCTATGATCTGAACATCCAGATCGAGCTGGAGCAGACGCCGCTGTCGCCGGGGATGGCGAAGCTGCTCAACATGCTGGATCTCGCGATCGGCGAGGCGAAGAGGCCGCCGCCGGAGACGCCTTGAAGGAGGGCCCCTGACCATGAGCCGCGCATCCAGGAGGGGCGCGCCGCCCCCGCCGCCGGCGCCCGCGCCGGCGAGGGGGCGGAGGAGCGCCTACGAGATCGAGAAGGGGCTCAAGCAGTCGCTGGAGTCGGTGGACGCCGGGCTGAAGAAGTTCCTTCAATCGCTGAAGGACTCGGGTCTGGCCGAGGCGCTGCAGGGCTACCGGACGATGCAGGTGGTGCTCGTGCAGCAGCGCCTGTGGGCCTACAACAACGGCCGGACGGCGCTCGCGCCGCTGTTCCGGTCGATCGCGCAGACAGCCGGGGAGCTCCACCGGATCTTCTCGGGGTACGCGGAGGCGATGCGGCCGCTCAAGGATCTGGACAAGATCACGCGGCCACAGGTGGAGAGCCCGCCGGGGCCGCCCTCCACGCCGGAGCCCGAGCCCCCGGACGGCGGCTGACCTTCACGGATTCACCTCGCCGGCGATGCGCGACCCGGCTTGAGCTCTGGAGCCCCGGGTCGCGCTCCACGTGGCGCGCCCTGCGCCCCAGACCCCGTTGACCGAGACAAGAAGGAGGATTAGCGATGGAATTTCCCAAACCGAGCTTCAGCGCGCTGCTCGCTGAATACAGGGTCGATCAGGGCAGTATCCATTCATGCCCCAGCCTGGGCAGCGGCTTCAACACCTGCGCCATCAGGATGAGCGAGGCGCTCGTGCTGGCAAACGGCCTGGCGCGGAACCGGGCGGAGATCGCGTCCCTTCGCGGGAGCGACAGGTCGGGCAAGAGCCTCCTCCTCGGTCCCTATGGATACCGGCACAAGCTCTGCCCGCACGGGATCGCCCGCGGGGCGCAGGATCTCGCGGCGTTCCTCCGGCAGCACTGGGGGCACCGCAAGATGGGCTGGGCCAACCCCGGCCGGGTCCCCCCGAAGATCATGAACACCACCGGCGTCATTGCCTTCCTCGACATGCCGTCCTACAGCGGGCAGGGGCACATCGATCTCTGGAACAGGACAGCCGCTGTGGGCAGCGCCTACTGGGACGCGAAGGTCATCTGGTACTGGACGCTGGCGTAGCATCTGCCCGGAGGCCGCTCATCCTGGACGGGAATGGAGGAGGCGGAGACCGGAGCGGCGGCGGAGAGGGACACGGTAGAGCGCGCTCGGCTGCCTGATCGTGCCTGTACGCCTCGCGGCCCGTCGGGTAGCATCGGCGCCCCCAACCTTCACCCAGGGAGCTGCCCGATGAGCGACGACGTCAAGATCCTCCTCGATGAGCGAGAAATGCCGGCCGCGTGGTACAACCTCGTCGCCGATCTGCCGGCGCCGCCGCCGCCCGTCCTGCACCCCGGCACGCTGGGGCCGATCGGGCCGGCCGACCTCGCGCCGCTCTTTCCGACGGCGATCATCGAGCAGGAGGTCTCGACGGCGCGGTACGTGCCGATCCCGGACGAGGTCCGCGACATCTACCGGCAGTGGCGCCCGTCGCCGCTCTTCCGGGCGCGCAGGCTCGAGCGGGCGCTCGGGACGCCGGCCAGGATCTATTACAAGTACGAGGGCGTGAGCCCGTCGGGCAGCCACAAGCCGAACACGGCCGTGGCGCAGGCGTATTACAACAAGAAGGAGGGCGTCCGGCGGATCTCGACGGAGACCGGCGCGGGGCAATGGGGCTCGTCGCTCGCGTTCGCGGGGGCGCTCTTCGGGCTGGAGATCAAGGTCTACATGGTGAAGGTGAGCCACCAGCAGAAGCCGTACCGGCGGGCGCTGATGGAGGCCTACGGCGCGCAGTGCGTGGCGAGCCCGTCGGTCGAGACGGCCGCGGGGCGGGCGATCCTCGAGCGGGATCCCGATTGCCGCGGCTCGCTCGGGATCGCGATCTCCGAGGCCGTGGAGGAGGCGGCCGGGAGGGAGGACACGAAGTACGCGCTCGGGTCGGTGCTGAATCACGTGCTCCTGCACCAGACGATCATCGGCGAGGAGGCGATCCTGCAGCTCGCGAAGGCGGGCGAGTCGCCCGACGTGCTGGTGGGCTGCACGGGCGGCGGGTCCAATTTCGCGGGGCTCGTGTTCCCGTTCCTCGGGCAGAAGCTCCGCGGGGGCAAGGACGTGCGCGTCGTGGCCGTCGAGCCCGCGGCGTGCCCGAGCCTGACGCGCGGCAAGTACGCGTACGATTTCGGCGACACCGGGAAGCTGACGCCGCTCGTCCGGATGCACACGCTCGGCTCGGCGTTCGTGCCGCCGGGGTTCCACGCCGGCGGGCTGCGCTATCACGGGATGGCGCCGCTCGTGAGCCACGTGAAGGAGCTCGGCCTGCTCGAGGCGCGGGCCTACACGCAGCGGGCCGTGTTCGAGGCGGGTGTGGCGTTCGCGCGCGCCGAGGGGATCCTGCCGGCGCCCGAGGCGAACCACGCCGTGAAGGGGGCGATCGACGAGGCGCTCCTCGCGAAGGAGGAGGGGAGAGAGCGGGTGATCCTCTTCAATCTCTGCGGGCACGGCCATTTCGACATGCAAGCCTACATGGATCACTTCGCGGGCAAGCTGGTCGATCAGGCCTACGACGAGGGGGAGCTGGCGATGGCGCTCGCCGGGCTGCCCTCGGTGCCGGCGGTGTAGGGACCGGAGCCGGATCCGGGAGCGGACGCGGCGGGGCGCTCGGTCGCGCCCGCCGCGCCGCCCGCCTCGTCTGCTATGCGGCCTTCGCGAAGCGCTGCGAGATCAGCCGCCGGAGCGCCGTCACGTTCTGCTCGTTCTGGTCGTGGATCTGCTTGAAGCAGCTCTCGAGCTCGCTGTCGCCCGCCTGCTTCGCGTCTTGCATGTACTGCTCCAGGGCGGCGTTTCCCTTGAGCAGCGAGTGCATCTCCGCGACGAGATCGTACTCGACGTTGCTCGCGCCCGTGCTCGTCTGTTGCTGTATGCTGGCCATGGCTTTCCCCTCCGATGTGTACCGGCACCCACCACCGCGGGCGGACGCGGACGGGGTTTGCAGGGGGCGTGCCCGGGGCGCCGGGCGTCCTCCGCTCGACGGAGAGGCCAGCCCGGCGCGGAGAGCGATCACTGGATGAGCGGCGCCCGCCTTCTTGCCGCTGCCCCCCTTCTTCGCGCGCCTCCGGCGGATCGCCGGGCGCACGAATGCGAGCACGAGCGCCGCCTCGATATCCAGTCCTGATGGAGCGCCCGCCGCGCGGCAGCCGCAGCCTTGGGGAGGCGCGCCGGCCGCGCCGGCCCCTCCGCCGGGCGCACCGGCCGCGCCGGCCGCGGCGCGAGGCCGTCGTGACGCCCGCCGTGAAGCACGTGGAGATCCAGGGCGAGCCCACGCTGGCCCAGCAATGGGAGCTCGTGCGCTTCATGGCCGGCGTGCTGGAGGCGGCGAGCGCTGAGGCGGCATGGCCGGTCGGGGCGATC
>CAYQYG010000307.1:3815-11245 GCA_964421485.1 uncultured Polyangiaceae bacterium | reverse complement strand
CCTCGCGCGGTGGAGCAGCCTGGTAGCTCGTCGGGCTCATAACCCGAAGGTCGGAAGTTCAAATCTTCCCCGCGCAACTCAGGGCCATGCCACGAATGAAGCCCCGGTCGAACGACCGGGGCTTCGTCGTTTTCGGCCCTCGCTTCGCTCGAGCCCAGGAGCAACCCGAGAGGCCCCCGAGGCCCCCCCGAGGCCCCTCGTCCGAGGGCCCAAGCTCCGGCCGGCCGGCGGGTCAATGCGCGGAGGCCGCGGGCCCGCGCGAGACGCCGCGCGGGGGTCGGCCTCGTTCCATCGACTCCATGGAGGAACGGATGCGGAGCGCCATTCCGGGGGCGGCCCTCGCCCTCTCGCTGCTCACCCTCGGCTGCGCAGGGCCCGCGGCCGTCGCGCGGATCGACGGACCGGAGGCGCCGCCTTCCAGGCTGCCGCCGGCAGAGCAATCGAGGCTCGACGCGGCGCTCGCGGACATGGCCGCGCACGACCGGGCCAATGACTGGACCGCCGAGCGGTGCGCCGAGGTCGCGGGGCGGTTCGCCGGCATCGAGGGCGCGCCGGCGGCGCCGCTCTACAATGCGGGGCTCGCCCGGGCGCGCTGCGGGCAGCACGAGGAGGCCAGGCAGCTCTTCCAGCGCGCGGCGGAGCGGGATCCCGCGTTCGTCCCGGCGCGCGTCGCGCTCGCGCGGTACGCGACCTCGGGGGCGGAGCTCGACCGGGCCATCGAGGACATGCAGCGGGTCGTCTCCGAGTCGCGGTTCACCAGCGTGGACGCGCTCGTGGCGCTCGGCGAGCTCTCGATGCGGCGCGGGCGGCCGGGGCAGGCCGGCGGGGAGGGCGACCTCGCCCTCGCCAAGCGGAGCTTCCACCGCGCGCTCGCGATCGACGACGGATACATGCCGGCGCTGAACCAGCTCGCCATTTATTACCTCCGGACCGCGAAGGCGGCGAAGGGCAAGCCGGACGCGCAGGCGCTCGAGCTCGCGGCGCTCGTGTGCAGCCAGGCGGCGCGGAAGAGCGCTCGCTATGCGCCGATCCATAACACCGCAGGGCTCGTGTACGCCGAGCTCGGCGATTTCTCGCGCGCGGCGGCCGAATTCGATCGGGCGCGGGCGATCGACCGGACGTTCTTCGAGGCGCACATGAACGTCGCGGCCGTCAACATGGCGTTCCGGGGGTTCGCGGAGGCGGAGAGGGCCTATCGCGACGCGCTCTCGCTCCGGCCGGGCGATTACGACGCGCGGCTCGGGCTCGCGCTCGCGCTGCGGGGGCAGATCGACGACCGGAACGAGGCCGCCCAGGTGGAGGCCGCGCGGCGGGAGATCGCGCAGGCGAAGGCGATCGCGCCGGAGCGGCCGGAGGCCTATTACAATGAGGCAGTGCTCGTGCAGGAGTTCGGCGCCAAGGGGGAAGACGCCGGGCGCAGGCGGGCCGCGCTCCTCTCGGCGCGATCGCTGCTCGGGACCTTCCTGTCGAAGGCCGAGGGGGCGCCGGCGCTCGCCGACGCCAGGCGGCGGGCGTCGGAGCGGGTCGAGGAGATCGGGCAGATCATCGGGTTCCTCGACCCCGAGGCGCCGGCGAGCCCCTGAGCGCCGGGGCCGCGGCGCGCCCGACTTTGTGGGCCGGGCTTCCCGGGAGCGGCTATTCTCGCTGCGAGCGGGGAGCAGCCATGTCGAACGTCAAAGGAGCGGCCGTCACTGCCCGCGTCCGCTTCGTCCGGGAGCGGTTCGGCGAGGGAGCGCTCGCCGACCTGCTCGGCGCGCTGCAACCGGACGCGCGGGCGGCGATCGAGGAGCGCATCCTGCCGCAGGCGTGGGTGCCGTACGATCTGTACATCGACCTCAACGTCGCGATCGACAGGCTCTTCGGCGCGGGCGATCTGCGGCTCTGCTACGAGCTCGGCCGCTACAGCGCCGAGGTGAACCTGCCGACGCTGTACAAGCTCTTCTACCGGCTCGGCACGCCGATGTTCGTCTTCGAGAAGGCCGCGCGCGTCTGGCGCCTGCACTACGACTCGGGCGTGCTCGTGCCGATCGAGGAGGGCCCGAAGCTCGTGCGGCTCCGGGTCGAGGACTTCCAGCGGCCGCACCGGGCCCATTGCCTGAGCGTGCTCGGCTGGGCGGCGAAATCGATCGAGCTGTCGGGCGGGACGGTGCTCCGCGCCGAGGAGGAGCGCTGCAGGACGCGCGGGGACCGGGCCTGCGAGCACAGCCTGCGCTGGTGCTGAGGGCGCGGAGCGGCGCCCCCGGTCAGCGCATGATCTGGTCGATGCGGTCGCTCGTGGCCGCGGCGAGGCCGCGGGAGAGGCGCTCGGGGTCGAGCTCGACGGCGACGGCGACCGCGTCGGGGGCGTGCGTCGCGAGCGGGGGCTCGGCGGGGGCGTCGAGGCCGAGCAGGTGGCCGAAGGAGCCGCCGGCGAGGTCGCGCCAGGCGGCGAGCAGCTCCTCGGAGGCCGCGGGGCCGCTCGTGGAGAAGTCGCCGGCGACGACGACGGCGAGGGCGATGCGCTCGCGCGCGCTGGGCCGCGCGGCGGCGCCGAGCGCGGTGGCGCCGGCGAGCAGGCCGCGGGCGCCGCGGGCGAGCTCGCCCTCGAAGGGGCCGAGCGCGAGCGCGAGCGCCGGGGCAGGGCCGAAGCGGGCGGCGAGGGAGCGGAGCGGCTCCTGCGAGAGCGCGGTGGGGGAGCGGGTGAGCTTGCCGAGCGCGTAGAGGGCGGCGACGCGGGCCGGGCCGCGGGTGGGGCTGCCGCCGTCCTGGAGGGCGAGCACGTCGCGGCCGAGCAGGGCGAGCGCGTGCGGGGTGGCGCCGAGGTCGCCGCTCAGGCGGACGAGGTCGGGGCGGTCCTGGGCGCGGCGGACCCTGGAGGTGAGGCGGGCGCGGAAGAGGCGCTCGATCGCGGCCGGATCGCCGCCGTGGCGCGCGAGGTAGACGGTGGCGCCGGCGTCGTACGAGGCGATCGCGGCCTCCTGGATCTGCCGGAGGTCGACGCCGGTGGCGCGGGCGTAGCGGTCGAGGTTCTCCTCGGGGGCGACGCGGGCGATCGAGGGGATGAGCCAGGGGGTCGAGGCGATCTCGCGGGGGCGGGCGAGGATCAGCCAGCGCAGGCCGGCGAGCGGGAGGAGGCCCGCGAGGTCGCCGGTGCGGAGCGGGGGGAGCGGGGCCGCGGGCGGCCGGGGCGGGGCCGCGGGCGCGCCGCAGCCCGGGCCGAGGAGGCCGAGCGCGCCGACGATCACGCCGCCGAGCCAGGCGCGGCGGCCGATCCCGGGAGGGCCTCCGCGGCGGCGCGCGTCAGCCAACGACGAGGTAGGCGAAGAGTTTGTTCTTCGAGCCGACGCGGATGAGGTGCCGCGCGCCCTTCTTGAAGCGGTGGGCGTCGTCCTTCACGACCTCGCCGTCGACGTGCACCGCGCCGCCCTTCACGAGGCGGATGGCCTCCGAGGTGGACTTTGCGAGGCCCGCTAGCGAGAGCGCCTTGCCGATCGGGACCTCGTCGCGATCGGTCTCGATCCGGATCTCCTGGATGTCCTCGGGCAGCCCGCCCGCGGCGACGCTGCGGCGCCGCTCGAGCGCGGCGCGCGCGGCCTCCGCGGAGTGGAAGCGGGTCACGATCTCCTCGGCGAAGAGCTCCTTGACCTCGACGATGCCGCGCTGGCCGCCCTGCACCGCGGCGCGCAGCGCGGCGATGTCCTCGCTCGAGCGGGACGAGAGCAGCTCCATGTAGCGCCAGATGACGCCGTCATCGACGAGCATCAGCTTCTGGAGCATGTCGAACGGCGGCTCGTCGATGCCGACGTAGTTGTTCGCGCTCTTCGACATCTTGGGGCCGACGATCTTGCCGCCCTCCACGCGCGCGTCGGTGCCCTCGAGGATCGGGGTGGTCATCACCATCTGCCCGCGCTTGCCGTAGCGGGGCATCAGATCGCGGCCGACGAGCAGGTTGAACAGCTGATCGGTGCCGCCGAGCTCGATATCGGCGTCGATGGCGACCGAGTCGTAGGCCTGGAGGAGCGGGTAGAGGAACTCGTGGACGTGGATCGCGCGCCCGTCCTCGAAGCGCTTGCGGAAGTCGTCGCGCTCCAGCATGCGGGCCACCGTGTACTTCGCGCCGAGCTCGATCATGCCGCTCGCGCCGAGCTCCTCGAGCCACTCGGAGTTGTACCGGACCTCGGTGAGGTCCCTGTCGAGCACCTTGAAGGCCTGCGCCTGGTAGGTCTCGGCGGCGGCCCGGACCTCCTCGCGCGTGAGGCGCGGGCGGCTCTCGTTGCGGCCGGTCGGGTCGCCGACCATCGCGGTGAAGTCGCCGACGATGAAGATGACGTGATGGCCGAGCTCCTGGAACTGCCGCATCTTCCGGAGGAGCACGGTGTGGCCGAGGTGCAGGTCCGGCCGGGTGGGATCGAAGCCGGCCTTGACGCGCAGGGGCTTGCCGGCGGCGATGCGCTCCAGGAGCTCCGCGCGCACGTGGAGATCAACGGTCCCGCGGCAGAGTTCCTCGAGCTGGCGATCGGCGGGGATCATGGCAGCGGCGCTTCTACCGTGAGCCGCCCGCGCTTGCCAGATCCTCGGACGGCGTCACTCGTCGTCGTCGTCGTCGTCCACGCCGTCGTCGCCGGAGATCGCGTAGGAGCGGCTGTTGTTCACGAGCTCCTTCAGCTCCTTGCCGACCTTGAAGAACGGGAGCCGCTTCGCAGGGACCGGGACGGGCTGGCCGGTGCGCGGGTTCCTGCCGCTGTACGGCTTGTACGGACGCACGGTGAAGCTGCCGAACCCGCGGATCTCGATGCCCTCGTTGCGCTGCAGCGCCTCGGTCATCGCGTCGAAGACGCAGTTGACCACCAGCTCCGCCCGCGCCTTCGTGAGCTCTCCCCGTCCCGCGATCGCGTCGATGAGCTCGCTCTTCGTCATGTCTCGTCACCCCGCCCGGGAGGAATGCGGCTCCCCCCGCCCGCTCCAGCCCACCACCCGCTCCCCTCGGCGCGGGGTGGGCTCCGCCGCATGGCAACAGAATCCTGAGAAATGCTCGCACCTTACGGGTCTAGCGGTCAACAGCTTTTCCGCCCGAGATAGAGAGCGCGTCGAGGGCGAAGAGCCGTCCAGCGCCGGCCGGCCCGGGGTCCAGCGCGAGGGCGAGCTCGACGCGGGCGGCGCCGGGAGGGACAGGGGCGGGGTCGAGCGAGAGGCAGGCCGGCACGCCGGGCGGGGCGGGCGGGAGCGGCCAGGCGTGGACCTCGGCGCCGTCGGCGAGGAGGCGGACGGCGCCCGAGGCGCCGCCGGCGAGGGCGACGCGCGGGGAGGCGAGCGCGCCGCGGAGCCAGGGCGCGGGCAGGTCGACGACGACGAGGCCGGGGCCGGCGCGGGCGGCCGGCGCGCCGGGGTCGCCGAGCGGCAGGTCGTGGACGGCGAGCCAGCGGCCGGACGAGGCGCAGGGGGCGGAGGCGTGCTCGTAGGCGGCCCAGGCGTCGCGCTGGGCGCGCGCGGGCCAGAGGGACTCGCCCTCGATGGTGAGCAGCAGGGGGCCATCGCGCGCGGGCGCAGGATCGAACGCGAGGGGCGCGATCGAGGTGATCGCGGGGCCGTCGGGCGGGATCTCGAGGTGGTAGTGGAACGCGGGCGGGCGGCCGCGGGCCTCCCAGGCCATGCGGTCGAGGGCGTCGCCGCGGAGGCGGAGGACCTGCACAGGGGCGTCCGGCGCGGGGACGTGGGCGAGGTTCCAGCCGTGGTCGGTATCGACGAAGACCAGGCCGCGCTCGACGCCGGCGCGGGCGAGCAGGGCGGGGTCGAACATCGGGGCGCCGCCCTCGCGATCACGGAGGTGGGCGTGATCGAAGCCGGCGCGGAGGGCGAAGCCGAGCAAGGGGAAGGCGGCGGCGAGCGCGATCCAGCGGAGCGCGCGGTGGGGGGTGGCGCGCGCCTGCGCGCCGGGGCTCGGGGCCGCTCGCGGCCCCGTCGTAGAAGCGCGGGCGGCGAGCGCGGCGGCGGCGAGCGCGGCGAGGGCGTGCTCGACCGGGAGGACGTCGGCGTAGAAGCGGGCGCCGCCGCCCGGGTAGTTGCCGTCGAAGTAGAAGGGGGCGTACGCGGCGATCTGGAGGAGCAGGGGGAGGACGAGGATCCTGGCGCCGCGCCGGCGCCAGGCGATCGCGGCGCCGGCGAGGACGAGCGGGAAGAGCGGCTCGGCGTTGAGGGGGTCGAGGAGGTGGAGCTTGAGCCTGCGCAGCGTGGTGCCGGCGGCCGCGATGAAACCGAAGCCGCGCGGGAGGTTGTGGCGGACGAAGTCGCCGTGCTCGCCGAGGCAGCCGACGCCGGCGCCGAAGCCGTAGCGGAAGCAGCCCGGCGGGCCGTCCGAGGTGGCGTAGTAGAGGGCCTGCGAGGAGGCCCAGGCGCCGGTCGCGGCGCGCTGGTGGAGGGCGAGCAGGGCGAGGCCGGGGAGCGCGCCGAGGGCGATCGCGGCGGCGACGCGGAGGCGCGCGGGGACGGGGATCGCAGGGGGATCCGGGCGGTGCGCGAGGAGCGCGAGGAGCGTGGCGGCGAGCGCGCAGCCGCTCGCGGGGCGGGCCGCGGTGAGCCAGCCGAGGGCGGCGCCCGCGAGCAGCGCGGCGGGGAGCGGTGAGGCGAGGAGGGGCGAGGCGCGCGGGGCCTCCGGGGCCTCCGCGCAGCGCTCGAGCGCGCGCAGCGTGAGGGTGAGCGCGGCCGTGAAGCAGAGCGCGGCGAGGCCGTGCGACATGGTGTCGGCCGTGTGGTAGCGGAGCGCGGCGCACGTGACCGAGAAGGCGAGGGCGATCGCGGCCGTGAGCGGCGCGGCGGGCGCGGGGGCGGTGGGGGCGGCGAGGCGCGCGGCGCGCGCGGCGAGGTCGTACGTGGCGAGCGCGAGCGCGGCGGCGAGCACGGGGCCCACGGCGAGCGGCGCGCCGGCGAGGAAGCCCAGCGCGAGCGCGGCCGGGTAGCCGGGCGGGAAGATCACGGCGACCTGCGGGTCGCCGGGCGCCTCGGGGCGCACGAGGAAGCGGCCCATCGTCGAGGCCGCGGGCTCGCCGAGGGGCCACGCGAGGCGGCCGCCGGCGAGCGCGCGCGCCTCGAGCCAGTAGCTCGTGGCGTCGATGATGCGCGGGCCGCCGCGCAGGTACGCGGCGACGTACGCGGCCGAGAGCAGCGCCGCGGCGATCGCGGCGGCCGCGACGAGGGCGCGGCGGGCGGGCGGGCTGAACGGGTGGGCCGGCGCGAGGCGGCGAGCCGCGAGCGCGACGGCGATCGCGGCGGCCGCGAGCGCGAGCGCGATCCACTGCGCAGGGTCGCGGGGGAGGCCGGCGTGCATATCAGGTCTCGGGGGGGGGGGGGGGGCCCCCCCCCCCCCCCCCCCCCCCCGCCCCCGGGGGCCCCCCCCCCCCCCCCCCCCCCCCCCCCCCAGCCCCCCCCCCGGGGGGGGGGGCCCCCGTGGCGCCCCG
>CAYQYG010000307.1:0-3805 GCA_964421485.1 uncultured Polyangiaceae bacterium | reverse complement strand
CGGCGTGCATATCAGGTCTCCACGAGGGGGCTCGCGCCCCATCGCCCCGCCGGGCAAAGCCCGGCGGGGCCCCACTCCCCTCGGTCCGCTCGAGCCATCAAGACCCTGGCCTTGTCTGGGCACATCGTCTGTCCGCCGGTTACCTTCAGTCGCCACGCGATCGCTCGGTCCCGTCCGGCGCGGCCTCGACGATCCACACGTGGTGGTCGATCCAGGTGCCCTCGACCGGGGTCAGCGTGAGCTCGAATGACTCCGGCAGCCCCGCGCGCAGATCCATCGAGGCCTCGGTCCACCCTTTCCCGGCGCGGATCTCGAGCCGCCCGAGCACCTCGTCGCCCGCGCGCGCCTCGATGGTCGCCGGGTGCGAGGCGACGGTGCGCACCACGAGCCGCCCCGCCCCGCGCGGGGCGCGCACGCGCGCGGTCTCGGCCCGCCCGGCCGGGATCACGCGGCCCGCGTCGAAGAGCTCGCGCTCGCGATCGTCCGGGCGAGGCAGGACGCTGAAATCGACGAACCCCGCCTGCGGCCGCGGGAACGAGTACCCGTGGGCGCGCTCGCTCACGAGGTCCGCGACGTCGAGCTCGTCCGCGATCCGCTCGCCCGCCGCGAGCGCCGCGGGGACCGAGCGCCTCTCCAGCGGATCCCAGTCGGCGCGGTAGATGACCTTCTCCGCGCCGCCGCAGATCACGTTGCCCACGACCGGCACCGAGACGAGCCGCTTGCCGAAGATGTCCGGCAGGCTCCCCCACCAGCCCGGGTAGATGGCCATCACGTCGGGCCGCTCCGCGGGCGGGATGCGCTCGATGAGCTCGAGCGAGGCGCCGAGCCCGTGCACGCCGGCGCGCGCGAACGGCAGGTCGTGGTACCCGCCGAGCCCGATGAGGTCGAGCCCCGGCCGGTCCGCCGCGTAGAGCAGCGCCCCCGCGTCGCCGACGAGGATCCTCCGGACGCCGAGCTCCTTCAGGATCTTGCCCGCGACGAGGTGCTGGTCGCGGATGTTCCTGCTCGCGCGCGCGAAGAACCAGATCTGGTCCCGCATGTTCGGCCGCTGGTGATGCCAGAAGAGCGCGGCGGCCGCGGCCGCGAGCGCGACGCGCGCGGCGTGGAGCGCGCGCGCGGCCCTCCCCTCCCCTCGCGGCCCGCGCACGAGGACCGCGAGCCCCATCGCGGCGAGCAGGAGCAGCCAGGCGACCGCGGGCATCGTGTACCGCTCGTTCTGCCACCGGACCTGCCCGTTCAGCGCGACCAGCGCGAGCCACCCCGCGACCTGGACCCAGAGCGCGGCCGCGAGCCCGCGCGTCTCCCGCGCCGCGAACGGCAGGAGCGCCGCCGCGGGCAGGAGGTACCCCCAGGGCGGCACGTCCGCGAAGTGGTGCTCGGTGTTCCGCGCGATCACGTAGCGGAGGAGGAACGCGTAGTTGTCCCACTTCTCGCCCGCCGTCATGTACGGGTTGTTGAGCGCGAGCTTGGCGATCGCGCCGTTCGCGGCCCACTCCCCGGTGAGCGCGCGGTTCGCCGCGGCCTGCGCGACGACCGCGATCACCCCGGGCGCGCCCGCGCGGAGCAGCGCCCCGATCGCCGCGCGCCCGCCGCGCGCCCGCCGCACCGCGAGCGCGGCGTACACGCCGAGCGCCGCGACGCAGACGACCGACTCGGGCCGCGTGGCATAGAGCAGCGCGCCCGCCGCGCCGGCGAGCCAGGCCCGGCGCGCGAGCGCCTCCGGCGGATCCCCGCGCCCCGCCGCCTCCGCGAGCCCGAGGCTCACCGAGGCCGAGATCGCCCAGACGCCGAGGTGGAAGGCGTTCTCCATGCCGCTGAAGAGCGACCAGTCGAGCGCGCCGATCGAGAGCGCGACGGGCGGCAGGAGGTACTTGGCCCAGCGCCCGACGCGCTCGAGCATCCGGCCGCCGACGATCAGGAAGCCCAGCACCGACGCGCACGCGAGGATCGCCGCCCACTGCATGAGCAGGAGCCCGCGGAAGCCGACGAGGTAGCCGAGCGCGAGCGCGAACGGGTAGGAGAGGCTGGTGTTGCCGCTGGAGAAGCCGTTCCCCTCGCTCCACTGGAACGGGAACCCGCGCGCCGTGGCGCGCGCGTAGTCGAAGTGGATGAAGACGTCGTCGAGCGGCGCGGACCACACGCCGCCCGTCTGCGCGTGCATGGCGCCGTAGAACTCGGCGGCCGCGTAGAGCACGCAGGCGCCCGCGTACATCGCGTAGATGATCGGGTCGACGCGCCCCCACGCGGCGGCGAACGCGTCGAGGCGGCCCTGCTCCGGCGGGTCCCCGGGTGATCCGCGCGGGGCGTCCGGCGGCGGCGCGGGCGGCGCGATCGCCGGCGGGTCCGCGGCGGCGGGCGCGGGCTCGTGGCCCGGCGGCGCGGGCGCGTCTTCTTCGTCGCGGGGCGAGGGCACGCGCGCTTTGTACACGACCTCCCGCGCGAGCGCGCGGCACGACGCGGCGTCCCCCTCCGGCGAGCGGTCAGCCACCGCCGCGAGACATTTCCGTGCCTGCGCGATGTCGGGGCTCGGGGCGGGGGGACCCGGAGCACCGAGCGCCGAGCCGCCGGTGGGCGCGCGGGCGCCCCATGCGTTGACCCCTCTCGTGGCGCTCGAGTAGAAAGAGGCTCGCGTTTCAGGGCGCACCAGAGCGGGTGCAGCGCCGGCGCGGATGGGAACGCGCGAAAATGCGGTGGTTCGTCGAGATCTCCTCGTTCGGGCAGGACTCTGAGCCCGCCAAGAAGCTCTGCGTCGAGGCCACGCAGTGGCAGCCGGCGCTGCAGAAGGCCAGGGCGCTGCGCGGCGACGAGGGGGCGCTCAGCAACTTCTCGATCGAGCTGCTCGACGACGGGTACCGCGCGATCGATCCTGCGTCGCGGCTCCGGTACCTCGTGAAGCGGGCGCCCGACGACGCGGCGCTCTCCGAGGGCGGCGCCGCGACGCCCGCGCCGGCCGGCGCCGCGGCGCCCGAGCCCTCGAAGGCGCCGCCCCACGCCGAGCCCGCGTCCCGGAAGCGCGCGGCCGACGGGAAGCCGGGCGCGGACGCGGCGCCGAAGCGCGATCGCAAGCAGACCGTCACGTATTCGTCGAAGGGGAGCGCCGCGATCCGCGACGCGATCGCCGAGGTGGAGGCGAAGGGCGCGGAGGGCAAGGCGGCTCCGGCGAAGGAGGTCCCGGCGTTCGAGATCATCTCCGAGCGCAAGGAGGACGCGACCGCGAGCTCGCCGCTCACCTATCGCGAGGCCGCGTTCGCGGTCGCGGCGGGCACCTCCGAGCCGGTCGCGGCGGCGCTGCTCCGCGACCGGCTCGACGCGATCCGCGCCAGGCTCGAGGGGGCGCGCCCCGGCAAGCTCGTGCACCTCGCCGCGTTCGATCACAAGTACGAGAAGAAGCCGCTCCGCAAGCCGATCGCGGCCCTCACGTGGAAGGACTGGCGCGGCGACGAGCCCGAGCTCCGCTATCCGCTGCGCGAGACCGGCAACGGCGCCTCCGCCGACGGCGCGGCCCCGCCGAAGGCCGCCGAGGCCGCGAAGGCCGCCGAGGCCGCGAAGGCCGCGAAGGCCGCCGAGGCCGCGAAGGCCGCGAAGGCCGCTGAGGCCGCGAAGGCTGCGAAGGCCGCTGAGGCCGCGAAGGCCGCGAAGGCCGCTGAGGCCGCTGAGGCCGCGAAGGCCGCGAAGGCCGCTGAGGCCGCGAAGGCCGCTGAGGCCGCAAAGGCTGCTGAGGCCGCAAAGGCTGCTGAGGCCGCGAAGGCCGCTGAGGCCGCGAAGGCCGCCGAGGCCGCGAAGGCTGCTGAGGCCGCGAAGGCCG
>CAYQYG010000306.1:0-11318 GCA_964421485.1 uncultured Polyangiaceae bacterium | reverse complement strand
GAGGCGGGACCCGGTCTGGGGGGCCCCCCCTCGGGCCCCGGGGCCGGACGTGGTCATCCCCCCCGCCGCCGCAACCTGCAGCAGCCCCCCCGCCGCTCCCCCGCCCCGGCGCTGCGCTCAGCCCTTGGGTCCAGCCGACGCCGCAGCCGGCGCCGGCTCCTTGCGCTTCTCGCGAGCGGCTTTCCACTTGGCGAGATCGAAATTGAGCTCGAAGTCGAACGTGTTCTCGCCCGCCTTGATCTCGATCTCCTTCTTGACGTCGACCCCGATGGCCGGAAGGAAAGCCGAGGTGAGCACCTTCCCGACCGGGATCCCCGGGATCTCGTACTCACCGTCAAGGTCAGTCACGTCGTGCGTCGAGAACTTCAGGACGAACACATCGGCCGTCATGAAGGCCTTCGGGAGCTCGTCGCGGATGAGGTAGTGCCCGGGCTCATGAGGATAGAGCTTGACAGGCGACCCCTTGGGCACAGCCACCATCATGGCGCGCGTGGGCGCCCCGTCGAGGAAGGGCATGTAGCTCTCGACCGGGTCGAGGTTCGCGACCTCGATGCGCTGCCCGTACGTCGCGACCACCGTGCGCCGCGAGAACGCGCACCCGTGGATCGTCACCTTCTCCGCCTCGTCCCGCTCCGGCACGAACCCGTCGTAGTTCACCACCGTCACGAGCGCGTCGGCGAGGGCGCCGTCCTGACCGACGCGGAAGAGACGACCGTACGTGGCCGCAGCCTCGCCGCACTTGCCCGGAGGCACCGTCACGCTGCTGTCCGGCGGAGGATCGCCCTTGATCCGGACGTGACCCTTCAGCGTGCCGGTCGGCCCGCTGTACGGCTGCTCGCCCTTGGGGTTCACGACCTTCGCGACGCGCTCGGGCGCGACAGGGATCCCCATGGCGCCCGCCGCCGCCGCGCTCGGCGCAGCGCTCGGCGCCGCGCTCGCGGGGGCCTTCGCGCTCGCGGCGCTCGAAGCAGGCGCGGCGCCGGTCGGCTCCGGTCCGCAGCCCGTTGCAGCGATCGCGGCCGCGACCAGCAGCGCCGGCGCCGCTGCGCGCACGTTCCCCCGAGCTCGATCCCGATCCCCCTGGCCATGTTGGTCTCGCATCGGCGCGGAGCTTAGCAACGCCCGAGCCCGCGCCGGAAGCACGGCCAGGCCCGCGAAAAGATGCAGGCTTCGAACCCATCTGCCAACCGAGATGGCAGTCTCCGCAGCGCGATCCGGGGCGCAGAGCGCCGGAGGTGACCAGGAGCCCCGAGTGTCAACGTAGTTGTGGTGATGGCTCATCGACGGGTGCGTGGTCGATGGCCGCCGATTTTGTCTGGGAATCGCGCAGGGGGAGGCGGTCAGCGGCCGGCGAGGGCGGCCTCGGCGGCGATCTGGAGGGAGCTCGTGGGCCAGAGGCCGAGGAGCACCACCAGGATGCCGGCGACGACGAGGGCGGCGGCGACGTAGCCGGAGCGCATCGGGCGCGCGAGGGGGGCGCCGGGGGCGGGCTCGCGCATGTACATGAAGACGAGGACGCGCAGGTAGTAGTAGGCCGAGAGGACGCTGTTCAGGACGAGGATCACCGAGAGGGCGTAGAGGCCCGCGCCCATGGCTGCCTTGACGATGTAGAACTTGCCGAAGAAGCCTGCGGTCGGGGGGACGCCGGTCAGCGAGAGCAGGAAGAGCGAGAAGACCAGCGCGGCCGCGGGGTGGCGCTTGCCGACGCCGGCGAGGTCCTCGTAGCTGACGGCCTCGGCGCCGCGGCTGCCGAGGAGGATCAGCGCGCCGAACGCGCCGGCGGTCGAGGCGGTGTAGGCGAGCAGGTAGAACATCACGCTGGCCTGCGCGTCCTCGGTCGCGCGCACGGCCGCGCAGACGCCGACGAGCACGTAGCCCGCGTGCGCGATGCTCGAGTAGGCGAGCATCCGCTTCACCGACTCCTGCCGGCCCGCGACGAGGTTCGCCACCGTCATCGTGAGCAGCGCGAGCGCCGCGACCACGGGGGGCCATCCCGCCGCCCACGAGGAGAGCGCGCGGTCGCCGAACGCGACGAGCAGCACGCGGAGCATCGTCGCGAACGCGGCGCTCTTCACGGCCACCGCCATGAAGGTGGTCGCGGGCGTCGGCGCGCCCTCGTAGGCGTCCGGGGTCCACATGTGGAACGGGACCGCGCTCACCTTGAAGGCGAGGCCGGCGATGATCAGCGCGGCGGCGATCAGGACCACCGCGGGGCTCGGGGGCTTCGGCGCGGAGAGCGCGGCGCGGATGCCCTCGAGGTCGGTGTGGCCGGTCGCGCCGTAGAGCAGCGCGCCGCCGTAGAGGAGCAGCGCCGCGGCGAACGAGCCGAGCAGGAAGTACTTGAGCGCGGCCTCGGTGCTGCGGGGCGCCGTCCGGCGGAAGCCGGTCAGCGCGTAGACGCCGAGCGACATCGTCTCGAGGCCGAGGAAGAGCGACAGCAGATCGCCGGCGCCCGCGAGGATGATCGCGCCCACCGTGGAGAAGGTGATGAGCGGGTAGAACTCGCCGCGATCGAGCTTGTGCTCGGGCAGGTAGCCGCCGGCGAGCAGCGCCGCGAGCGCGCCGCCGAGGCAGAGCACGAACGAGAAGAAGAGGGTGAAGCGATCGACGATGAGGTAGGGCGCGAGCGCGCGCGCCCCCGCGAGCGACGCGGGGCCGACCGTCCAGATCGCCGCGGAGAAGACCGCGCCGGCGAGCAGCGTGATCGCCGTGCCGAGCGCGATGTCCGAGGAGGGGCCGGCGTGGCGGGCGCCCGACTCCTCGGGGCGGCGGTGCGAGAACGCCTCCACCAGCATGAGGAGCAGGCCGCCCAGCGAGACGACGACCAGCGGCGAGGCCGCGAGCAGCGCGTCGAGGTTCATCGCGCCGCCTCCTGGCCGTGGGGGTGATCGTGGCCGGGGCCGTGGCCATGGCCGTCATGATCGCCCGCGGCTTGATCGCCGCCGGGTCTGTCCTTCTTCACCGCCGGCGCGCCCTTGAGGAAGGCCGGCGAGAAGGTGTCCTCCGGGAGGATCTTCGCGTCGCGGTCGTCGGCGAAGAGGATCGCCTGGCCCGAGACGGTCTTGAACTGGCTCTGCGCGAGCGCGATGGAGTCCTTCATCCGGTCGAGGAACACCGAGGGGAACAGGCCGATCACGAAGATCATCAGCACGAGCGGCGCGAGCGCGAGCACCTCGCGGGAGGTGAGGTCCGGCAGGTGCTTGTTCTTGGGGTGGGTGAGCGGGCCGAAGAACATCTTCTGCACGACGCTCAGCATGTAGACCGCGGCGAGGATCACGCCCGCGGCCGCGCCGAGGGTGTGCAGGCCGCTGAAGGTGCCGAGCCGCTCGGAGGCGAACGTGGACGTGATCACCAGGAACTCGCCGATGAAGCCGTTCGTGCCGGGCACGCCGACCGAGGCGAACGTGACGATCACGAAGAGCGCGGCGTAGATCGGCATCACCTTGGCGAGGCCGCCGAACTCGGAGATCTGGCGGGTGTGGCGGCGATCGTAGATGACGCCGACGAGGAGGAAGAGCGCGCCGGTCGAGATGCCGTGGTTCACCATCTGGATCACGGCGCCCTGCATGCCCGTCGTCGTCGCGCCGAAGAGGCCGAGCATCACGTAGCCGAGGTGCGCGACCGACGAGTAGGCGACGAGGCGCTTCACGTCGCCCTGCTTCCACGCGACCAGGGCGCCGTAGATGACGCCGCCGAGGATCGCGAAGCCCGCGAGGTTCGCGGCGAGGGTCGACGCGGGGCCCGGGAAGAGGCCCATCGAGAAGCGCATGTACGCGTACGTGCCGATCTTCAGCATCACCGCGGCCAGGATCACCGAGCCGCCCGTGGGCGCCTGCACGTGCGCGTCGGGCAGCCAGGTGTGCACCGGCCACATCGGGACCTTGATGAAGAACGCGATCGAGAACGCCCAGAAGCAGAGCGTCTGCGCGGGCCGGGAGAGCACGACGCGCGAGAGCGAGAGGTAGTCGAACGACCAGGCGCCCGTGAGCTTCTGGTGCGCCCACGCGAGGTACACCATGCCGGCGAGCATCAGCATCGAGCCCGCCATCGTGTAGACGAAGAGCTTGATCGCCGCCTTGATCTTCTCGGCGCCGCCCCAGATGCCGATCATCACGTACATCGGCACGAGCATCAGCTCCCAGAAGACGAAGAAGAGGAACAGGTCGAGCGCCACGAAGGCCCCGAGCATCGCCCCCTGCAGGAAGAGGAACGCGAAGCAGAGCTCCTTGATCTGCGTCTTGATCGAGCCGAACGAGGCGTAGGCCGCGATCGGCGCGATGAAGGTCGTGAGCAGGACCAGCCAGAGGCTGATCCCGTCGATCGCGACGTGCCAGCGGATGCCGAGCGCGGGGATCCAGTCCTTGATGCTCTGGAAATGCCAGCCGGCCGTCATGGGGACGGTCAGCAGCCAGAGCGAGGCGACGAACCCGGCGCCGAGCAGCGCGAGCGTCAGGCCGCGCAGGAGCGAGAGCATCTGCCGCGGGATGAAGAGGATCGCGGCGGCGCCCACGAACGGGAGGGCGACGAGCAGGTTGAGCAGGTGCGGCCACTCTCCACCCGGCGGCGCGGCCTCGGCGGCGGCCTCGCCCGAGGGCCAGAGCCACTGGACGAAGAGCGCCGTCGCGGCGGCGACCAGGCCGAGGAGGATCCGCCGCCGCGCGGGGAACCAGCCCGGCGCCCTGTCGCGCTCCGCGCCGGCGTCGGCGTGCGGGAGCAGCGCGGCGACGATGCCGGCCACGAGCGCCGGCCAGTAGCGGATGACGAGGTCGAGCGGGCTCATTGCAGACCTTTGCCCTTGAGCAGATCAGGGATCTGCTCTCCGGGGATGGTGCCCGTGGGCATGACGGGCACGTCGGGCAGCGGGATGCTCGACGGGTCGAGCGGGTTCGCGCGCGACCTGGGCCGCGCGAAGGAGAAGGCCTCGGTCGCCTCGCGGCCCCACGCGTTGCGCACGTGGAGGACGACGCTCTTGGTCTCGCCCGGGCTCACGCGCAGGGTGAAGTCCGGCTCGCTCGTGAAGTCGCCGGTGATCCCGGCGCCCTCCCACCTGTACGTGTAGCCGAGGCCGGGCGCGGCCGAGATCTTCACCTCGCCGGTCCGCTTGAGCGCGTCGTCGTCGACCGTGGCGGCCGCGTGCGGCTGCACGAGGAACCAGCCGAGGCCGGCCAGGCCGATCACCATCGACGCGGCGTAGACCTGCACGCGGCCCGTCTGGAAGGCGCGCAGCAGCGTGCCGAGCGCGCCGACGATCGCCGCGCTGAGCTTCGCGATGATGCCGTCGATGATCCACTTGTCCGCCATCGTGAAGATGTCGGCGAGGGCGTCGACCATGCCGACCACCGTGGCGTCGTACAGCTCGTCGATCCGCCACTTGTCGTAGATCAGCCGGTGCAGGCGCGGGAACCGCTCGATGAAGCGCGCCTCCGGCTCGCCGCGGCGGTTCCAGTAGACGTGGATGGCGGCGCCGCTGCCGGCGAGGAAGGCGAGGACGCCGGGCACCATCATCGGGATGAGCAGGCCCTTCGCCTCCTCGCGCTCGAGCACGGCGCGCGCGCTCAGCGAGAAGACGGGCTCCAGGCGGTGCAGGAGCGGCGCGACGTGGATCGGCTCCGCCATGAAGAAGCCGCCCGCGATCGAGAAGATCGCCAGGACGACGAGCGGGATCGTCATCGCGGGCGGCGACTCCCGCGGCTCGGGGCCGTCGAGCCGAGCCTCGTGATCGCCGTGGTCGTGCGCGTGATCGTCGTGGCCGTGGCCTCCGTGCGCCTTGGCGTGCGGGTCCTTCCAGCCGGGCACGACCCGCCAGCCGCGGAACTCGCCGTGGAAGGTCATGAAGTAGGCGCGGAACATGTAGAACGACGTGAGCACCGCGCCGAGCACGCCGGCCCAGTAGATCCCCCGGCCGAGCCAGTCGGGCCACTGCCACGGGCCGGGCCCGCGGCCGACGTCGACCGTCGCGAGCCGCGCGGAGAACGCGCGCCAGAGGATCTCGTCCTTGGACCAGAACCCGGCGAGGCCCGGGAGGCCCGCGATCGAGCAGCAGGCCGCGAGGAACGTCCAGCGGGTGAGCGGCATCCAGCGCTTGAGCCCGCCCATGTTCCGCATGTCCTGCGAGCGATCGGTGTCGTGGATCCGCGCGTGCATCGCGTGGATGACGGAGCCGGCGCCGAGGAAGAGGCAGGCCTTGAAGAAGGCGTGGGTGAAGACGTGGAAGAAGCCCGCCGCGAACGCGCCGACGCCCACGCCGATGAACATGTAGCCGAGCTGGCTGACCGTGGAGTACGCGAGGACCTTCTTGAGGTCGTTCTGGAAGAGGCCGATCGAGGCGGCGAACAGCGCGGTCAGCGCGCCGGTGCCGGCGACGACGGCCATCGCGGCCGGCGAGAGCACGAAGACCGCCGACATGCGCGCGACGAGGTAGACGCCCGCGGTGACCATCGTCGCCGCGTGGATCAGCGCCGAGACGGGCGTCGGGCCCGCCATCGCGTCGGGGAGCCAGACGTAGAGCGGGATCTGCGCGCTCTTGCCCGCGCAGCCGAGGAAGAGCGCGAGCCCCACCGCGGTCGCGGCGAAGATCGTGATCGGCTGCTCCGGGATCAGGAAGTGGAGGAGCGACGGCAGCGTCGCCTCCGACATGTTCCCGATCGGCCAGATCTTCACGCTCGTGAGCAGGCTGCCCGCGCTCGACTGGATGCCGTCGAAGCTGAGCGTGCCGGCGTAGTAGGCGATCATCGCCATCGCGACGAGCAGGCCGAAGTCGCCGATGCGGTTCACGATGAACGCCTTCTTGCCGGCGCTCGCGTTCTTCTCCTCCGTGAACCAGAAGCCGATGAGCAGGTAGCTGCACAGGCCGACGCCCTCCCAGCCCACGAAGAGCACGGGGAGGTTGTCGGCGGTGATCAGCACCAGCATCGCGAAGCAGAAGAGGTTCAGGTACGCGAAGAAGCGGTGGAAGCCGCGGTCGTCGCGCATGTACTCGGTCGAGTACAGGTGGATCAGCGAGCCGACGCCGGTGACGACCAGCATCATCGTCGCGCTCAGCCCGTCGACGCTGAACGCGACGTCGATCGGGATCGACTGGCCCATGCGGCCGGTGATCGTGAGCCACCGCCACGCGGTCCAGGTGAGCTTGCCCTCGTGCGGGAGGAGCAGGAACGTGAGGACGCTCGCCAGGAAGGAGCCGCCGATCGCCGCGAGGGCCATCAGCCGGACGCCCTCCTTGCCGAGGCGCTTGCCGAACAGGCCGTTGACGAGCGCGCCCAGCGCGGGCAGCGCGAGCACGACCGCGAGCAGGGCGAAGTCCGACGCCGGGAACAGGGATCGCAGGGCTTCCACGCTGTTAGTTCCTCAGGAGATCCGCCTCGTCCGAGCGCACCGTCTTCCTGACGCGGTAGAACGCGAGGACGATCGCGAGGCCCACGGCGGCTTCCGCCGCCGCGACGGCGATGACGAAGAAGGTGAAGATCTGCCCGCCGTGGTTCTCCGGATGGAGCCGGTTGTAGGCGACCAGGGTGAGGTTCACCGCGTTGAGCATCAGCTCGATGCTCATCAGGAGGACCAGGAGGTTCCGGCGCAGGAGGAAGCCGACCGATCCGGTCACGAAGAGGACCGCGGCGACGGCGAGGAAGTACTCGATCGGGACGCTGGTCATGAGCCGTGCTCCTTCGGGGCGGCGCGCTGCAGCGTGGGGTCGGGCTGCTTGCCGCGGGCGACGGCGACCGCGCCGACGACGGCGACGAGCAGGAGCGCGCCGGAGAGCTCGAAGGGGACCACCCCGGCGGTGAAGAGCTCCTTGCCGAGCGCCTCGATCGTGCCGAGCCCAGCGGGGGCCTCGGGCGGCTTGCCCGGCGGGCTGCCGGCGGCGAGCGCGAGCAGGAGCGCGCCGGCGCTCGCGGCGAGGAACACGCCGGCGCCGATGTAGCGCGGGATCGCCGAGCGGGCGTCGCGCGGCGACATCGACGCGGGGCCGAGCAGCATGATCACGAAGATGAAGAGGACGACGACGGCGCCCGCGTACACGAGGACCTGGACGGCCGCGAGCAGCTCCGCCGACAGCATCAGGTACATGCCGGCGATGCCGATGATCGTCGTGAGCAGGCCCATCGCGCTGCGGATCGGGTTGCGCGCGGCGACCGTGACAAGGCCGCCGAGCACGACGAGCAGCGCGGCTATGCCGAAGAGGCCGAGCTCGAGTGGTTTCACGGCGACAGGACCCCCGTCGAGGACGCGCCCTTCGTCCGGATGTACGCCTCGAACTCCTTGCGGAACTTCCGGAGGAAGCCGAGCGCGGGCATCGCCGTCCCCTCCCCGAAGGCGCAGATCGTGTTGCCCATGATGTTGTCCGCGATCTCGTGCAGTCGATCGAGCTCCTCGACCGTGGCCTCGCCGTGCACGATCCGGTCGAGGATCCGGTAGATCCAGGCGCCGCCCTCGCGGCAAGGCGTGCACTGGCCGCACGACTCGTGGCGGTAGAAGCGCATCAGGTTGTGCATCGCGAGGACCGGGCAGGCCTTGTCGCTCAGCACGATGGCGCAGCAGGTGCCGAGCATCGTGCCGAGGGCGCGGAAGGTGTCCACGCCGAGGGGTACGTCCAGCACGCTCTGGCCGTGCCAGGGGTGCAGCGGCGACTTGTCGCTCGGCGCGTTCACGCGCTCGTCGGCGCGCAGGATCGGGCAGGACGAGCCGCCGGGGATCACCGCGAGCAGCTCGCCGTGCTTCACGCCGCCGCCGAGCTCGAAGATGAGCTCGCGGAGCGTGAGCCCGACGCAGGCCTCGTAGATGCCCGGGCGCTCGACGTGGCCGCTCACGCCGAAGAGCCGGCAGCCGCCGTCGCGGAGGTGGTGCAGGCTGGAGAGCTTCGAGAACGCCTCGCCGCCGAGCTCCAGCGCGGTGGGCACGACCGCGATGGTCTCGAGGTTGTTCACGGTGGTCGGCATGCCGAACGCGCCGACCTGCGCGGGGAACGGCGGCTTGAGCCGGGGCTCGCCGCGCTTGCCCTCGAGCGAGTTGAGCAGCGCCGTCTCCTCGCCGCAGATGTACGCGCCGGCGCCGGTGTGGACGTAGACCTCCACCGGGTAGTCGATGCCGAAGGGCTTCTTGCCGAGGTAGCCCTTGGCGCGCGCCTCCTCGATCGCCCCCCAGAGCCGCGCCTTCGCGAGGTGCAGCTCGTCGCGCACGTAGATGTACGCGGCGTGCGCGCCGATGCCAAAGCAGCCGATGATGCACCCCTCGACGATCGAGTGCGGCGCCTTCTCCATCAGCGTCCTGTCCTTGAACGTCCCGGGCTCGCCCTCGTCGGCGTTGATCACGAGGTAGTGCGGCTTCTCGGGCTTCGGGGGCCAGGGCATGAAGCTCCACTTCACGCCCATCGCGAAGCCGGCGCCGCCGCGGCCGCGGATGTTCGCGGCCTTCATCTCGTCGACGAGGGCCTCGCGGGTCATGCCGAGCGCGCGGCGGGCCTGCTTGTAGCCCCCGTCCCGCTCGTAGACCGACAGCCGGTGGCCGTCGGGCACGTCGTAATGCTTGGTCAGGTACGTCGTCTGGCGGAGCATCCGCTCACCTCGTCAGCCGATCGAGGATGGCGTCCACCTGCTCGATCGTGAGGTTCTCGTGGTAGTCGCGGTCGACCTGGATCATCGGCGCGGTCCCGCAGGAGGCGAGGCACTCCGCGGTCCGCAGGGTGACCTTGCCGTCCTTCGTGGTCTCGCCGGCGCGCACGCCGAGCCGCTTCTCGCAGTGATGGAGGAGCCGGTCCGCGCCGCCGAGCGCGCAGCTCAGCGTGCGGCAGACCCAGACCTGGTGCTTGCCCGGGGGCTCGCGGTTGAACAGCGTGTAGAAGGTGACGACGCCCTTCACGTGCGCGGCGGGCAGCCCGAGCCGATCGGCGACCCAGCGCACCGCTTCGTCCGAGATCCACCCCTCCTGGTCCTGACAGAGGTGGAGGACGGGGATGCAGGCGGCCTGGAGGTTGGGGTACCGCGCGAGGATCTTCTCGAGCTCGATCTCGCGCTCGGGGCTCAGGGCGAATGAGGTCATATCGGCGGGTGGCACGGTGGGCTCGCTCCTGGCACACCCCGCGGCGCGACGCGAGCGCGATCTTGAAGGCGGGGTCTCGTTCTGCCGCCGCGCCGCATGTGCGTGCGCGCGTGCGTGTGTGCATCCGCGGCAGGGGCCGCCCGCCGCCTCGTATCGTGAGGCGAAGGGCGCCGCGCCCTCATGCCGCCGGCACGCTTCAGCGGATGTGCTGGGCGAGCCGGAGGCCGCGCTCGGTTGCCGTTCTCACGGAGCCGCTCGCGGAGCGCCGGCACGCTAGTGAGCGTCGGCGGGTCATGTCAAGGCGCGCGGAGAGGTGGCTCGCTTCGATCCTCGCATCGGGCTCGCATCGGCGCGCCGGACGCGTCGGGATCCGGTCCGGAGCCGCTCCTCTCGGCGTGGCATCGAAATCCGCTTGGGGTCGGCGGGCGGGAGCGCGTAGCCTCGGGGCTCCGGATCGCCGATCGGTTCGTGTTTCACTTGAGAACCGGCCGGCGGTTCCATTACCCTCCGCGCCCGATTCGCGACGCGCGCAGCGGCGCGCAGGGCGCGAGCAGCAGCGAACTCCCCGCCGGAGGTGGTGCGTGTTCTGTCCTAATTGTGGAACGCAAAATTCGGAAACGGCGTCCACGTGCACGAAGTGCGGCTTCAACCTGAAGGGGGCCGCCGCCCCGAAGTTCAAGGGCACCATGCTGATGAATCAGCAGGCTCCGGGAGCAGGTCCGCCGCGCCCGCCCGGCGCCGCGCCGGGCGCGCCGCCGATGCCGGGGCCGCCCATGGGCTCGCCGCCCGGCATGCCCCCGGGGATGGGCGCCATGCCGAACCAGGGGCTCGCGGGCACCGTGGTCGGCGTGCCGCCGGCCGGGCTCGGCCCGTCGGCCGGTCCGCCGCCGGCGCCGCCGCCTCCCGGCGCGGGCAGCTACGGCGCGCCGCCGGCTCCGATGATGGGGATGGGTGGGCCGCCTCCAGGAGGCGCTCCGATGGGTGGGCCGCCCGGAGGCGGGCCTGCGTTCGCCGGCGCGGCCGCAGCCCCCGCTCCTCAGGGCGGGTTCGCTCCGCCCGGCCAGCCGCCCGGCGGCGGGGTGAACCCGCTCGGCGGCACGATGGCGATCGATCAGATGCCCGGCTTCGGTCCGCCCGGCGCTCCGCCCGGCGGCGCCCCCGGCGCGTTCCCGCCCCCCGGCGGCTTCGGCGGGCCTCCCGGCCCCGACATAGATCGGAAGAGCGTCGGGGAGGGAAAGAGTGTACAGGCAGGGGGGGGGGGGGGGGGGGGGGGGGGGGGGGGG
>CAYQYG010000305.1:0-11346 GCA_964421485.1 uncultured Polyangiaceae bacterium | reverse complement strand
GGGAGCCCGCCGCGCCCGCGCCGGCGGCCTCGGGCAAGCCGCGCCCGGCGCCGCCGCGTCCGAGCTCGTCGAGGAAGCGGCCGGGCGTCGATCTGGGGTATTGATCAGCGTCCGTCCCCATGACGATCGCCCCCACGATGAGGCCGCCGGGCAGGCCCGGGATCGCCTCGAGACCACGTCTCGCCGCCGGCGCGCTCGCGCTCGCGCTCGCGCTGAGCTGTCCGGCGGCGGTGGCCGCGCCGCCCGCGCGCGCTGCGGGGCTCGCGAGCTCCGAGGGCGGGGCGGGGCGAGGCGCGGCTCGTCCGCGCGAGACCCCGGACATGGACCGCGAGGCGGCGCGCGCGCTCGCGCAGGAGGGCTATGCGCACTACGAGCGCGGCGACTACGAGGGCGCCGTGGAGCTCTTCCGCGAGGCCGAGGAGCGCTTCCACGCGCCGACGCACTGGCTGTACATCGCGCGGGCATCGTCGGGGCTGAGGCGGCTGCTCGAGGCCGAGCGGGCCTACGAGCGGGTGCTGGCCGAGGCGCTCGCGCCGGGCGCGCCGCGGCCTTTCGTGGACGCGCAGGCCTCGGCGCGCGAGGAGATCGGGCCGCTCAGGGCGCGGGTGCCGCGGGTGACGGTGCGGATCACGGGCGTGCCCGCCGGCGTCGAGCCGGTGATCTCGGTCGACGGCGCGCCCGCCGCGCCGGCCGAGGGCGCCGCGCCGGGCCCCTCGGACGGCCCGGGCGCGCGGGTGCGCGTGGTGCGGGTCGATCCGGGCCAGCGCGTGATCCGCGTCGAGGTGCCGGGCGCGGCGCCGATCGAGCGGCGCGTCGCGCTCGCCGAGCGCGAGGACAGGGACGTGGCGGTCGCGTTCGCGATCGCGCCGCCCGAGCGCGGGAGCATCGCGCCGGGGCTGATCGCGCTCGGGCTGGGCGCCGCGGGCATCGGCGCCGGCGCGGTGACGGGGGCGCTGTCGCTCGGCAAGGTGAGCGACCTCGAGGAGGCCTGCCCGGACAAGCGATGCACGCCCGCGGAGCAGTCGATCGGCGACGATGCGCGCGCGCTCGGCACCGCCTCGACGGTGGCGTTCATCGCCGGCGGCGCGCTGACGGCGGCGGGGGTGGCCCTGCTCGTGATCCGCCCGCGGCTGGGGTCCTCGAGCGGGGGCTCGGGGCCGCGCGTGGAGGCGTGGGTAGGGCCGGGCGCGCTGCGCGTGCGGGGGTCGTTCTGATCCGGCGGGGACCCAAGGGGTGATCCACGCATGAAGGCCACGAGCACGCCCTGATCCACCCCGCGCGCTACCTGCCGCAGGCGTCGAGCGTCTGGATGACCTTGGCGAGGCGGTCTCTGGGCATGGCGCCGGCGAAGGGGTTGTCGCGGACGCGGACGGCGATCATGTGCTCGTAGATGCGGACCTCGCCGCCGCCCTTCGGGCGCCAGGTGAAGTCCTTTCCTCCGCCGCGGAGGTGATCGCCCTCCGACTCGCGATCGGCCTTGCCGAACGCGGCGGTCACGCACGAGACGAGGATCTCTTGGTCGGCGAACTTCTGGAGGCCGGGCGGAGGGCGGAGCTCGATCTCCTTCATCTTCGACGCCTTCTTGTTCGCCCACTGGAGCTCGGCGTGGCTGAAGAGGGGGTGGTCGAGGGCGACGGCGTAGCTGAGGTCGATGTGGAGCTCGCGGACGGCGCCGGGGAAGAGCCTCCTGACGGCGGCGTCGGCGGCGTCGACGCCGGTGTCGCTGTCGAAGGCGGAGAGCTGGCCGAGCGGGTATCCGCGGCCGAGCCAGTCGCGGAGGATCCGGGGGTCGACGGCGCCCGGGAGGCCGAGGGCGGCGCTGCGGGTGACGGCCCAGAGGGCCTCGGCCTGGTCGCGCCAGCCGGTGTTCTCGCCGAAGACGGCGCGATCGAGCTGGATGTTCACGCTGAGGACGCCGCCGCTCGGGGCGAAGTAGAGGCCGCACCCCTCCCATTGGAAATGCTCGCCATTGAAGCGGCGGCCGAGGAGGGCGGAGAGGCGCTGGCGGATGGCGGCGTCCTGGGGGCTCGAGCCGGAGAGGTTCAGGTAGAAGCTCTTGACGTGGTCGCGGTGGGCAGGGTCCCACTCGAAGGTGATGGCGTCGAAGCGGGATCCGGAGAGGGGGACGCGCATGCGGAGGTCGCTGCCTGCGGAGGCGTGGGTGATGGCGGCGAGGCGCTCGGGGGTCTCGCGGAGGGTGACGGCGGCGAGCTGGGCGACGGGGAGGCCGGAGGGGCCGCCGGAGACGCCAGGGATGGAGCCGCCGGGGCGGCGGGTGGCGGCGGCGATGACGCCGGCGACGACGCCGGCGAGGGCGAGGACGAGGACGAGGGCGAGGGGGACGATGAGCGCCGGGGCGGCGCCGCCCCGGTACTTGAGCGGGGAGGGGCCCGCGGGCATGTAGGGGGGCGGGGTCCAGACGGGCGGAGGTCTCCATCCGGGAGGGGTCTGGGGGGCGACGGTGCGCAGGGACTGGAGCTGGTTGGTGCGGCCGCAGTAGCGGCACTTCACGAAGGAGATCGTGCCCCCCTGGACGTCGAGGGGAGCGCCGCAATGGCTGCACGCGACGAGCATGGAAGGGTTGTAACAGATCCGCCCGCTGAGCTGATCCATCGATCTCGTTCGCAATCCATCCGTCGCGCAGCGCCCTGCCGCGCGGGCCCGTGGCTTGCCTGATCCCGGGCCGATGGCCTCGCGTCGAGCACGGCGTGGCGGGCTCGGCGTCACCGTCGTGCTCGTCCTGACGACACCCATCGCCGCGCGCGCGCAGGACCTCGGGCACAAGCTGCTCGGCACGATCGGGCTGGAGGCCGGCGCGCGCCCGCCGCCGGGGCTCCGCGTGGCCGATCGATTCGTCTATTATGCGGCCGGGCGGCTGAACGACCGGAACGGGAGCGCGATCCCCGGCCTGGGGTTCGATCTCGACATTGCCGCCGACGCGCTCGGTATCGCGTACACGTCCGAGGGCCCGCGCTCCTCGACGACCGTCACGGTCGCCGCGGCCGTGCCGATCGCGCACGCCTCGGTGAGCACCACGAACCCCGAGGCGAGCCTCGACAAGCTCGGGATCGCCGATATCTATGTCCAGCTGGCGGGGCTGGGGTGGCGCGCCGAGCGCGTCGACATCGTCGCGTCGTACGCGCTGTATTTGCCGACCGGGCGCTTCGATCTCGGCGGGCGCGGGGTGTCGAGCGGCCAGGTGACGTACGAGCTCGCGCTCGGCGGTCAGCTCGCCTTCGACGAGGCGCGCCGCTGGTTCGTCGCGGGGCTCGCGAGCTACGACCTTTACGGGGAGAAATGGGGGGCCGACATCACGCGCGGCGACACCTTGCAGGTCCAGGGGGGCGTGGGCGTGCGGCCGTTCGAGATCGTCGAAATGGGGATGGCGGCGTACGCCCAGTGGCAGGTGCGCGACGATCGCGGCGCCGATGTCCCGGAGCGGCTGCGGGGGGCGCGCGATCGCGCGGTGGGCCTGGGGCCCGAGCTCGCCGTGTCGATCCCGCCGCTCCGCATGCGCCTGCGCGTCCGCTGCGCGTGGGACCTCGCGGCGTCGGCGCGCCCCGACGGGAGGGTCTTCGTCGTGGGGCTGAGCTTCCCGGTATGGCAGCCGGAGGCGCCCGAGGCGGCGGCGAGGCCGTCGTCTTCTCGAGGATCCCGACCCGAGCCCGGCCCGTCCCAGGGTCGGGGGCTGACGCCGCCCGCGCCCTCGGCTACGGAGGCGCCATGAGCACAGGGTTCGTGCACATCGGCCGTCACCTCCTCCGTGAGGAGCGGCGCCGCCTGGCGGCGGGCAGGGAATCTGGCCTCGAAGGGGTTCGGGGCGAAGGGCGCCGAAGGCGACCCGGAGCCCCGAGTGTCGAAGGGGTTCGGGGCGAAGGGCGCCGAAGGCGACCCGGAGCCCCGAGTGTCAATCGAGATCGGGGCAGCGGAGGGGCTGGCCGGGGAGGAGCAGAAGGGGGGTGACCCGGAGGCCCGTGGTGAGGGCGAAGGGGAGCGGGGCGGTGATCTCCGGGGTGCCTCGGGCGGTGAAGCCGGCGCAGGAGCGGTCCGATTCGGCGATCAGAGCGACGCCGATTCGCTGGCGGGAGGTGGGATCGGACGATCCGAGCCGGCCGCCGGTGAGCTCGACGGATTCGACGCGGCCCCGGATCTCCAGGGCGCCGACGTCGACGTGGACCCGGCGGCCGTTGTCGGTGATCTCGGGGTCGACGAGGCGGACGCCGGCGGTGCGCGCGAGGGCGGGGTCCTGGCCGGGGAGGAGGACGTCGCGGAGGAATATGCCCTGCGCGCCGTTATGGGCGACCAGGGGGCGGCGGACCTCGACGCCGCGGCCGGCCTCGATCAGGATGCCGGGGCCGGCGTTGCCGCGGACATCGACCCCGGAGAGGAGGATGTCGCGGGGGACCTCGGGGTAGGCGCTCGCGACGCGGATGCCGGCGCCGCCGCCCTCGGCGTTGCTCCAGAAGCGGCCGCCTAGGACGCGGATGTCGGACGTGGGGGCGGGGCGCCAGGGGGCGGGCGGCGCGGGCGGGGGGCCGGGCGTGGCGATGAAGAGGCCGTCGCCGCGGTTGTGATGGGTATACAGGTTGGTGACGGTGATGCGGGCGGCGCCGGAGATGCTGAGGCCGGGAGGGGCCGCGTTGATCGGGGGGGCGCTCCAGGAAGAACGGAGCTCGGAGTCCTTGACGGTGAGGTCGTGCGTGCCGGTCGCGAGGTAGATGCCGGCCTTGCTGGGGCCGTCGACGAGGACCCGCTCGATGAGGCCCGTCGTGCCCTGGGACGTGACGAGGCCGCTCATCTTGAGGCCCCGATCGAACTGGGCCCGGCCATTCATGTGGATGGAGACGCCGGTGACGTGGACGCCGGTGCAATGGTTGAGCTGGATGACGCCGGCGTTGCTCCAGCCGCGGTCGCCGGGGACTTCAATGGTGAGGTCGCGGAGGGTGAGGCGGCGCACCTCGGCGGGCGGGGAGGAGTCGGCCTTGTTGACGAGGAGGGCGAAGGCGTCGGCCTCGAGGACGATGCGGGAGGTGCCGCCGGGGGCGCCGAAGAGGGTGAGGCCGTCGATCTCGGGGCGGATCGGGACGTCGAGGGGGCCCTGGCCGGGGAGCTGCCGGATGAAGTAATCACCCGGCGGGAGGTAGACGCAGGGGTTGCCGGCGGCCTGGGCGGCGCGGAGGGCGCGATTGATGGCAGGGGCGTCGCCGGCAGGACCGCCGGCGCCGGCGCCGTGATCGCGGGCATTCAATGGCGCCGTGGATCGACAGGCCATGGGGAGCGGAAACGGAAGCGAAGACGGAGACGGAGACGGAAGCGGAGACGGAGGCGGCAATGCCTGCGGGGGTGGCTCGGCCGCGCAGGCGGCGAGGGCCGGCACGAGCAGCGCCGCCGCGAGCGCGCGCGACGCGCGGGGGCGCGGCGCGGCTCGCTCGCGGCGATCAGGGTCGATCATGGGCGTGTGCTCGACCTCGATGGTAGTCCAGCCGACGAGGTTGTCGAGCCGCATGCGTGCGGCAGGTGCTCATGTGTTACTGAGAGGCGGATGAGCTCCCGCGGGCGGATCGAATACGACGGCGCCGGGTGGGCCGTGGGGCGGGTGGAGGCGGCCCTCCGCGAGGAGGCCTGGTCGCTGCTGTCGCCCGAGGCCGATGCGCGCGTCGACGAGGCGCGGTGGGCGCACCAGGCGCGGACGTTCTTCCGGGCGGAGCTCAGGCTGGCGCGGGCGAAGCGCTATCCGGCGGGGACCGCGCCGATCGCGGACGCGGTGGAGATCGATATCGGGCCGCAGGGGGGAGCGGCGACCCGCGTCGTGGGGATCACGGCGCCGGTGGATCGGGCGCCGGGGGTGCGAGCAGCGGCGATGCGGGCGGCGGCGGCGATCGGGGGCGCGGGGATGGACGCGCTGGTCGCGCGGGCAAGGCGGGTGTGGCAGGTGCGGGTGGAGGTGGCCGAAGGGGGGGATCCGCGGGCGCCGCTCGCGGCCGCGGCGGTGCTGGCGTCGGTGTACCTGGCGCCGATCGTGGCGCCGGATGAGGTGGCCATCTTCGGGGTGAAAGGGGCGCGGGAGCGGCTGGAGAAGAGGGGCTGGAGGACCTGAGGGGCCTGGCGAGGGCGCTCAACCTCGGACGGCCTCGATGACCTCGAGGCGGGCGGCGCGCAATGCGGGGGGGAGGCCGCCGGCGAGGCTCATCGCGACGCCGAAGAGGACGGCGGCGAGGAGGATCCCGGGAGTGGGGGCGAAGCCGAAGCGGACCTGGGAGAAGGTCTGGAAGTTGAGGGTCGAGATCTCCAGCCAGCCCATCGAGAGGGCGAGGAGGGCGCCGAGGACGCCGCCGGCCAGGCCGAGGAGCATGGCTTCGAGCACGACGACGGCGAGGACGCTGCGGGCGCGGAAGCCGAGGGCCCGGAGGGTGCCGAGCTCGCGGGAGCGGGCCGCGACCTGGGAGTACATCGTGATCATCGCGCCGAGGATGGCGCCGCCGCTGAAGACGACGGAGACGAAGAGCCCGAGGACTCGAATGAAGGTGGCCAGGCCGCTCGATTGCTCGGACCAGTAGCGATCCTCGGAGACGGCTTTGAGGGTGAAGCGGGGGTCGGACTCCATGGCGGCGATGAACCGGGGGGCGAGGTCGGGGGAGCGGAGGCGCGTGATGCCGGAGCTCGGGACGGGGCGGTCGAAGGCCTGGCCGAGGAGGGTGGCGTCGGCCCAGATCTCGGACTCCTGAGGTCCGCCGGCGGCGTGGAGGACGCCGACGACGGGCCAGCGGGCGCTCGCGAAGGTGAGCTCGCCGTTCAGGGTGGCGCCGGGGGTGACGCCGACGAGCGCGGCGCCGAGGGCGATCTCGCGGGTGCCGGGGCGAGGGGGGCGGCCCTCCAGGACCTGGACGGCGGGGCGGATGAGCCAGCTCTCGGGGGTGACGCCGCGGGCAGTGGCGTTGACGAAGGCGCCGCCGGGGCGCGGGAGGGCGACGAGCACGACGACCTCGCTGGCGAGGAGCGGGGGGCCGGCGGGGCCGGGGGCTACCTCGGGGCGGGCGGCGATCGCGCGGAGGGTGTCGCGGTCGACGCCGCTGACGACCTCGCTGGTGGCGCCGCTCCGGAGGAGGATGACGTTGTCGGGGCGGCCGCCGGCGCGGAGGGCCTCCTCGACGCCGCGGGCGAGCATGAGGACGGCGGCGAAGACGAAGACGACGAGGGCGATGCCGATCACGGAGACGGAGGTGGAGAGCCTGCGGCCCCAGAGGCTGCGGACGCTGTACTGGACCGGGATCACGGGAGCCTCCGGAGGCCCTCGGCGACGTCGAGGCGAGCGGCGCGGAGCGCGGGGAGCGCGCCGGCGAGGAGGGCGACGATCAGGGCGAGGGCGGCGGAGAGGGCGAGCGTGGCGGGCTGGAGCGTGGGGCGCGGGAAGGCGCCCATCGCGGTGGAGACGAGGCGGCCGAAGGCGCGGACGACGAGGGGCGCGGCGGCCAGGCCGACAGCGGCGGAGAGGGCGCCGATCAGGGCGGACTCGAGCAGGATGAGCGTGACGACGGCGCTGGGGCGGAAGCCGAGGGCGCGGAGGGTGGAGAGCTCGACGGTGCGCTCGCGGACCGACATGGCGACGGTGTTGGCCACGACGAGCAGCAGGATGGCGAGCACGACGATCGCGACGGCGCGCACGGCCGTGAGGATCGCGGAGGACATGGCGACGAAGCCGAGGCGGAAGGCGCGCTCGCTCTCGCTGCGGGTGGGGTTCGGGCTGTTCGCGAAGGCGCCGTCGATCGCGGCGGCGACGACGCCGGAGCGGGCGGGGTCGTCGACGCGCACGGCGAAGTAGCTGGCGCGATCGCGCTGGAGCTCGGGGACGCGCTCGTTCACGCAGCGGTAGCCGAAGGTGAGCGCGCGGGTGTCGGCGCCCGCGACGCGGGCGCGGTAGACGCCGTGGATCGTGAGGTCCCAGGTGCCCGGGTAGACGGTGCCCTTGAGCGAGACGCGATCGCCCTCGCGCCAGCCGAAGCGGCGGGCGAGGTCCTCGCCGACGAGCGCGCCGCAGGGATCGGCGCGGAAGGCGGCGAGCGCGCCCTCGGGGACGTCGTACTCGTCGAAGACGCGGAAGTAGGTGGCGGGGTCGACGGCGAAGTTGGGGAAGAAGTCGCGGCCGGACTCGCTGATGACGCCGCCGAACCAGGAGGCGTACGTGATCGCGGAGACGCCCGGCGTCGCGAGGATGCGGCGGCCGTACGCGAGCGGCAGCGTCTGCGTGATGGAGGTCTTGTTCCTGACGACGAGCCGGTCGGCCTGCGCGCCCGCGACGCCCGAGTACCAGAGGTCGACGACGGTCTGGAGGAAGGCGAACGCGAGGACGCCGACGGCCGCCGCGAGCACGGTGAGCCCGAGGCGGAGCGGGCTCCGGAGGAGATCGCGGGCGGCGAGGCGGGCGAAGGTCAAAGGAGGGCCCCCTTGTCGAGGTGGCGGACGCGATCCGCGCGCGCGGCGGCCGCGGGGTCGTGGGTGACCATGACGACGGTCTTGGCGAGCGCGCGGTGCAGGCCCTGGAGGAGGTCGAGGATCTCCTCGGCGGCGCGGCGATCGAGGTCGCCCGTGGGCTCGTCGGCGATGATCAGGGTGGGATCGGCGACGATGGCGCGGGCGATGCTGACGCGCTGCTGCTCGCCGCCGGAGAGCTGCGTGGGGCGGTGATCGGCGCGGTGCGCGATGCCCACGGCCGCGAGCGCGGCGCCGACGTGGCGGCGGCGCGCGGCGCGCGGGAGCGAGGTGAGCAGGAGCGGCAGCTCGACGTTCTCGGCGGCGGTGAGCACGGGGAGCAGGTTGTAGAGCTGGAAGACGAAGCCGACGTGCGCGGCGCGGAAGTCGGCGCGCTCGGCCTCGGAGAGGGCCGCGAGGTCCTCGCCGGCGACCTCGACGAGGCCCGCGGTGGGGCGATCGAGGCCGGAGATGAGGTGGAGCAGCGTGGACTTGCCCGATCCGGACGGGCCCATGAAGGCCTCGAAGGCGCCCGCGGGGATGTCGAGGTCGACGCCATCGAGCACGGGGACCTCGAGGTCGCCGCGGCGGTAGACCTTCGAGACGCCGCGGAGGCGCACGATCGGCGCGGGCGGGGGGCCGGGCGCGGGCGCGGTCACGACGAGGCCTGGGCGACGCGGACGCGGGCGCCGTCGCGGAGGCCGGGCCGCGGGGCGGCGACGACGCGGGCGCCGGGCTGCGGGCCGGAGCTGAGCGCGACCTCGGCGCCGACGCGGGCGGCGACGCCGACAGGGACGCGGCGGACGCGGTCGCCGTCGACGACGAAGACCACGTCGGCGCCGTCGCGCTCGACGACCGCGGAGGCGGGGACGCGGAGGCGGGGCTCGTCGCGCAGCGCCACGGGATCGACGGGGCGCTCGAGGAACGAGACGCGGGCGCCCATGTTCGGGAGCGCGCCGGCCGCGGGCTCGGCGAAGCGGACCTTCACGACGGCCGTGGCCTTGGATCGGTCGATCGAGGGCCGGACCGCGGAGGCGGTGCCGCGGATGACGCGGTCGGGGTACGCGTCGAGGAAGATCAGCGCGGGCTGGCCCTCGCGGATGCGCGGGAGCTCCTCCTCGCTCACCTCGGCCTCGACCTCGAGCGTGTCGAGGTCGACCATCTCGACGATGCCGCCGACGTCGATCTCGCTGATCGTGGCGGGCGCGAGCACGGCGCCGATGTCGGCGAGCTTGCGGACGATGGTGCCGTCGAACGGGGCGCGGATCTCGGTCTGCTCGAGCCGGAGGCGGGCCGCCTCGATGCCCGCCTCCGCGGCGGCGAGGTCGGCGCGCGCGGCGACGGCCTGCGCGACGGCGGCGTCGCTCCGGGTGCGGGCGGTGTCGAGCTCGGCGACGGCGAGCGCGCCGCTCTCGACGAGCGGCTCGGCGCGGCTGAGGTCGAGCTCGGCCTGCGCCTGCGCGGCGCCTGCCGCGGCGACGTGGGCCTCGGCGGCGCGGGCGAGCGCGGTCTGCTGGGCGAGCGCGGCGCGCGCGTCCTCGTCGTCGAGCCGCGCGAGCAGCTGCCCCTCCTGGACGCGCTCGCCCTCCTCGACGAGCACCTCCGCGAGCCGCCCCGGGATCTTCGGCGCGACGATGGACCGCGTGCGCGCCACGACGTACCCCGAGGCCGAGAGGCGCGTCTCCGCCTCGCCCGGCCGGGCCTCGCGCACCTCGGCGACCGCGACCGCGGGCGGCCGGCCGAGGAGGAGGGCGGCCGCCGCGGCGATCCCCGCGAGCGCGAAGAGCACCGCGATGACGAAGATCCGGCGGCGGCGCCCCCTCCCCCGGCGGTCACGATCGATGTGCAGCGCGCCCAGCGCCGGCCCGGCCTCGGCTCCCCCCATCGGCCCCTCCGGCGGGGAACCTGGGAAGCGCCTCGCCGGATGTCGAGCGGGCGCGATCCGCGGTGGGCGCGGGGACGGTCACGGCCACGGACGCCGAACGGGCGCGGGCGCGGGGACGGTCACGGCCACGGGCGCCCGTCCGGCGACCCGTCGCGCGCCTCGCGGCGGGCCGAGCGCCGGTCCGCGCAATGGGTGGCGACCTCGCGGCTCCGGGATCGCCGGAAGCGGAAGCGCCCCCGCGGTGACGGCGTCCGCGTTGGGGGGTCCCTGAGCTCGACGGCGGGGTCCGCGAGCTTGAACCGGGCCTCCGGGCGCTCGCTTCGCGCTCCGCGGCGCGCTCGAGAGGCCTTGATCGAAACTCGAGACCCTCTGATCGAAACTCGAGAGGCCTTGATCGAAGCTCGAGACCCTCTGATCGAAACTCGAGAGGCCTTGATCAAAGCTCGAGACCCCCCGGATCGAAGCTCCGGAGCCCCCGATCGAAACTCCGGGCCTTCCGGGCGGAGCTCCGGACCGCTCCGAGGGGAGGTCCAGACCGCTTCGAGGGGAGGTCCAGACCGCACACAAGCCTGGCGGGACCGCTCTGGCACGCCGGCGCCGGCGAACAAGTCGCTGCTCCATCCGCGATGACCAGGCGAGCGGCGTCGATGGAGCCGTCATGGCATGCACGACCATGGCGCCCCTCTTGCGCGCGTCTCGGCCAGGAGCGTACAAGGGCCGAGAGGGAGGCGCCGATGATGCTCGCGCATGATCGCGATCGAAAGCCCATCGGCAGCGGTCTGGGCAACCGGCCGGGAGGACATGCGCCGCGGGTCCGGGCACCGCGCGCCTTGCTGGTCCTCGTGGCCATCGCGTGTGTCCTCGCGGGCTGCGTGGACACTCCCGGCGGGCCCGCGCTGGGGCGCGGATCTCGGGCGGTCGTGTCGAGCCCGGACTTCGTGCCCCCGCCGCCGGTCGCGCCGATCTGCCCCGAGCCCGGCAGCGGACCGTCCCCC
>CAYQYG010000304.1:7855-11366 GCA_964421485.1 uncultured Polyangiaceae bacterium | reverse complement strand
GATCTCGCGGTCCGCGAGCGACTCGCCGGCGAGCAGCTCCATCACGAGGAACGGCGCGCCGTCCTCGGTCACGTCGATGTCGCGGATCTCGACCGCGCCGGGGTGCCGGAAGCGGTTGGCGGCGTGGGCCTCGCGCTCGAAGCGCTCCCGGATCTCCCTCGATTTCGCGGCGCGCGGGTGCAGGATCTTGATCGCGTCCCGGCGGCCGATCCGGTGCACGCCCACGTAGACGGCGGCCATGCCGCCCGAGCCGAGCAGGCGCTCGAGGGTCCACTTGTTCCGCACGGTGGTGCCCACGCGCGACGCGGGATCGCTCATGGAAAGGACTCATTCCATGGGAGCGCCGCGGCTGCACGCGGCGTGTGGGGGGTGCCGCGATCGTGCGGTACCCTCGGCGGATGTTCCACCCCGCAGTCGAGGCGTGGCTCCGAGGGCGCTTCGGGGCCCCGGCGCCGGTGCAGGCGCGCGCCTGGCCCGCGATCGCGCGCGGCAGGGACACGCTCATCGCGGCGCCCACCGGCTCGGGCAAGACGCTCGCGGCCTTTCTCTACTGCCTCGACCGGCTGATCCGCGCGTCCGAGCGCGGCCTCGAGGACCGGACCGAGGTGCTCTACGTCTCGCCCCTCAAGGCCCTCTCCAGCGACGTGCACCGGAACCTCGAGCGGCCCATCGAGGAGATCTCGGCCGCGATGCGGGCGGACGGCCTCGGCGCGCCCGGCGTCCGGATCGCGGTCCGCACGGGCGACTCGCCCGCGCGCGACCGCCGCGCCGCGGCCGCCCGCCCGCCGCACGTGCTCGTCACCACGCCCGAGTCCGCCTTCATCCTGCTCACCAGCGACTCGGGCCGGCGCGCGCTCTCCGGCGTGCGCACGGTGATCGTGGACGAGATCCACGCCATGGCCGCCGACAAGCGCGGCGCCCACCTCGCGCTCTCCCTGGAGCGCCTGGAGGACCTCGTCGCGCGCGCGGGCGGCCCGCGGCCTCAGCGCATCGGCCTCTCCGCGACCATGCGCCCCCTCGAGATCGCCGCCCGCCTGCTCGTCGGCGCGCGCGACCTGCCGGAGATCGTCGACGCGGGCCAGCGCCGCGACCTCGACCTCGCGATCGAGACCCCGCGCGACGAGCTCGGCGCCGTGTGCACGACCGAGCAGTGGGGCGAGATCTACGACCGCCTCGCCGCGCTCGCCGCGGGCGCGCGCTCGACCCTCGTCTTCGTCAACACGAGGCGCCTCGTCGAGCGCGTCGCCCACCACCTCGGCGAGCGCCTCGGCGAGGACGCCGTCGCGGCCCACCACGGCAGCCTCTCCCGCGCGCGCCGCCAGGCCGCCGAGGCCCGCCTCAAGGCCGGCGACCTGCGCGTCGTCGTCGCGACCGCCTCGCTCGAGCTCGGCATCGACGTCGGCGCCGTCGAGCTCGCGTGCCTCATCGGCTCCCCCCGCTCCATCGGCGTCGCCCTCCAGCGCATAGGCCGCGCGGGCCACGCCCTCGGCGCCACCCCGCGGGGCCGCTTCTTCCCCCTCACGCGCGACCAGCTCCTCGAGTGCGCCGCCATCGTGCGCGCCGCCCGCCGCGGCGAGCTCGACCGCCTCGCGCTCCGCGACGCCCCGCTCGACGTGCTCGCCCAGCAGATCATCGCCGCGAGCGCCTGCGAGGAGCGCGGCGAGGACGAGCTCTTCGCCATGGCCCGCCGCGCCGCCCATTACGAGTCGCTCTCGCGCGAGGACTTCGACGCGATCGTCGCGATGGTCTCCGAGGGCATCGCGAGCCGCCGCGGCCGCGCCGGCGCCTTCGTCCACCGCGACGCCGTGGGCGGCCGCCTCCGCGGCCGCCGCGGCGCCCGCATCGCCGCGCTCACCTCCGGCGGCGCCATCCCCGACACCGCGACCTACGACGTCCTCCTCCAGCCCGACGCCACGAAGATCGGCACCCTCGACGAGGACTTCTCGATCGAATCCATGGCCGGCGACGTCTTCCTCCTCGGCAACACCTCCTGGCGCATCCAGCGCGTCGAGGCCGGCCGCGTCTGGGTCGAGGACGCGCGCGGCCAGGCCCCCACGATCCCCTTCTGGGTCGGCGAGGCCCCCGCGCGCACCCCCGAGCTCTCCCGCGAGGTCGGCGCCCTCCGCGAGGCCGTCGCCGCCCGCGCCGCCGCGCACGGCGCCCCCGCCGCCGCGGCCTGGCTCGAGGCCGAGTGCTCGATCGACCCCCGCGGCGCCCTGCTCGCCGCCGAGTACGTCGCCGCCGGCCGCGCCGCCCTCGGCGCCGTCCCCACGCAATCGACCCTGGTCGTCGAGCGCTTCTTCGACGAGGCCGGCGGCACGCAGCTCGTCGTGCACGCCCCCTTCGGCGGCCGGCTGAACCGCGCGCTGGGCCTCGCGCTCCGCAAGCGCTTCTGCCGCACCTTCGATTTCGAGCTCCAGGCCGCCGCGACCGACGACGGCGTGCTCCTCTCGCTGTCCCCCGAGCACGGCCTGCGCGCCGACGAGCTCCTGGATCTGGTCCGCCCCGAGGGCCTGGAGGACGTGCTCGTGCAGGCGGTGCTCCAGGGCCCGATGTTCCGCACCCGCTTCCGCTGGGCCGCGTCCCGCGCGCTCGCGCTCCTCCGCTTCCGCGGCGGCCGCAAGGTCCCCCCCGCGTTGCAGCGGATGCGCGCCGACGATCTGATGCTCGCCGTCTTCCCCGAGCAAGCCGGCTGCCAGGACAACCACGGCATCGGCGCGCACATCGATCCGCCCGACCACCCCCTGGTCCGCGAGGCGATCCGCGATTGCCTCACCGAGCTGATGGACGTGGAGGGCCTGCGCGCGCTGCTCGAGGGCCTCCGCCGCGGCGAGGTCCGCGTCGTCGCGCTCGACACGCCCGAGCCGAGCGTGCTCTCGCACGAGATCCTGAGCGCCAACCCCTACGCGTTCCTGGACGACGCCCCCCTGGAGGAGCGCCGCGCGCGCGCGGTCACGGTGCGCCGCGGGCTCCCGGTCGAGGTGCGGGAGCGGCTCGGCGGGCTGGATCCCGCGGCGATCGAGGCGGTCGTCGCCGGGGCGCAGCCTCCGGTGCGCTCCGCGGACGAGCTGCACGATCTCCTGCTGGATCGCGTGGCCCTGCCCGCGGAGGGCGGCGCGCGCAGCGGGTGGTCGCGATGGTTCGCGGCGCTCGTCGCGTCGGGCCGGGCCGCCGAGATCGTGGATCGTGCAACGATCTCGGCGCCCGCGCCGCGCTGGGTGGCGACCGAGCGCCGGCCGCACGCGGAGCTGATCTGGCCGGGGGCCGCATTCGATCCGGACGTGGCGGTGCCCGCGGCGGTGCGCGCGTCCGCGCCCGCGTCGCGGGAGGCGGCGGTCGCGGAGCTCGCGCGCGGGTGGCTGGCGGTGACGGGGCCGATCACCGCCGCGGCGCTGGCGCGACGCGCGGGGATCCCGGAGCACGATATCGAGGCTGCGCTCATCGCGCTGGAGGTGCGCGGCGCGGCGATCCGGGGCCGCTTCACGCCTGGATCCGCGCCCGCATCCGATTC
>CAYQYG010000304.1:0-7755 GCA_964421485.1 uncultured Polyangiaceae bacterium | reverse complement strand
TCCCGCTCTCGAGTTCTGCGATCGCCGCCTCCTCGCCCGCATTCACCGCCTCACCGTCGACGGCCTCCGCCGCGCGATCGAGCCTGTCAGCGCCGCCGCGCTCATGCGCTTCCTCCTTGGCTGGCAGGGCGTCCGCCCGGGCACCCACCGCCGCGGCCCCGGCGGCCTCGCGCGGGTCATCGAGCAGCTCCAGGGCTTCGAACTCGCCGCCGGCGCCTGGGAGCGTGACGTCCTCCCCGCCCGCATTGCCGGGTACGAGCCCCACCTGCTCGACACCCTCTGCCTCTCCGGCGACGTCGCCTGGGGCCGTATTGTCCCTCGCGAGCCCGCCGCCCCCACCCGCGCCGCCCCGATCACCCTCGCGCTCCGCCGCGATCTTCCCTGGCTCCTCGCCCCCCGTGACGCCGCGGGCGCCGACCCGCCGCCGCTCTCCGATCCGGCCTGCGCCGTCCTCGCGTACCTCACCCGCGCGGGCGCCTCGTTCTTCGACGACCTCGCCGCGGGTGCCGCCCTCGGGGCCGCCGAGCTCGAGGAGGCCCTCTGGGAGCTCGTCGCCGCGGGCACCGTCACCGGCGACGGATTCGCCGCCCTCCGCGCCCTCCTCCAGCCCGAGGCCTCCCGCCGCGCCGCCTCCCGCCTCCGCGGCCGCGGATCCCCCGTGGCCGCCGGCCGCTGGTCCCTCCTTCGCCCCGTGGCGGCCGCGGCGCAGGACCCGAACGCCCCGGAGGTCCTCGAATCCCTCGCCCGCCAGTACCTCCGCCGCTATGGAATCGTCTTCCGGGAGCTGCTCGCCCGCGAGCCCCGCGCGCCCGCGTGGCGCGACCTCCTGCGCGCCTATCGACGCCTCGAAATGGTCGGCGAGATCCGCGGCGGCCACCTCGTCGCCGGCTTCGTCGGCGAGCAGTTCGCCCTCCCCGAGGCCCTCGACGCCCTCCGCGCCGTGCATCGCGAAGCCCCCTCCGGTGAAATCATCCAGCTCTCCGCCTGCGACCCGCTCAACCTCGCCGGCGTGATCACCCCGGGCCCCCGCATCCCCGCCGCCATGGGCCAGGTCGTGATCTACCGCGACGGCATCCCCCTCGCGCCGGTCTCGGGAACGGCCACGGGTGCGGCCGCGGTCGCCGCGAGCCGCTAGCGCCGGTGCCGCCGATCGGAAGCGTGGGCGGGGATCAGAGAGGAGAGAAGAGAGGATCACAGGGAGGCGGGGAGACGGGGAGATCTGAGAATTCTCTCTCTTCTCTCTCTTCTCTCTCCCCGCCTCCCCGCCTCCCTGTGAAATTCTCTCCTGGGATCCTCGCCCGGACCCCACGCGAGCGGCACTACCGCTTCTTCTCGAGCAGCGATTTCATCTGCACGCCCTCGAGCCTGTACACGTAGATCTTCACGAGCCCCTTGTCCCAGAGCCGCTCCGGCGATCCCAGGTGAATGAAATGGATCTTGCCCTTGCCGTCCGGGTGCGGCACCGCGCTGTCCACGCCTGGCCCGGTCACCAGGAAGATCCCGTCCTCCACCTTCACCGCGTGGTTCGGCAGCGCGAACATCCTGAGCTTGGCGCTCCGCCCCCAGATCGAGCTCGGCCCGTCGGCCACGACGAACCGCGACAGGTTGTCGTCGACCCACGAGATCATCGGGATCACCTCGCCGACGTCGTCGAGCACCTCCGGCTGCCCGATATGGAAATACTTCCGCTGAGGCACCGGCTCCTGCTCCGCCTCGTCACGGAGCACGGTCAGCCGGCGCACGACCCGTTCGCTGCTCATGAGGCTCGATTGAACCACGGCTTCGCCCCCGGCGCGAACCCGCCGTGAGCGGGTCGCGTGGAGGATGCCATCCACTGGCGCCCCGCATCCCTGCGCCCGCCGGGCCCCCGCCGATGTGCCGTCGCCTGCGGCCGGCCCCCTCCTCCGGGCGCGCGGCCCTCGCCTCGCTGGCCGGTGGGTGGTAGCCTCGCGCCGCCCGTGCGACCCCCGATGAAGATCCCTTACGGCGTCTCGAGCTTCGCGCTCCTCCGGGAGAGCGGCTCGTTCTACGTCGACAAGACGCCGTTCCTGCCGCTGCTGGAGAGCGAGGCGGCGGGCTACCGCTACCTCCTCTTCCTCCGCCCACGCCGCTTCGGCAAGTCCACCCTCGTGAGCCTGCTGGAGCATTACTACGATATCGGCAAGGCCGCCCGGTGGACCGAGCTCTTCGGAGGGCTCTGGATCGCCGCCCACCCCACCCCCGAGCGCCACCGCTACCTGGTCCTGCCCCTCGACTTCTCCGCCGTCTCGACCCCCCGCGGGCCCGATCTTGACGGAGGGCCACGTGCAGAGCCGGCTCGTCGAGCAGTTCGGCTCGCGGACCATGGCGTCGACGGAGCAGCTCATCTCGCTCTTCTATTATATGGGCATGCTGACCATCGGCCGTCAGCCCGAGGAGTCCGCGGTCCCGCGCCTCGAGATCCCGAACCTGGTGATCCGCGAGCTCCAGTGGGAGTTCCTGGCCCTCGCGCTGAAGGATCAGGAGCACATCTGGATCGACACGCAGGAGCTCGAGGGCGCGCTCGGCGCCATGGCGGTCCGCGGCGACATCGAGCCGCTGCTCGCGCTCTTCCAGGAGCAGGTGATCGCGAAGATCGGCGTCAAGGACCAGCGGCAGTTCAACGAGGAGACGCTCAAGCTGATGCTCCTGGCGTACATCTCCCAGAGCCGCATGTTCCGCATCCTGAGCGAGAAGGAGTTCGCGCGGGGGTATTGCGATCTTTTCCTGGGCCTCTCGGAGGTCGTGCCGGCGGCGCGGTTCGCGTGGATGCTCGAGGTGAAATACCTGCCGACCCAGGCGACCAGGAGAGCGATCGAGGCGGCCTTCGCACAGGCGGAGGCGCAGCTCGAGCGGTACACCTCGGATGCCGACATCGTGCCGCTCTTGACGCTCGGCAAGGAGCTCCGAGCCGGCGCGCTGGTGTTCGTCGGCGCGCGGGAGGTGCTGTTCCGGCCGTGGCCCAGACCCAGGGAGAAGCGGCCGGCAAAGCCGGCGAAACCCGCCGGATCGGCGAAGCGGCCGCCGGCAAGATCCAGAAAGCGCGGATGATCCGGAGCGCGAGCCCGGGAGCAAAGGGCAGGGGAGCTCCCGAAACGGGCCCGGCAGCGGAAACGGACGCGGCAGCGGAAACGGACGCGGCAGCAGGAACGGATTCGGAGGCGTGAGCGACCAGGGGCGCTGGAACGGAAAAGACCCGCTCATCATGACACGAAGATGACAGCGTCCACCCCTCGATAGATCCTAGCTTTCCGCGCGACGTGGACATTGCGGTACTGGTGAATCTCCGGGCGCGCCGGGGGAGCGAGCGCATCGCCCGCGCCTGTCGTGCGGCGCTGCCCTCGGCGCGCATCCTGGCCTCGCGCTCCCTTCGCGAGGTGCAGACCTTTGCCCGGTCGCTCAGCGACGCCCCGCCCGAGCTCATCATCTCGGCGGGCGGCGACGGCACGGCGCTGGCGCTGCTCAACGCGATGCGCCGGCCGGCCGCCGAGGCCGGCGGCTCGCTGACCGGCGGCGCCGCGCTCGGCCTCCTGCCGCTCGGCACGGGCAACGGCTGGGCCCGCGCGACCGGCGCCCCGCGCTGGCGCCTCGCGCTCGCCGCGCTCGGCCATCTGGCCCGCCGCCGCTTCGCCCCGCTCCCCCGCCGCCGCTTCGACCTCATCGACGTGGGCGGCACCCTCTGCCCCTTCGCAGGCACCGGCTGGGACGCCGAGCTCATCGACGATTTCAATGCCCAGAAGACCGGCTTCGGCGTGCTGCCCGAGCGCTATCGCCAGGGCGTCGCCGGTTATCTCCAGGGCATGATCCTCCGCACCATCCCGCGCCATCTCGTGCACCGGGAGCGGGTCGAGGTGGAGGTGACCAACACCGGCGACGACGCATTGACGATCGACGAGGAGGGCCGCCCGGTGCCGCTGCCCGGCGGCGAGCACGGCAAGGTCCTCTACCGCGGCCCCGTGAGCATCTGCGCCGCCGGGACCACGCCCGAGTGGGGGTTCGGCTTCCGCGCGTTCCCGTTCGCCGGGGTCGTGCCGCGGAGGTTCCACCTGCGCGTCTATGCCGCGACGGCGCTGGAGGCCACGCTGCACTCCACCGGGCTGTGGCGGGGCGCGCACCCGGTGCCGAAGATGCACGACTGGCTGCTCACCCGCGCCCGCGCCGTGTTCTCCCGGGCCGTGCCGTTCCAGGTGGGCGGGGATCGGGCCGGGCACCGCGAGTCGGTCGATTACGCGATCGCGCCGGAGCAGGTGGACGTGCTCGACTGGGCGGCGCTCAGGGCGGCCTGAGCCAGGCGCAGGAGACCCCGGGATCCCCGGGCGCCGCCCAGGATCCCCTCATCGCGCGGCGGCCCTCCCCACGATCGCGGGCCGCGGGTCCCCCTCGATCCGGAGCGCGAAGACGAACCCGTCGCCGGCTCGCTCGTACGCCAGATCGACCTGCCGCTCGTAGAGCGCCGGCCCCTTGAACCAGACGTCCACCACGAGCGGCGCCGCGAGGTCGATCTCCTCGATGTGCTCCAGGATCTCGGCCAGGGCGCGGTGCGGATGCGCGAGCGCGGACGGGAAGCCGAATTTCCGCGCGTACGCCGTCCACAGGTGGATCCCGTTGTAGTCCCCCGTCAGGTGGCCATAGTCCCACGCGCCGCGCCGCGGGATGGACCAGCTCGCGCGCGTCTCCGCCGGCGCCTCGGGCGGCGCGGCCTCCGGCGCGGCGGGGCTCGCCGGCCCGAACCTGCCCCGCGCATAGAAGGTGATGACGCTCTCGAGCACGAGGTCGTCCGGGGCCCTCATCTCGACGTGCAGATCGAATTCCACGCCCTTGCCGACGACCCGGATGTCCTTCCGTTGCACGGTGACGTCGAGGTGGGCCGAGGCCGGGCAGGGCCTGTGCTGGATGATCCGGTTTCGCACCTGGAGGAGGTTCCAGATCGGGAGCGGGAAGCGCGGGTGCGTGAGCACCGCCATGACCAATCGCATGGTCGTCGCGTGCAGGTGGATGGGATGGACGGCGTCGCCGCGGGCCGGCTCTCGCCGGGCCGGAGGCGCCGCCTGGGCGGCGGCGAGGCCGCTCCACCTGGCCTGGATGGCGGGGGGGTCGAAGCGGCCCTGAGGCCGCTTCTTGGGCAGGAACGCCGTGGCCCTGTAGCGCAGGGCGCTCGGAGTCGATGCGAATTCCAGATCGATCGCTTCATTCATCGTGCGCTCCCTCGAGCCCGGCGAGCAGGCTCCCGATGAACCGCTCGACGAGCTCACGCGGATCCTCCGGCGCGCGGACGCGGCCGCTCGTGGGCCAGTGCCGTGACAGCGCGCAGAGGCCGTGAATGTATGCCCACAGGCTCGCGGTGCACTCGGTCCTCTCGATGCGCGGATCGAGGACCCCGGCGGCCTGGCAGTCCGCGACGACCCCGAGGATGATCTCGAAGGCCTCTGCGCCCGCCTCGAAGAGCGCCGGGTGCCTCGTCCGATCGTCGATGTCGGCGCCGAAGATCAGCTCGAACGTCGCGGCGTGCTCGCGCGCGAACCGCACGTAGGCCGTGCACACGTCGAGGAGCCGCGCGCGGATATCGCGGGCGCCGGCGGCCGCCCGGAGGTAGCCGGCGAACGCGCGGAGGCCGTCCGCCGCGATCGCCGCCAGCAGCGCCTCCTTGCCGGCGAAGTGCCGGTAGGCGGCCATCGGCGTGACGCCCGCCGCCGCGGTGACGGCCCGGAGCGAGAGCCCCCTGACGCCGCCCTCGCGCAGCTGCCGCTGCCCGTGCTCCAGGAGCTGCTCCCGGAGCGGGCGCGCGGGATCCGGGCGCGAACGTCGAGTCATGTATACATTGTAAACTGCCATGGTGCGCGAGGGCAACACCATTCGAGCCCCTCGGGGGGCCGGGCTCAGCCCCTCGAGCCGGCCGCGCCCCGCGCGGGGAACAGCGACCTCCGGATCTCCTCCTCCGGCGCGCCGTGCCGGAGGGCGATCTCGGCGTGGACGACGCGGGTGATCCTGCCGGCGGGCGGCGATCGCACCGCCGCGACGAAGGCCGCGCCGACCGGCACCCGCGCGTGCGCGGACGCCCTCGCGGCGAGCGCCTCGGCCTGATCCCCGGGCAGATCCGCGAGGCGGGCGAGGCGGATCTTGAGATAGAGCGCCGCGCGCATCAGCGCGTGGTAATCGATCATCCAGCCCATCCACGGCGCCGCGGCCTCGCCCTCCGCGGCGCGCTCGAGCGCCGCGCGGCGGCCGTCGATGACCTCCAGCGGGAGGTTGTCGAGCTCGCTCAGCGCCCCCGGGAACTCCCCGGCGAGCGCGCGGAATACCGCCCGCTCCGGGATCGGCTCCCCCCGGGCGCGCGCGCGCCGGAGCTCCCCGAGCCGCCGGTATTTCAGGGCCAGCCGCTCGATATCGTCGCGATCGGGCGCCCCGCTCAAAGCCACTCCGCCGGGAACGCCAGCGCGTCGGCGATCGCCCCGGCGCCGAGGCAGAGGGCGATCAGCCGGTCCACCCCCAGCGCATTGCCCGCCGACGGGGGCATCCCCTCCTCCAGCGCGGAGAGGAACCGCTCGTCGATCGGATAGACGGGCTTCCCGAGCCGCGCCCGCTCGGCCTGATCGCGCTCGAGCCGGGCCCGCTGCTCCACGGGATCGGTGAGCTCCCCGAATCCATTGCAGAGCTCCAGGCCGCCCACGTAGAGCTCGAAGCGCTCGCAGACGCTCGGATCCCCCGGCTTGAGCCGCGCCAGCGACGCGAACGGGGCGGGGTAGTCGACCAGGAACACCGGCCGGGCCTCGCGCGCGAGCCCCGGCTCGACCTCGTCGACGAGGATCCGGAAGAAGCGCTCCTCGTCGCGCGACGCGAGCGAGATGGCCTCACCGGCCGGCACGCCCGCGTACCGCGCGAACGCGTCCCCGACGGTGAGCCGCTCGAACCCGCCGTCGAGCGCGATCGCGGCGCCGCCCACCCGGACCGTCCCGCCCGCGCCCAGCGCCGCGGCCACGCCGCGCACCACGGCCTCGGTGTCGGTCATCACCTCCTCGACGCCGGCGAACGCTCGATACCATTCGAGCATCGTGAACTCGGGGTTGTGCCGCGATCCGATCTCCCCGCGCCGGAAGCACCGGGCGAGCTGGAAGCACCGCGGGACGCCTCCGGAGAGGAGCCGCTTCATCTGGTACTCCGGGCTCGTGATCAGGAACCGGGCGCCCGCGCCGTCGATGGCGAAGGCGTCGAGGTGGAGGTCGAGGCCGGGGGAGGGGACCAGCGCCGGGGTCTCCACCTCGAGGAAGCCGCGCTCGGCGAAGAGGGCGCGGATCGTGGCCATGGCCGCGGCGCGGCGGGCGAGCGCGGGGCCGCGGGCGCGGTGGACGAGGCGCTCGGTCTCGCTCGCCGGCGGATCGGCCGCGGGCGCGCGCGCGCAGGGTGGGCGGCGGGGCGTGATGCGCTCGAGGAGGGCCGCGGACGCGAGGCCGCCGCCCCGCGCGACCCCCTCGAGGATCGCGAGGTCACCCGGATCGAGCGGCGCCGGCGCCGCGAGCTCGACGCGGATCGAGGCGAACGCGTCCGCGAGGAGGACCACGCCCTCGCGCGCGTCGAGCACGCGGCCCGCGACGCGGACCGGCGCGCCCTCGGAAGATGTGGCCAGATCGCTGGGGGCGAGCACCGGCGCCTCGTACCACGGCGACGGGCGGGCGCGGAGGCGGGCGCGGAAGCGGAAACGGAAACGGAAACGGAAACGGAAACGGAAACGGAAGCGGAAGC
>CAYQYG010000303.1:0-11368 GCA_964421485.1 uncultured Polyangiaceae bacterium | reverse complement strand
ACACGGACACGGACACGGACACGGACACGGACACGGACACGGACGCGGACACGGACACGGAATCGGAACCGGACACGGAACCGGAACCGGACACGGAACCGGACACGGAACCGGAACCGGACACGGAACCGAGCCGGCGCGCGCGGGCACGCTTGACGGCCGCGCCGAGAGCGGCCTTTGATGGCGCCATGACTCGATCGACGACCGGGGCGAGGCGGTTCGACATCATCGTCGTGGGCAGCGGCATCGGCGGCCTCGTCGCCGCCCTGACCGCGGCCCGGCGGGGCCTCCGCGTGCTCGTCCTCGAGGCCGGCAAGCAGCTCGGCGGCTACACGAACCCCTTCCAGCGCCGCCACTACGACTTCGATCCGGGGCTCCACTACATCGGCGAGTGCGGCCCGGGGCAGGCCTTCGCGCGGATGATCGAGGACCTCGGCCTCGACGGCGACGTCCGCTTCCGCGAGCTCTCGCCGGACGGCTTCGACCGGCTCCGCTTCCCCGGCTACGAGGTCGCGACGCCGCGCGGGGCCGACCGGTACCGCGATCGCCTCGCGCGCGATTTTCCGCGCGAGCGCCGCGGCCTCGATCGCTTCTTCGCGATCCTCCGCGAGTTCGGCGACGCCGTGCGCGCCCTCGATCGGGTGCGCGGCGCCCGCACGGCGCTCGCGCTCGCGCCCCGCCTGCCCTTCCTCGTCCGCTGGCTCCGCGCCTCGTTCGCCGACGTGCTCGACGCCGCGGTCCGCGATCCGCTGCTCCGCGCCGTGCTCTCGGCCCAGGGCGGCGATTACGGGCTGCCGCCGAGCAAGGCCTCGGCGCTCGTCGGCCTCGGCGTGCTCGATCATTACCTGCGCGGCGCCTACTTCCCGGTGGGCGGCTCGCGGGCGCTGCGCGACGCGTTCGTGGCCGGGATCAAGCGCCACGGCGGCGAGCTCCTGCGCAACCACGCTGTCGAGAGGATCCTGCTCTCGGGCGGCCGGGTAGCCGGCGCGCGCTGCAAGGGCGGCGAGGAGTACCAGGCCCGCGCCGTCATCTCCAACGTCGACGCCACGGTCACGTACCGCGATCTCCTCGGCGGCGCCGCCGTCCCCTGGCTCCTCCGCCGCAAGGTGGAGCGCACGAGCCACTCGTTCGGATCGCTGTGCCTGTTCCTCGGCACCGATCTCGACCTCGCCGCCGCCGGCATGACCGACGCGAACGTGTGGAGCTATCCGAGCGTCGACATCGAGCGAGCCTACGCCCCGCTCTTCGCGGGCCAGCTCGCGCACGAAGGCTTCTTCTTCCTCTCGTCGCCCACGCTCAAGGATCCGGGCGCCCCGGACAGGGCGCCTCCGGGCCACCACACGCTCGAGCTCGTCACGCTCGCGCCGTTCGCGCCCTTCGCGCGCTGGGCGGGGACGAAGTCGATGAAGCGGGGCGCCGAGTACGAGCGCTTCAAGGCCGAGCTCGGCGATCGCTACGTCCGCTCGATCGAGCAGCTCGTGCCGGGGATCCGCGACCGGATCACCGTCATGGAGGTGGCCACGCCGGTCACGAACATCACCTATGCGGGCTCGCCGCGCGGCGCGATCTACGGCCCGGCGCACACGCCCGGACAGATGGGCCCGTTCCGGTTCGCGCCGAGGTCGCCTGTCGAGGGGCTCTATCTGTGCGGCTCGTCCGTGCTCAGCGCCGGTATCGTGCCGAGCGCGCTGTCGGGCTTCAAGGCGGGCCGGATGGCCGCCGCCGCGCTCGGCGCTGCGCGCACGGCGCCGTGAGCGCGGAGCCGCCGATAAGCCGCGCCGGCGACAACGGACACGGACACGGCAACGGCAACGGCAACGGACTCCACGGCCCGCCCAGCGCGGACGGACGCCCGCGCCGGTCACCGCCCGTCGAGCTCGCGGCAGAGCTCGCGGGCGATCACCGTGCGCTGGATCTCGTTCGTCCCCTCGTAGATGCGCGTCACGCGGCAGTCGCGGTACAGCCGCTCGACGCGGTACTCCCGGGAGTAGCCGTAGCCGCCATGGAGCTGCAGCATCGCGTCGACGACGCGCCCGCACGCCTCCGAGGCCGCGACCTTGGCCATGCTCGACTCCATCCGCGCCCGCTCGCCGCGGTCGAGCAGGCGGGCGGCCCGGAGCGTGAGCAGCCACGCCGCGTCGAGCTCCGTGCGGCAATCCGCGGCGGCGAACCGCGAGTTCTGGAAATCGAGCACGCGCTGCCCGAATGCCGTGCGCTCCGCCGCGTAATGCAGCCCCTCGACCATGGCCGCCTCGGCGATGCCCAGGCATTGCGCCGCGATGCCGATGCGGCCGCCGCCGAGCGCCCCGAGCGCCAGCCCATAACCCGCCCCCGGCGCGCCGACGAGGCTGTCCTCGGGGACGCGGCAATCGTCGAGGTGCAGCGCGACGGTCCCCGAGGAGCGGAGCCCCATCTTGTCCTCCTCGGCGCCGATCGTGAGGCCCGGGGCGCCCCGCTCCACCACGAAGCAGCCGAGCCCGCGCGCGCCGCCCGCCGGATCGGTCCGCGCGAAGACGAGGTGCAGCCCCGCGTGCGCGCCGCTCGTGATCCACATCTTCGATCCATTGAGCACCCACTCGCGCCCCACGCGCTCCGCGCTCGTGCGGATCGAGGCGGCGTCCGAGCCGCCCTGGGGCTCGGTGAGCGCGAAGCTCGCGGGCCCGAGCTCCCCCCGCGTATAAGGCCGGAGCCACCGCTCTTTCTGCGCCGGGCTCGCGTGGTCCGCCAGGATCTTCGTGGCCAGGTTGCTGGAGGCGAGGATCACCGCCGTCGACGCGCACGCCTCGGCGATCGCCGCCATGGCGAGCACATAGCCGGTGTTGTCGGCGCCCGATCCGCCGTCCTCCACCGGGACCTTCATCGCGAGCAGGCCCATCTCCGCGAGCTCGGGCAGGAGATCCGAGGGGAAGCGTGCCGACCTGTCGCGCTCCGCGGCGCCCTTCGCGACGCGCTCGCGGGCGAAGCTCCTGGCGGATTCCCAGAGGAGCCGGTGCTCGTCGGTGAGGTCGAAGGCGAGGGAGCGGAGCCGATCAGCGGACTGGAGCATGGTGCGCACCCTGCCACCGGGGCGCTCCAAGCTCAATACCCGGCAGCAGCGCAGGCAGGCCGCCCGCCCGCCTCGGTCTTGACGTCGCCGCGCGGCCTGGTTTCCCTCCGGGCAGGAGGTCGCCCCATGGTCGACAAGCTCATCCTCACGGACGCGGAATGGAAAGCCCGCCTCACGCCCGACGAGTACCTCGTGCTGCGCCGCCACGGCACCGAGCGCGCCTGGACCGGCTGCTTCGTCGGTACGCGCGAGCCCGGTACCTACGTCTGCGCCGGCTGCCACAACCCCCTGTTCCGCTCCGGCTTCAAGTTCGAGTCCGGAACCGGGTGGCCATCGTTCACGCAGCCCATCCGCGAGGACGCCGTGACCACCATCGAGGACCGCTCCCACGGGATGGTCCGCACCGAGGTGCGCTGCGGGCGCTGCGACGGCCACCTCGGGCACGTGTTCCCCGACGGCCCCCCGCCGACCGGGCTCCGCTACTGCATGAACTCGATCGCAATGCGCCACGTCCCCGAGGGAGAGACACTCGACCTCGTCCGCTGACCGTTTCCGTGTCCGTGTCCGTCTCCGTCCCCGGCTCGTGCGCGGCGGCGCTGTGAATCGCCCCGGAGGTCGGCCGCACGTACCCGTCCAGCTCGCTGTCCGCGAAGCCCCGCGCGGAGGACCTTGACAATCCGGAAAGCCCCCCGCAAGATTGCCCGGCCCCCACGAGGAAGGTGACCGGCTCTAAGGCTCGCTGATTCTCCACCGCACTGTACGCTGAAGCCGCGCGGCGCTCCCTGCCGTGCCCTGCTCGCGTCCCTCGTCCAGGCTCTCTTCTCCGCCGACTCACCGCGGGGTAGCAGGAGTGGCCCCTGCGCCGGGATAGCCTCCCGGAGACGCTCGTTCGATCCGGGCCCCCGCAACCGATGCCACTCGCCGCAGACGCGGCGCCGGCGGCATCTCGCGCCTGCTCTGCGCCATGACGCGCGCCGAGCGCGCCCCTCTGCGCGCGGCCCGCCGCGCACGCGCGGCGCGCGGCGGTGCGCTTGCTCCGCGCGCTGCGTCTTCTGGCGTCGATCGCGCGCCCGGCGCGCAGAACGGGGCGGACCGGAATGGCGGTGCCGCTCGAGGGAGACTTCCATGCTTTTTGACAGAATCGATATCCAGCGACTCCGCCGCGACATCGCGGCGACCTCCGCGCAATGCATTGACATGAAGCGGCTGCTCCGCCGCCGGTGGGAGGCCCCGATGGCGGACGAGCAGCGCCGCCTCGTGCGCCTCCGGCGGCGCTTGACGGAGCTCCACGTCCTCCTCGCGCGCGCCCGCGGGCGCTTCCATGTCGCGACCCCGCCGCACGAGGTCCGCCAGGCGAACGCCTCGTGGGACCGCGAGGCGTGGAGCGACCGCGTTGCCGGGCGCGTCGCGCTCGACTATGCCCTCGCCGCGGACGCGCAGGAGGTCAAGGCGTCATGAACCGGCAGGGCCTCGTCGACATCGGCGCCAACCTCACCAACAAGGCATTCCGCGGCGACCTCGACGCCGTCCTGTCGCGCGCCGCGGGCGCCGGCGTCGGCGCGGTCCTCGTCACGGGGACGAGCATGGCGGCGTCCCGGCAGGCGCGCGAGCTGGTCATCGATCGCCGCGCGCTCGCCGCGCCCCGCCTGTTCGCGACGGCCGGGATCCACCCGCACCAGGCCTCCACCGGCTCGCGCGACGCCCTGCGCGAGCTCCGAGAGCTCTCGGGGCGCGCCGAGGTGGTCGCGGTCGGCGAGTGCGGGCTCGATTACGACCGCGACTTCTCGCCGCGGGATCAGCAGCGCGCCTGCCTCGAGGCGCAGCTCGAGATCGCGAGCGATGTCCAGAAGCCGGTCTTCCTGCACGAGCGCGCCGCGCACGACGATTTTGCGCGCATCCTCGAGCGCTGGCGGCCGAAGCTCGCCGGCGGGGTGGTGCACTGCTTCACCGGCGCGCGGGCCGCCCTCGATCGGTACCTCGGCATGGACCTCCATATCGGGATCACCGGGTGGATCTGCGACGAGCGGCGCGGCAAGCACCTCCGCGATCTGGTGCGGATCGTCCCGGAGGGGCGCCTCCTCATCGAGACCGACGCGCCCTATCTGATGCCGCGCGACATGCCCGATCGGCCGAGGACGGGGCGCAACGAGCCGGCGTTCCTGGGGCACGTCGCCCGCACGATCGCGGCGTGCCGGGGCGAGCGGCCGGAGCAGCTCGCGGCGCACACGACGGACGCGGCGGCGCGGCTGTTCCGGCTGCCGAGGTGATCCCGCCGCCGCGCCCGCTCCCCGCTCCCATTTCCGCTCCCGCGAGACGCCCGCTGCCTCTTGCGATACTCTCCCCCGATGGCCGCCTCGATCCTCTCGCTCTCTCTCGCCCTCGATCGCCGCCCGCTGCCCCCCGGCGTCCCGACGCGCGCCCACCTCGTCATCGACCTCCGCGCCATGGCAGAAGGCATCGAGCGCGCCCGCCCTCCTCTCTCCCTCATCTTCTCCGTCGACGTCTCGGGCTCCATGGCCGGCCCGCCGCTCGATCAGGTCGTCGCCTCCATCGATCGCGTCGTCAGCCTGCTCGAGCCCACGGATCGCGTCGGCGTCGCCGCTTTCTCCGACAACGCCAGCGAGGTCGTCCCCCTCACCCCGGTCGACGCGGACGCCCGGCGCCTCATCTCCTCCCGCACCCACCGGCTCGTCGCCGACGGCTGGACGCACATGGAGAGCGGCCTCCTCCGCGCCGCCGCGATGATGCCCCCGCGCGGCCTCCACGAGCGGCAGGTCATCCTCCTCCTCAGCGACGGCGCGCCCAACCGCGGCAAGGCGTCGGCCGGCGAGCTCGCGGAGATCACGAGGCCCCTCCGGCCCGATATCAGCGTCTCCACGCTCGGCTATGGCGCCCACCACCACGAGGACGTCCTCGCCCGCATCGCCGACGCGGGCGCCGGGCGATATCGCTTCATCGCCGATCCCGCCGTCTGCGAGCTCGAGCTCGCCCAGGCGATCGGCGTCCAGGGCGACGCCGTCGCCGAGGCCGTCGAGCTCCAGATCACCCCGGCCCCGGGCGTCGAGATCCTTCGATTCTCCGGCGGACCCGAGGTCCGCTTCGGCGCCGGCGGCCTCCGCGTCGCTGTCCCCGACCTCCTCGACGGCTCCCGCCACGTCGTCGTCGCCGAGGTCGAGCTCCGGCCCCCGCGCGAGCCCGGCCCGTGGGAGGCCCTCCGCGCCGCCGTCACCTATCGCCGCGCCGGCGAGCGCGCGGAGCTCTCGCAGGGCGCAACCCTCTCCATTGCGATCTCCGCAGGCGCCACGGAGCTCGACCCCGCCGCCCGCGCCGAGGTCCTCGTCGCGGAGGCCGACGACGCCCGCGCCGAGGCCCGCCGCCTCGCCGATCGCAGCCAGTTCGAGGGCGCCGCGGCCGTCCTCCGCCGCATGATTCATACGATCGAGCGCGAGCCCGGCTACAAGGCCGGTGACGGCTCCCGGCTCTCCGAGGCGCTCGAGCAGCTCGTCGACGAGGCGGTCGCCATGGAGCGCCGGCCCGACCGCGAGGCGTACGAGGTCTTCCGCAAGGCCCAGGTCCAGACGCCGCTCCTCACCGAGGCCCCGCCCGCGTCCGTCTCGGCGCCGATGAGCATGCGCATGATGTCCAGCGTCGCGGGCGCATTGCCGAGCGCCTCGCTGCTCATCATCTCCGGCGACGACGCCGGCCGCCGCTTCCCGCTGGATCAGCCCCGCATCACCATCGGCCGCACCGCGGCCGCGCAGATCTGCCTCAGGGACGCGAACGTCTCCCGCCTGCACGCGGTGCTCACCGCCCAGCGGGGCCGCTTCATGGCCTCGGACCTCGGCAGCACCAACACCACCTGCCTGAACGGCGCGCGGCTCACGAAGCCCGCCCCGCTCTCCCCGGGCGACGTGCTCCGGATCGGCGACATCGAGCTCCGCTACGAGGAGCACGCGAAGCGCTGATCCCCGGAACGGAAGCGCCCGCCCCCGCGGAGGCCCCGCCACGGGCGCCGGAAGACGGCGGCCTCCCCGGCTGCCACCCCGATGTGCGAAGCTCACGCCGATGGCAAAGTCGGATGAGCTCGATCGAACGCGCGCGGCGGCCTACGCCTGGCGCCGCTTCATGCCCGGCGAGGACGTGACCGAGCCGGATGCGACGCCCCCGGCCGCGGCGGAGGCCGAGGCCGCCGAGACCCTGCCGCCGCCCGGGGCCGAGCCCGAGGCGCCCGACTCCGGGGCCACCGCCGCGAGCTTCCGGGACGAGAGCCAGCGCCTGGCGGCGGCGCTGGCCGACGGCATCGACCGCGCGTGGTCCCTGCCCGAGGCCGAGCAGGCCGCGGCGGTCTCCGAGCTCGCGCGGCGCGCAGGGGAGATGGGCCTCATGGCGGTCGCGATGGAGAACCATCCGCGGGAGAGCGTGCGCCTCTTCCGCCTCGCGCTGCGCTGGTGGGACCGGCTCCCGCCGGACGCGCGCGACGCGGCCCGCCGCTCCCTGGCGTGGTCCGACCTCTCGCACCCCGAGGTCGTCGATCTGTTCGCCGACGCCCTGAGGACCCCCGACCCCGCGCTCCACGGCTCCATCGCGCTCGCGCTCGCGATCAACTCCGACGCGAAGGAGGCGCTGGCGCGCATGGCGGACGCCGGCGCGCGCTTCGCCGGGCTGCTCGACGAGCTGGCCGCCACGTCCGCGCGGCGCGCCGCCATCTTCCTGATCGGCGCCGCCGGGCAGCGGAGCGCAGCGCAGGCCCTCCGCCGCGCGCTCCGGCCGCCGTGCTTCAGCCTGCGCTGGCGCGCGCTCGACTGCCTCGCGGATCATTTCCCCGACGCCGTCGAGCCGGGCGACGTGCTCTTCCTGCTGGAGGAGGTGATCGATCACGCGCCGCCGTGGATCTGGGGCGACGAGGAGAACCGGCGGACCCACTGCTACTTCCCCGGACTGCTCGCCGGCCAGATCAACCGCCTGCGGCCCGCCGGCGCGGCCGCGCTGCTCGCGCGCCTCGTGGACGGCGACTGCGATCCGTGCTGGTACGGCGGCGGCTCGCTCGACGCGGAGTGGGCCTTCGCCGCGCTCGCGGAGACCTTCCCCGACGAGGCGCTGCCGCGGATCGACGCGCACCTCCGGCACGTGGATCCGAAGAAGCGAAGGCTCGGCGCGGCGGCCGCGGGGCGCCTGCCCGACGACCTCGCGTGGCCGCGCCTCCTCGCGGCCGCGGCCGATCCCGTGCCCGAGATCGCCGAGCTCGCGCAGTCCACCTGGCTCTCGCGCCGCGGCGCGCTCTGCCGCTTCGACGAGCTCGCCGGGCTCGAGATCGCGCTGCTGGACGGCCCGCCGAGCGATCGGATGCGCGCGCGCATCCCGCTCATGCGCACCGGCCCGCTCGCGGCCCGCGCCGCCATGGCCGAGGTCCTGCTCGGCGAGGCGCCCGATCCCGAGGCGCTCGTGCTGCTCCTCTTCGCGCTGGGAGACGAGGATCTGTGGCAGAAGAGGCCCCGGCCGGGCCTGCCCGACAGCCGCAAGGGCTTCGCCCGCGCGGTCGCCGAGCGCTTCGGCGCGCGCGGCGTGCTCGGCCTGATCGCGCTCGCCGAGCGGTACACCGACGACACGTTCGGGGGGTTCGTCGACGCGCTCGCCGATCTCTTCCACGACGGCGTCGCGGTCCCGGAGGAGTGCCACCCGGCGCTCCGCGCGCTCGCGCGGCGCCGGCTCGACGAGATCGCGGCCGATTACGCGTACGACCCGCTCACGATCCTCGCCCACGTCGGCGCGCCGGCCGAGGCGGCGCCGCGCCTCGCCGCGCTCGCGTGGTCCGCCGACGTCCCGGGCCACGTCGCCTGGGCCGCCGGCAAGGCGCTCGCGGCCGCGGGCCGAGGCGATCCCGGCGTCGACGAGCTCCTCCTGGGCGAGCTCTCGGCCGCGCTCGCCGCGGGCGATCTGCGCCGCTTCGCGCGCGCGCTCCCGGCGGCCCTCCGCCGCCGGCTGCCGGCCGCGATCGAGCTGGCGGAGCGCGAGATCGCGCGCCTCGCGGCCGGATCCCAGGACGATCCCGCGATCACCGCCGCCCTGACGGGCTGCGCCGACGCGCTCGCGGAGATCGATCGCTCCCCCGCCGCCTGCGAGCGCGTCGCGGCCACCGCGCCGGGCACCTACGCGTTCGCGCTCGCGTGCCGGCGCCTGCGGCGCGAGCGGAAGCAGAAGGAAGCCTCAACCGGCGAGGTCGAGGCGCTCGAGGCGGCGCTCGGCGGCCGCTCCGCGGCGGCCGCGGTCGAGGCGGCGCTCGCGCTCCTGCACATCCGGAAGCTCGAGGCGACGGACCCCCGCGTGCCCGCCCTCGCCGCGCGCGCGCCGCTCCCCCTCCGCGCGGAGCTGCTCGCGGAGCTCCTGATCCGCGACGTCCCGGCGCGCCCCCTCTGGCCGCTGATCGCGGAGGTGCTCGTCTCCCCCGATCCGCTGGCCGCGGAGGAGCTCTGCCATCACCTCTTCCAGCTCGACAAGGCCGGCCTCGGCGCCGAGCTGCGCGCGATCGAGCCGCGCGTCGTGAACCCCAAGCTCCGCCAGGATTTCGACGAGTGGCTCTACCTCCACGAGGAGGGCGAGCTGTACTGGCAGGACGAGATCGAGGCGATGGCGAAGGAGCAGGCCGCCCAGGAGCAGGAGGAGAACGACGGCGAGGACGACGGCGAGCAGGGATGATATGGATGGCGGGCGGCGTGGATCGGCTCACGCGCCCGTGAGCGCGGCCATATCCTCCATATGAAATGGTGAATGATGAGGCCGGGGCGAGCGATCACTCCAGCCAGCAGACCTCGAGCTTCGGGCGATCCGCGACGCTGCCGACGTATTCGCTGGAGCGATAGGACGTCTTGCTCGCGTTGAAGTCCTCCTCGAGCGCGAAGCCGTTGTTGTCGCCGGCGCCGCTCACCCAGTCCTGGACCGCCGCGAGCACGTCGACGGAGCGGAAGCCGAAGCCGTCGGCGAGCGTCTGGAAGCTCCCCTCCACGGCCGCGTCATAGCCGCCATAGTTGGCGTACGTGGCGGTCGCCTCGCTCCACGGGCCGCTCGCCCGGTGCACGCGGACCGTGCTCGACGCGCCCTTGTAGGTGTGCAGGACCGACAGCGTCGCCGAGGTCACGGTGGATCCGGCGGGGATGAAGCTCAGATCGAAGGCGACGAGCGCGATCTTGTCGCCGCCGCTCGTCGTGCCCGTGTTCATGTACTCGTAGGATCCGCTCGTCTGGCCCGGGTACTGCGCCACGACGTTCGTATCCTGCACGCTGCCGAACGTGCCGCGCTGGACCGTGGCGCAGACCTCCACGTAGACCTCGCAGGCGTCGCCGATCCCGTCGCCGTCGGAGTCGGCCTGGTCGGGGTTCGCGGCCTCGGGGCAGTTGTCGTCGCCGTCGCGGACGCCGTCGCCGTCGGCGTCGTCGCAGCCGCAGACGACCTCCGCGGTGCTGGTCACCGTGTATCCCGCGCCGTTGTCGGCGAAGACCCCGTCGTTGTCGCCGAGGAACAGGTAATAGGGCCCGGCGCCCGCGGGCGCCGTCAGGGTGGCGGCGGCGCCGACGAAGAAGGGCTGGCTGGCCGCCGTGGCCGCGGTGAGGGCGCTCGGGTCGGTGCTCCAGGCGCCGATCAGCGAATAGACCGGCAGCCCGCGGAACAGGCCGCCGGTGCCGTTCGGCCCGGTGCAGCTCGCTCCGGCGTCGATCGCACATCCGCTCGCGGTGACCGTGACCGTCGCCCCGCCGCAGGCCTCGATCCCCGCCGGGACCGGGTTCTGCGCGCCGCCGGTGCCATAGCCGTCCTTCCCCTGCCAGCTCTGGTACAGGTTGGCCTGGCCCGGAACGAAGACGGTCGCCGTCAGCGCCTCTTCCGCGGCCCCCAGGGGCTCCGCGTCGCCACCGGATTGCGCACAGCCAGCCACGAATACCGCCAGAGCGATGGAGAGCCGCTTCATGGAATACCTCGCTTCCGTGGGCCCGGGCGCTCGCGCGCACGAATCCCGCATGATGAGAATCACGCGCGGTCCATCACGAGCGCTTCCGCGACCAAGACCGCGCCCCGCGTGACCTCACATGCTGCACGAGCAGCGCGGGCGTGGTCAAGCCTCGAGAGCGCTCTTTGAAATTCGATATTCGATGAAACCGGCCAGGTTACCACGGGAGCCCGCCCGGGGGAAGAGGGTCCGGCGGCGCGGACACTGGGGGGCCGCGCCGCGCCTGCGCTCGCGTCGAGCTCCTCGGACCCCGGCCCCGGGCCATCCCGCGGCGCGCCGCGGTCGCCCCCAGGACGTACCGCGAGCTCGAGCCGCTGCTCGATGAT
>CAYQYG010000302.1:0-11544 GCA_964421485.1 uncultured Polyangiaceae bacterium | reverse complement strand
CCGCCGCCGCCCGCCCCGCCGTCGTCCCCGCAGCCGCCCGCGGCGAGCGCGGCGAGCGCGACGAGCGCGATTCCAAGCCATCCCAGGTTCATCCGCTCCTCCTTCTTGGGCCGCGCGGGCTCGGCCCGGCGGCGGGGGCGATTGTCGCACGACCTCGGCGGCGCGGGCAGGGCCCGGACGGACGGAAAGCTTGGAGCGGGGGACGGGGTCGCGTAGGCTCGCGACCGCGCGAGGGCCCTGGAGGGCGCCTCGCACCTCCGGAGAATGCCGATGCTCGATATGGCACCCCTGATCAAGGCCGTCGTGGCAGCGCTGGTGTTCGTCGTGATCGGGTTCGTGGCCTTCGGGCTGGCGTTCTTCATCATCACGAAGATCACGCCGTTCTCGATCCGCAAGGAGATCGAGGAGGACCAGAACACCTCGCTGGCGATCGTGATCGGCTCGGTGATCATCGGGATCTCGATCATCATCGCCGCGGCCATCCACGGCTGAGCGCGGGGGGCTTGACCCCGGGCGCGTCTGCCGCGACGCTCGCGGCCGATGGCTCCCTCACTCCGCGCGATCGCGCGCGCGCTCGCGCTCGCGGCGATCGCAGCCGGCTGCGGCGCAGGCAATGACATCACGCGCGCGCCGGCGCAGGACGCGACCCGGACCGCGGGGGCGTCCGCGGCGCCGCCTCCGCTCGAGTCGGGGAGGCTGCCGGGCACCGCGCGGCCGCTCAGGTACGCGCTCTCGCTCGTCGTCGATCCGGCCAAGGAGCGCTTCCTCGGCGACGTGACGATCGACGTCGACGTGCCGGCCGCGACGCCGGCGATCGTGCTGCACGGGCGCGATCTCTCGGTGATCCGCGCCGAGGCCACCGTGGCGGGGCGGCCGGTGTCGGCGCGGGCGGAGGGGCGCGCGGCGGCGGGGGGCAAGGGATCGCCGGAGGAGCTGGTGCTGACCTTCACGCGGCCGATCCCCGCGGGGAAGGCGCAGCTCCGCGTGTCGTACTCGGCGCCGCTCGACGGCAAGCTGAGCGGGCTGTACCGGGTCGAGGAGGGCGGGGCGCACTACGCGTTCACGCAGCTCGAGCCGATGGACGCGCGGCGGATGTTCCCGTGCTTCGACGAGCCGGGGTTCAAGGTGCCCTTCGACCTCAAGGTGACGGCGCCCCGGGGGAACCTCGTGGTCGCGAACGCGAACGAGATCGATCGGACCGACGCGGACGACGGGCGCAGCGTGACGTTCACGTTCGCGACGACGCCGCCGCTGCCCACCTACCTCCTCGCGCTCGCGGTCGGGCCGTTCGAGGTGCGCGAGGGGGCCTCCGCGCCGGTGAAGATCCGGATCGTCACGGCGCGCGGCAAGGCGAAGCTCGGCGAGCTCGCGCTCGAGGCCGCGGCGGCGCACGTCAAGATCCTCGGCGAGTACTTCGACCGGCCGTACCCGTACCCGAAGCTCGACCTCCTGGCCGTGCCGGAGTTCGGGTTCGGGGCGATGGAGAACGCGGGGCTCATCACGTTCCGCGAGGACCTCGTGCTGCTCGACGCGCAGAGCGCCTCGGTCGCGGCGCGGCGGAGCATGGCGGAGAACGTGGCGCACGAGATCGCGCACCACTGGTTCGGCAACCTCGTGACCATGGAGTGGTGGGACGACCTCTGGCTGAACGAGGGGTTCGCGACCTGGATGGAGACCAGGGTCGTCGACGCGTGGCGGCCCGAGATGAACGCGCGGCTCGAGGCGCTCGGGGACAAGGGGTGGGTGATGGGGCTCGACGCGCTCGACTCGGCGCGCGCGGTGCGGCAGCCGATCCGCAGCAACAGCGAGGCCGAGGAGGCCTTCGACGGGCTCACCTACGAGAAGGGCGCGAGCGTCATCGAGATGATCGAGCGCTGGCTCGGGCCGGACGTGTTCCGCGACGGCGTGCGCGCGTACATGAAGGCGCACGAGCACGGCAACGCGAAGGCGGCCGACCTGTTCGCCGCGCTCTCGAAGGCGTCGGGCAAGGACGTGGGGGCCGTCGCGTCGACGTTCCTCGATCAGCCCGGCGTGCCGCTCGTGCGGGCCTCGCTCGCGTGCGAGGCGGGCGGCAAGGGCTCCGCCGCCGCCGCCGCGCGCGTCAAGCTCTCGCAGGCGCGCTTCCGCGTGCGGCCCGGCGGCGATCCCGCGGCCGCGACGTGGAGGATCCCGCTCTGCGTGAGCTACGAGGGCGGCGAGAAGGCCGGGCCTGCGTGCGGCGTGCTCGACGGCGCGGAGGGGGAGATCCCGCTGCCCGGCGGCCGGTGCCCGCGGTGGATCTATCCGAACGCGGAGGACAGCGGCTACTTCCGCTTCGCGCTGCCGCCTGCGGAGCTCGCGGCGCTCTCGGGCGCGGGCAAGGACCTCGACGCGCGCTCGCGCATCGGCCTCCTGGACAACGCGTGGGCGCTCGTGCAGAGCGGCGACCTCGGCTCCGACGCGCTGCTCGACCTGATCGCGGGCATGAGGCGCGAGCGGCAGCGGCTCGTGGTGGCGCAGATGATCGCGGCGCTGGCGCGCGTGAGCGACGCGCTCGTGGGCGCCGACGCGCGGCCCGCGTTCCAGGCGTACGCGTCGTCGATCCTCCTGCCGATCGCGAAGGAGCTCGGCTGGGACGCGCGGCGGACCGACGGCGACGAGCAGCGGCTGATGCGCACGGCCGTGCTCGCGGCGCTCTCGGTGCTCGCGGAGGACCCGTGGCTCCACGCCGAGGCGGACCGGCGCGCGGCCGCGTTCCTCAAGGAGCCGCGATCGGTGAGCGGCGAGATCGCCGCGATCGCGCTCGGCGCGTCGACGCGGCGCGCGGGCGAGGCGCGGCTCGGCGAGCTCACCGAGGCGCTCGCGCGGACGGCGCCTCCGCCCACGCCCGAGGACCGGCGCGCGATCCTCGCCGCGATGGGCAGCTTCGCCGACGCGGCGCTGCTGCGCCGCGCGCTCGACTGGACGCTCACCGAGCGCGTCAGGCTCCAGGACGCGTACGCGCTCTACGACTCCGCCGCGGAGTGGCCGGCCTCGCGGCCGGTGCTGATCGCCTGGATCCGCGCGAACCTGAGCGGCCTCACGGACAAGCTCCCCGACTTCGCGATCGTCCGGCTCGCCGAGGTCCTCGGCACGATCTGCGACGGCGCCGAGCGCGCCGAGGCCGCGGCCTTCTTCGGCGAGGAGCTGCGCGACGTGGAGGGCGCCGATCGCCCCTTCATGCAGGCCCTGGAGACCGCCGACAACTGCATCGACCTCCGCGCCCGCGAGGGCGCCCGGCTCCGGAGGCGCCTCGGCGGCGCCGCCCGCAAGGCCGGGAAATAGGGCAATTTTCGGGATAACACGCAGGCGGCGGAGCGCGTGGATGCAACGGCTCGCCGTCTTTGCTATCGGATCTCGCATGCTTCCAAGTCTTCAGCGCACATCCGAGGCTCCGGGTCGCGCTCCCGGCGCCCCGGGCCCCGCGAGGGCGCGATGAGCGAGCCCCGCTCCAGCGGGCTCGGCGGGCGCGCGACGCCGATCCCTCCCAACCCGCGCGCGCCGGTGCTCATCGTGGACGACGAGGAGGACGTGCGCGACAGCCTCCGCGAGGTGCTCGAGGAGGCCGGCTACGACGTGTACTGCGCCGGCGACGGCAAGCAGGCGCTGGAGCTGCTCGGGCGCGCGGACCCGTCGCCGGGGCTGATCCTGCTCGACATGGTGATGCCGGTGATGAACGGCCAGGAGATGCTCGAGGCGCTGAAGCAGGTGCACGCGCTGGCGGCGATCCCGGTGACCATCGTCTCGGCCTCGAAGCAGCCGCTCCCCTCGACGCTCGGGGCTCCGGGTGGCCCCTCGGCGTCCTCCGCCCCGGACCCCGGCTCCAGCTACCTGGCGAAGCCCGTCGATTTCGACGCGCTGCTCGCGATCGTCGAGAAGACCTGCGGCTGATCGGGCCCGCGAGAGAACTTGGCCGCTGCGCGCCCCGGCGAGCAGCATGGCGCCATGCTCCGCACGCGCCGCCTCCTCCTCGCGCTCGCGCTCGGCCCGCTGGCCTGCTCGGCCACGCGCTCCGGGCCCCAGCCTGCCGGCGACGGCGCCGCGGCCCCGCCTGCGGCCGCCGCGCCCGCCGCGACGGCCCAGGCCTCACCGCCGGAGGACGCGGCCGGGGCCGCGGGCGAGCCCTCGCTCACGCTCAGCGCGGTCGGCGACTGCACGATCGGCAGCGAGCTCGCGGTCACGCGCACGCCCGGATCGTTCCACTCCGAGCTGCAGGCCCGGGGCAACGACTACCGCTACCCCTTCGCGGGCGTCACCGGCGTGCTCTCGCGCGACGACCTCACGATCGCGAACCTCGAGACCACGCTCAGCACCAGGCCCCCCGCGAGCAAGGGCCGCTACGTCTTCCGCGGCGAGCCCGCGTTCGCGCAGATCCTCGTCGAGGGCAGCGTCGAGCTCGCCAACGTCGCCAACAACCACAGCTACGACCTCGGCGTCGCGGGCTTCGACGAGACGCTCCGGGCGCTCGCCGAGCACAGGATCGCGGCCTCCGGCTTCGGCCGCGTCGCCCGCCTCACGGTGAAGGGCATCGAGGTCGTGAGCCTCGGCTTCACGGGCGGCGATCCTGCGGCCGTGATCGAGGGCATGGAGCGCGACGTCCGGCGCCACAAGCGCCCTGACAACCTGGTGATCGTGTCCTTCCACTGGGGCGGCGAGGGCTCGTACGAGCCCAACGACGCGCAGCGCCGGCTCGGCCGCGCGGCGATCGACGCCGGCGCCGACCTCGTGCTCGGCCACCACCCGCACGTGATCCAGGGCATCGAGGTCCGCCGCGGCAAGCAGATCGTCTACTCGCTCGGCAACTTCGTCTTCGGCGGCCACTCGAACCCCGAGGACAAGGACTCGTTCATCTTCCAGGCCACGTTCGCCCGCCGCGGCGGCCGGGTGGTGCCTGCCGGCAGCGAGCTCATCCCGGTGCGGATCTCGTCCGTCACCGAGCGCAACGACTTCCAGCCGGTGCTGCTCGACGGGGCGGAGCGCGAGCGCGTGCTCGCGCGGCTGCGCGCGCTCAGCGACGCGCTCCCGGCGGACGGCGCGGACGGAGCCGCCGCGCGCGCCGACGGCCTGACTCCGCACGCGAACCGCCGCGTGATATCGTCGAGCTCGCTCGATCCGCCCCCCCCGTGAGGATCGGCCCTGGAGGAACATGCTTCGCCCTCTTCGCGCTTCCCTTCTGCTCCTCTGCGTCTGCGCGGTGCCTGTCGGGGCTGCGCTCTCCTGCTCCGCCGACGGCTCGGGGGGCGGCCCGTCGAGCGGCCCCGGCACCGGCGGCGCGGGCGGCGCCACGGGCACCGGCGGCGCGGGCGGCAGCGTGTTCACCGGCACGGGCGGCAACGGCGGCCCGTACACCGATTTCCCTGCGGATCCGGTCATCGACCCGTCCGCGCCGGCCGACGCGCCGGCGCTCTTCGCGCCTGCGGGCGACCCTTCCGGCGGCCCCTGCCTCTTCGAGCCCGAGCCGGACACGCTCTTCCCGAGGAACTGGCTCAGGCCGCGCTTCCGCTTCACGCCGGGGCCGGGGCAGAACCTCTTCGAGATCCGGCTGCACACCGAGAACGAGGTGAACGACCTCGTCGTGTACACGGCGAGCACCTCGTGGACGATGCCGAAGCCCATGTGGGAGGGGCTCGCGTCGCACATCCTCGACGCGCCGATCACGATGACGATCCGCGGCGCGACCTACAACGGCTCCGGGCTCGACGGGCCGCCCTCCGCGGGCAACACCGGGACGTTCACGATCGCGCCGGCCGACGCCGCCGGGGCCATCGTGTACTGGACGACCTCGGGCGGCTCGCTGCTCAAGGGCTTCAAGGTCGGCGACGAGTCGGTCGCCGCGTCGCTCGCGCCGCCGGACGTCGCGATGCCGACCGTGAACGGCGCGCAGGTCACCTGCATCGGCTGCCACACGTCGACGCCCGACGGCAAGTTCGTCGGCTTCACCGCGCAGGGCCCCTGGGGCAACGCGCTCGCGTCGATCGAGGAGATGACCGCGGGCGACGTCCCGTCGTTCATGGGCCCCGGCGCGCTCGCCGCGCTCGCAGCGCTCCCGGACCTCGGCATCCAGACCTACTCGAAGGCGCACTGGCAGCCGGGCGATCACGTCATGGTCACGCCGTTCGGCTCGTACGCGAGCGCGCAGCTCGCGTGGGTCGACCTCGAGGCGCAGGCGAGCGGCCAGGGCGCCGCGTACGGCTTCATCGCCCGCAACGGCGACCCGCGCGGCGCCGGCGCGCCGACGTGGAGCCACGACGGCCAGACGATCGTCTACGTCTCGACCGACGTCGAGTTCACCGGCCGCCTGGACAACGGCTACGCGGACCTCTACGCGGTGCCCTATAACGACCGCGCGGGCGGCGCCGCCGCGCCCATCCCCGGCGCCTCGGATCCTGGCCAGTCGGAGTACTACCCCGCGTTCTCGCCGGACGACGCCTGGATCGCGTTCAACCGCGCGCCGAGCGGCAACAACATGTACAACCAGCCGCTCGGCGAGGTGCTCGTGATCCCTGCCGCCGGCGGCTCGGCGACGCGCGTCGCCGCGAACGATCCGGTCGCGTGCACCGGCAAGTCGAGCCCCGGCGTCACGAACTCCTGGCCGAAGTGGGCGCCCGAGGCCACCACCGTCGGCGACCGGACCTTCTACTGGCTGATCTTCTCCTCGACGCGCGGCGCGCTGGGCAACCCGCAGCTCTACATCACCGGCGTCGAGGTCCAGGCCGGCGCCGTGAAGACCCACGGCGCGCTCTACCTCTGGAACCAGCCGGAGGGCGAGAACAACCACACCCCCGCGTGGGACGTGTTCAAGATCCCGCCCGCGGACCCCCCGGAGTAGCGTCCGGCGCGTCCACGGCATCGATACCTGCGTCGCCCCGGCTCACCGCACGAGTCGGTACGCAGCGCCGAGCGCGAGGACGAGCGCGGCGACGCCGACGACCATGGCGCCGGAGACATCCTTCAGATCGAGGACGATCACCTTCCTGGCGATCGCGATGAGGGCGACCCTGAGCACGGCGTCCACGTGGACGACGTGATCGGAGAAATACGCCTTGAGGGTCTCGAGCAGCTCGACGCCGATGAGCACGAGCAGGAAGAAGCTGAACACGTCGAGCAGCTCGGAGATCTGGATCAGCCCGAGCGGCGGCCGCGCGATATCGGTCACGATGAGCCAGGCGAGGTCGATCGTGCAGACCCCGAGGACCAGCGCCGCCATGGCGACGACGGCCCAGACGACGAGCCTTTCGAACCTGTCGACGTACTTCCGCATCGCCCCCCCCGCGCGCAGGGCGCGCACGCCGGCGAGGGGTGTGCACGCCGCGTTCCCCGCCCCTCCGCGGAGCTACAGGCAGAGCCCGCCGGGGCGGTGGCTCGAGCGCTCCCATTCCCGGACGCCGAATCTGTAAGCTCGAATGGAGCGGACGGCGTTCATCGTCGATGGCCTCAAGCGCCCTGAAGAGCTCGCGCTGCTCCGGCAGGAGAGCGGATCCGGCGTTACCACGGTCGCTCCCGAGGAACGCGACACGAGGTCATGATCACGAGAGTCGATTGCTGAGCACCGGTGACCCCGGGCGAATCAGTCCTGCTTCGCCGCCGTCGCCTTCGCGACCAGCTCCTGGAATGCAGGGTCGTCCTTGATCGAGGCGAACGCGGGCTCGGTCGCGATGGCCTGGGGCCTCGGGACCTTGAGGCCGACGGCCTCGCGCAGCTTCTCCAGCGCGCGGGGCTTGTCGCCGGAGGCGGCGGCGGCGAGGGCCAGGCCGTAGGGGCACGAGGCCGTGCCGGGGACCACCTCGCAGAGGTGCTGGAACGTGAGCTCGGCTTCCTTGTGCTTGCCGGCGTTCAGGTAGACGTTGCCCAGCGTGTAGAGCACCGACTCGTCGTTGCCGCGGAGCTTGCCGGCGATCTCGCCGTGGGCGACGGCGCACTCGATATCTCGAAGCTCGACGCAGGCGCGGGCGACGTTGAGGTGCGAGGTGGCGTCCTTGTCGTTGAGCTCGACCAGGGCCTCGAAATGGGTGCGGGCAGCGGCCCAGTCGGCAGTGCGGGAGCCGACCATCGCGAGGCCGAGGTGCGCCTCGGCCAGCGCGCGGTCGCTCTCGCCCTTGGCCTTGCCGGTCTCCATGGCGCGGGCGAAGGCGTCGCGGGCCTCGGGCATGCGGTCGAGCTCGAAGAGGGTCTTGCCCCGCAAGATGAGGAGGCCGGTGTCGTCCTTGCGCTCCTCCAGGCCGAGGTCGACCTCCTTCAAGGCCGCGGCGGGGTCGCCGCCGCGGAGGAAGGCGTTGGCGCGGACGCGGTGCTCGGTGGGCGCGTCGACGCACGCGAGGGCGCCCGGGAGGACCAGGGAGCCCAGGAGCAGCGCGGCGAAGAGGGAGCCCGGGCGCGGCATGGGCGGCGGTCTAGTGCCGGGCTCCGGGCCGGTCAAGCCGAGCGGCGCGGGGAGATCGCGGGTCAGGCGGGCGCGGCGGCGAGGGCCTCGCGGCAGGCGGCGACGGTGCGGGCGATGTCCTCGTCGGTGTGGGCGCCGCCGAGGAACGCGGCCTCGAACTGCGAGGGGGGCCAGTAGATCCCGCGCGCGAGCATCGCGCCGTGCCAGGCGGCGAAGCGCTTCGTGTCGCAGCCGGCGGCGTCGGACCACGAACGAACGGGGCCCGGGGGCGCAGCCGGCTTGTCCGGCGGAGCCCCCGGATGTGAACCAGCGCCTTCGCGGAAGAAGAGGGTGATCATGGAGCCCACGCGCTGCACGCGGGCGGGGACGCCGGCGTCCCAGGCCGCGGCGGTGAGGCCCTCCTCGAGCGCCGCGCCGAGGGACTCGAGGCGGTCGTAGAGGGCGGGGGTGAGCAGGTCGAGCGTGGCGAGGCCGGCGGCGACGGCGACGGGGTTCCCGCTGAGCGTGCCGGCCTGGTAGACGGGGCCGAGCGGGGCGACGACGCGCATCACGTCGTCGCGGCCGCCGTAGGCCGCGAGGGGCATGCCGCCGCCCACGACCTTGCCGAGCGTGGTGAGGTCGGGGCGGAGGCCGTAGCGCTCCTGGGCGCCGCCGCGCGCGAGGCGGCTGCCGGTCATGACCTCGTCGAAGATCGAGAGCGCGCCGTGGGCGCGGCAGAGGTCGATGACGCGGGCGAGGAAGCCGGGCTCGGGGGGGACGCAGCCCATGTTGCCGACGACGGGCTCGAGGATCACCGCGGCGATCTCGGCGCCGCGGGCGGCGAAGGCCTCCTCGAGGGCGGCGGGGTCGTTGTACGGGAGCGTGAGGGTGGTGCGGGCGATGCCCTCGGGGACGCCCGCGGAGTCGGGGACGCCGAAGGTGGCGAGGCCGCTGCCGGCCTTGACGAGCAGGTGGTCGGCGTGGCCGTGGTAGCAGCCCTCGAACTTCACGACGAGGTCGCGGCGGGTGAAGCCGCGCGCGACGCGGATGGCGCTCATCGTGGCCTCGGTGCCGCTCGAGACGCAGCGGAGCTTCTCGATGCTCGGGTAGAGCTCGCGGATCTTCTCGGCGAAGCGGACCTCGAGGGCGGTGGGGGCGCCGAAGGAGAGGCCGCCGCCGACCACGTCGCGGATCGCCTGGACGACCGCGGGGTGCGCGTGGCCGAGGATCGCGGGGCCCCAGGAGCCGACGTAATCGATGTACTCGGCGCCGTCCTCGCTGTGGAGGCGCGCGCCGGCGGCGCGGGCGATGAACAGCGGCGTGCCGCCGACGGCGCGGAAGGCGCGGACGGGGCTGTTCACGCCGCCCGGGAGGACGGCGGCGGCGCGCTCGAACAGCGCTCTGGACTTGTCAGCGGGCAGGGGGGTGGGGTCGCTCATCGTGGCCCCGGCCATAGCAGGGGCGCGGCGGAGGGGCACCGGGAACGATCCCGGCTCATGGAGATTGCGGTGCCCGCTCGCTCGGATATCGTGGGCGACGGAGATCGCGAGGCGGAGATCGGCGAGGCATGGAGAGCTCCGAGAGGCCCGGACCGGGGCGGCGCCTCGGGCGTTACGAGCTCCTCCGCCTCATCGGCGAGGGGGGGATGGCGCAGGTCTGGGCCGCGCGCATGGACGGGCCGCGCGGGTTCCGGAAGATCTTCGCGATCAAGACGCTCCTGCCGGCGCTCGCGCGCGATCCGGCCTTCCAGCGCATGTTCCTCGACGAGGCGCACCTCGCCTCGCGCGTCCGCCACCGGAACGTCGTGGAGATCGTCGAGCTCGGCGAGCAGGGCGGCACGCTCTTCCTCGTGATGGAGTGGGTCGACGGCCAGTCGCTCCAGCGCATGCTGCGGCCAGGCAGGCAGGCGCAGCGGCTGCACCCGGGGCTCGCGGCCCGCGTCGTGGCCGACGCCGCCGTGGGGCTGCACGCCGCGCACGAGCTCCGCGACGAGCGCGGCGCGCCGCTCGGCATCGTGCACCGCGACGTGTGCCCGCAGAACATCCTGCTCGCCCGCGACGGCACCGTGAAGGTGGCCGACTTCGGGATCGTGAAGGCGATCGAGCGGCTCGGTGACACGACGCAGACCGGGGAGATCAAGGGCAAGGGCGAGTACATGTCCCCGGAGCAGGCGCGCTCGAGGCCGGTGGACCGGCGGTCGGACGTGTTCTCGCTCGGCGTGGTGCTCTTCGAGGCCGTGACCGGGGAGCGGCCGTTCCAGGGGCCGAGCGACATCGTGGTGATGCAGCGGATCGCGAGCGCGGAGGCGCCGCGGCCGACGCTCGTGGCGCCGGGGTGCCCGGCGGAGCTCGAGTGGATCATCCTGACGGCGCTCGCGCGGGAGCCGGAGCGGCGCTTCCAGACCGCGCAGGCGATGGCCGAGGCGCTCGAGCAGCTCATCGCGCGCGCGACGGGCGCGGTCACGGCCGCGCAGATCGCCGAGGAGCTCCACCGTCGCTGCGGCGACCGCATGGACGAGCTGCGGCGGAGGATCGAGGCCGCCGCGGCGCCCGGCGACGGCGGGCCTGCCCCGGTCGCGGCGAGCGTCCCCCCGCCGCCGCCGGCCGAGGCGCCCGCCCCGATGGGGACGGCCGCCGCCTGGCCACCCCCCGCCGCGATGCCCTCCCCCATCACGCCCGCGGCCGGCAACCTCGCCCTGTCCGCGGCGCCGGCCGCGCCTCGGCGGCCGCTGGTCCCGTCGCTCATCGCGGCGACCGCGATGGGCGTGGCCGCGGCGGCGCTCGTCTTCGCCGCCGTCGGCCGGCGCGGCGAGCCCGCGGCGCGCGCCTGCGAGCCCTCGGCCGGCGACGCGTCCGGCCGGGCCCCGGTCGCCTTGCACGGCCCGCCGATCTCGGTGCGGCTCACGCCGGGCGACGCCGTCGTGCGGCTCGAGGGCGCGGTGATCGGCGTCGGGGATCAGCTCATCGCCCGGCCCGCGCCGGGCGCGTCGCTCTCCGTCGAGGCGCGCGCGGAGGGGCGCGCGCCCCGTCAGGTCACGCTCACGTCGGAGTCGCCCGAGCGGATCGATATCGAGCTCGCGCCCGCGAAATAGCGATCGCGCTGGCAATGGAAAGCTAGAGGCGGGTCGCCATCCGCTCCAGCAGCGCGCGGATCGCGGGCCGGTACGC
>CAYQYG010000301.1:0-11639 GCA_964421485.1 uncultured Polyangiaceae bacterium | reverse complement strand
CCGGCGCGGCGATGTCGACGCCCTCGCCGCGCGACGAGAACTTCGCGAGCTTGTCGTCGGAGTCGGTCGCGCTCACGCCGATCACGCCGTCGGAGGCGCCCGGGTACTGCACGCGGCCGCCGGTGTTGCCGGCCGCGGCGACGACGACCGTGCCGCGCGAGATCGCGTGGTCGATCGCGCTCTGGAGGACCTTGGAGTTGCGCGGGCCGCCGAGGCTCAGGTTGATGACGTGCGCGCCATGATCCGCGGCCCAGCGGATGCCGTCGGCGACCGCGGCCGTGGTGCCCCAGCCGTTCTCGCTCAGGACCTTCACGGGCATGAGCCGCGCGTGGAACGCGACGCCCGTCGCGCCGATGCCGTTGTTCGTCGACTGCGCGATCGTGCCGGCGACGTGCGTGCCGTGGCCCTGGTCGTCGTTCGCGTGCTCGTTGTTGCTGACGAAGTTCCAGCCCTCCACGCAGACCGTGGAGGCGAGGTCGGTGCCCTTGTTGTAAGGGCCGTGGGTCTCGCACGCGATGCCGGTGTCCACGACGGCGACGGTCACGCCGCGGCCGGTGGCGAAGTCCCACGCGCGCATCGCGCCGATGCGCTCCATGTGCCACTGGTCCTTGAGCAGCGGGTCGTTCGCGGTGAAGCTCGCGCGCACCCGCGCCAGCGGCTCGGCCACCTCGACCCGCCGGTCCTGGAGGAGCCGCGCGATCACCGCGGCCTCGCTGCCGGGGGCCACCTGAGCGATCTCTATCCGCGTCTCGGGCGCGAGCGCGGTCGGCGTGAAGCTCAACCCGAAATCGGCGGCCAGCGCGGCCAGCGCGCCCGCGTCGAGGTCGTCGCGCGCGTCGACCACGATCTGACCCGGGACGTCGTAGCTCGATTCGTCCAGCGAGGCCTGATCGGCGCCGAGCACCGAATCGGCCGCGACGGCGACGGGCTCGACCATGGCCGGGAGGGCGGAAGGCTCGAGGATCGCGGAGCGGCCGGAGGGGTCGCCGAAGCCCCGCGGCTCACGCGGATCGTCGGCCTGCGCCGCGCCCGGGATCGCGAGCGCGGCCGCGAACAGCGCGAGCGCGATACCGGAAGGGTGGATTGGACCGCGAACCGGTGACGGACGACGCTTTTGCATGGGCTTCTCCTGTGCCGAGGGTAGCGCGGACCTGCCTGCGCAGCCATCCGGCGCGGCAGAGGCCCCCCGCATAGCGGACGGACGGCGAACGTGGTAGCCGCGGCGGACATGGAATTCCTCATTCCCACGCGCGCTACCAGGACAGGGGATGACCCGATCTTCGCGCTCAACGCGGAGGCGCGCGCGCGGGCCGCGGCGGGCGAGGCCATCGTGAACGCCACGGTCGGGGCGCTGCTCGACGACGAGGGGAGGCTGGCCGTGCTCGCCGGGGTCGCCCAGGCCATCAAGGAGCTCCCCGCGCCGCTCGGCGCCGGATATGCGCCCATCGCGGGCACCGCCGACTTCCACAGGGCCGTCATCGACGACCTGCTCGGCGGACGGACGGCTGCGGGGTGGGCGGTCGCCGCCGCCACGCCGGGCGGAAGCGGCGCGCTGCACCTCGCGCTCGCGGACTTCCTGGAGCCTCACCAGGCTGCCCTCACGACCTCGTATTACTGGGGCCCCTACCGCACCATCGCCGACGAGCTCGATCGCAGCCTCTCGACGTTCCGCATGTTCGACGAGCGCGGCAGGCTCGATCTCGCCGATCTCGAGCGCAAGCTCGGCGCGAACGTCGAGGCCCAGGGCCGGGCGCTCGCGATCCTGAACTCGCCCTGCCACAACCCGACCGGGTACTCCTTCGACGCCGACGAGTGGCGCGGCGTCGTCGAGGTCGTCGAGCGCGCGGCGGCGCGGGCGCCGGTCACCCTCGTGCTCGACGTCGCGTACGCGCGCTACGGCGCCGCCACGCTCGATCACGCGCTCGATCACGTGCTCGGCCTCGCGGGCAAGGCGATGATCCTCTTCGCCTGGTCGGCCTCCAAGGCGTTCACTCAGTACGGCGCCCGCGTCGGCGCGCTGGTCGCGGTGCACCCCGACGAGGCCGTGCGCCGCCGCATCCAGAGCGCGCTCGGCTACTCCTGCCGCGGGATCTGGTCGACCTGCAACGCGGCCGGCATGGCGGCCGTCACCCGCGCGCTCACCGATCCGGAGCTCCGCGCCCGCACCGAGGCCGAGCGCGCCGCGCTCAAGGCGCTGCTCGACCGGCGCGTCGCGACCTGGAACGAGCTCGCCTCGGCCGCGGGGCTCCGGTACCCGCGCTACTCCGGCGGCTTCTTCACGACCGTCTTCTGCGACGACGGCCCGGCCGTCGCGGCCCGGCTCAAGGCCGAGGGCATCTTCGTGGTCCCCCTGGCCGGCGCGCTGCGCGTCGCCCTCTGCTCGGTCGCGGAGCGCGACCTCCCCCGCCTCGTCGAGGGCATCGCCCGCCACGTGACCCGCTGACGCCGCGCCCCGCGGGGGTCAATCCCGTGTCGGCGCCCGCGCCCTTCTGGTATCCATCGGGCTGGTCCGGAACGCGGCGCTCGCAGCGCCCCGGCGCCGCAGGGAGCCCGGCCCACCTCGACGTCATGCGAACACAGCCCACCCGCCTCCTCTTCCTCGGCACGCTCGGGCTCGCGAGCTGCCTGCTCGTGGTCTCCGCCTGCTCGGACTCGATCCACCTCGACCCCCAGCCGGCGCCGACCGGCAGCGGCGGCTTCGGGGTGGGCGGCGGCGGAGGCGGAGCCCCCGTCGCCTGCATTTCGAGCTCGGACTGCCCTGCGCCCACGAGCGTGTGCGACACCGTGAAGCGCATCTGCGTCGAGTGCCTGGAGCACTCCGACTGCGCCTTCCGGCCCCACACCGTGTGCTCGGAGGGCGAGTGCCGCTGCCCCGAGGCGAGCGAGTCCTTCTGCGATGCGGTCGGGACGCCGCCGGTGCAGGACGCGCGCTGCGTCGACCTCAGCGCGTCGCCCGACGACTGCGGCGCCTGCGGCCACGCGTGCTTCGGCGCCTGCAACGCGGGCGCGTGCGCCGATCCGTGGGAGAAGACCTCGCTCGCGGACGCCCCCTCGCCGCGCGCGTGGCACGCGGCCGTGTGGACCGGCTCGAAGATGATCGTGTGGGGCGGCAGGAGCGGCGGCACCGCGCTGAACACCGGCGGGCTCTACGATCTCGCCACGAACACCTGGGAGCCGATCAGCACGGCCAACGTGCCGAGCCCCCGCTGGAACACCGCCGCCGTGTGGACCGGCTCGAAGATGATCGTGTGGGGCGGCGCCACGAACGGGGACACCGTGCTCGGAGACGGCGGCATCTTCGATCCGGTGGCGAACACCTGGGCCGCGCTCTCGCCGGCCCCGATCTCCCCGCGCCGCCTGCACGCGGCCGTGTGGACCGGCTCGAAGATGATCGTGTGGGGCGGCTGGGACAACGCCGCGGTCCTGCAGGACGGGGCGATCTACGACCCCGCGAGCGACTCGTGGACCGCCGTCGACCTCGGCGGCGCGCCGCAGGCGCGGCGGGAGCACACGGCGGTGTGGGCAGGCAACAGGATGCTGGTGTTCGGCGGCGTCGGCGTCAGCGAGACGCCCCTCAACGACGGGGCCGTGTACGACGTCGGCGGCGGCTGGACCAGCCTGCCAGCGGGCAACGCGCCCTCCCCCCGCGCGGCGCACACCGCGGTCTGGACCGGCAGCGACATGCTGGTGTGGGGCGGCAACGGCGGCGGCGACCTCGACGATGGCAGGGAGTTCAACCTGATCAGCAGCACGTGGGCGGACATGAACCCTCCGTCCCCCTCGTCCCGGTCCGGCCATACCGCGGTGTGGATCGAGAGCAACGTGAACCGGATGATGGTGTGGGGCGGGAACAGCCCGCAGGGCGCGCTGGGCAGCGGCGGCCTCTACGATCCTGTCACCAACACCTGGGGCAAGCCGATGCCCAACGCGCCGCTGCCGCGCGTGCAGCACACCGCGGTGGTCGCCGGCGCGAAGGTGATCATCTGGGGCGGCAACGTCGCCGGCGGCCCGACCAACACCGGCGGCGTCTTCAACGCGGCGGGCACCGGCCTGCCCTGAGCGCCGGCGAGGGGGGCCGGGTCGCGCGCCCTGCGCCCCCGACCCTCAGGGCTTCGAGGCCCTCTCCAGCGCCCACTCCACCGCGAGCCGCGGCTGCAGCACGCCCGCGCCCTGCACCGCCTTGTCCACGTTCTTGAGCGGCGCCGCCGTCGACACGAGCCCCTCGCGGATCTCCGCCGGGGTCAGCTTCGGGTTCGCCTCCAGCATCTGCGCCGCGACCGACGCCGTGATCGGCGACGCGAACGACGTCCCGTCCACGTGCTGGTACTCCTGCGAGATGTACTTGCAGCGCTCGATCCGCGCCGCGACCGCCCGGAGCAGCCCCTGCACGCTCTCGCGCTCCGCGGGCGTCGCCGTCTGTCGCGTCTCGGAGAACCCGTGCTCCGCCGAGGCCTCCTCGAGCACGGACAGGAGCTGGAAGAGCGCCACCGCCTCGCGCGCCACCAGGGTCCCGGGCAGCATCGGCGCCGGCACCCAGATCGACGGCGCCAGCAGGTCGGGCTTGTGCACGCCCGGCCTCGGCGACCCGTAGCTCGACGGCCACGGCTCGTCCTCGCCGTGCTCCCCGTGCCCGCGGATGTGCCCGCCGCCCACCGTGATCGCCTCGGTCGCCGAGCCCGGCGCGAGGGGCATCATGCCCGCGATGTTGCCCGCCGCGGCGAACACCGTGATCCCCCGCGCGACCACCTCCCGCACCGCCGCCTCGACGTCGTCGCGGTCCGGATCGGACGCCCGCACGCCGAGCGAGATGTTGAGGATCCGGATCTCCAGGTGCGGGTGGCGCAGCGGGAAGCGGATGGCGTGGGCGACGTGCTTGCCCACCACCCGCCCGCCGTCCACGCCGGCCTTGATCAGCACCACCTCGGCCTCGCTCGCGAGCCCGCGGTAGCGCCCGCCCGACACGTAGCCGCTCCCGGCCGCGCAGCAGGCCGTCATGGTCCCGTGCCAGCCGAAGACCTGCGGCGTGAAGAACTCGCTGCCGACCGGGTCGTCGCGCGTCGCGTCCGCGTAGGCCTTGATGCGCCGCCTGGGCTGCATGAGGTCCGGGTGCGGGTAGAAGCCCACGTCCACGAACCCCATGCAGACCCCTCGCCCGCGCTGCCTCCGCGCGGCGTCGAGCCGCTCGGGTATCGAAACGATCTGCGGCCTCAGCACGGCCCGGCTCCTCGCTCCACGCCACCTCCGCCCCGGCCCGGGGCCAGCGGAGAGTAGACCTTTTTCCCTTGCGCTGTCGCCCACTTACGCCGGTGCGCGGCCGCCGGCCCACGCTTTCTTGGCCGAACAGGTGGGCGGATGTAGGTTCGGGGCTCGGGGCGGAGGGCGCGCCGCGGAGTCCATATGCTCATTCTCTTGATCTTGGCTTCTCGATTTTATGCCGCATTCCGCCGCTCGTCGCTCCCGGCGCCCGCGCGAGGCTGATCGCCGTCCGGAAGAGCGCGAGCGAGCGGGCGTCGAGCCCGAGGGAATGATCCCCGGGCGACCTCGGCGCCATCAATCTTCGATCCGGAACCCGTAATCCTCGGCGTGCTCGATCGGGGGGACGCTGGGCTTCCGGAGGAGCAGGGTGCGGACCGTCCAGAGGTCGCCGAACACGCGGTAGCGGAGCGCGGTCTGGTCGAGGTACTCCACGCCGGCCGAGCCGCCCGTCCCGGTGCGGCGGCCGATCACGCGCTCGACCATGCGCGCGTGCCGCTGGCGCCACATGATCATGGCCTGCTCCATGGCGATCACGAGGTCAAGCACCTCGCGGGGCCAGGCGAGCCGCGGCAGCTCGCGATAGCTCTCGATGAAGACGATCGCGGCGCGCACGGCGCGGCGCTTCTCGCGGGTGGCCTCGTCCGCGCCGGGGTCGTCCTCGGCGAGCAGGAACGCCTCGACCTGCCGGGTCTCGGCCTCGTACCGCGCGCGGAGCCGCTCGACGTCGGCCGGCGTGAGCGCCTTGTCGATCGCGATCTGGACGCGCCGCTCGCAGTCCTGCCGCTGCGCGGCGATGTACGCCCGCAGGAACCGCAGCACCGCGGCCGGGTCGTTCGAGCCGTCGATCGGCGTGCGCGAGAGCCACTCGTAGAGGACGGTCTTCAGGCTGGGGCCGCCCGCGATCCGCGCCTCCACCCGCTGCGTGGCCGGCGAGTCCTCGCCGCTGGCCGTCTTGAGGGCCTCCTTGTAGCTGCCCTCGCGGCCGAGCGGGATCCGCAGCGAGTCGTCGAGCCCGAGCAGGATCTCCATCTCGCGCGCCTGCGCCGACTGGAAGCCGCTCGCCGGGATCAGTCGATCGCGGAACTCGAGATAGTCGCGGGTCGTGAGCGTCTCCATGACCCGGAAATGCTGGATCGCCTGCTCGAAGATCGTGATGACGCGGCGGAGCGAGCGGGCCGCCGAGGCGAGCTTCTGGTCGGGCACCGGGTTCTGGCGGAACAGATCACGCGCCGCGGTGAGCTCGCGCAGGATCAGCTTGAACCAGAGCTCGTAGATCTGGTGGACGACGATGAAGAGCGCCTCGTCGTTATCTACCTTGCTCTCGTCCCGGTCGAAGCCGCTCTGGAGGGAGAGGAGATCCTCGACGCGTATGTAGTCCCAGTAGTTCATGCGGGCATTGCCCCCTTCTGCGAGGGCGCGAGTCTACTGCCCGCGCGCCCCGGAACGGAAGGGCGGCGCCGCGGTCGAGGACGCGCAACGATTCCACGCGCCGCCCACGCCGCCATCAGGGATGCGGCGACGGCGGCGGCGTGACCTCGAAGCGCTGGACGCCGTCCGGCCCGACCTGCATCGGCGGCGCGTAGCTCTTGAGGTCCGCGCGCTCGTAGCTCGTGCCGCTCTCGGCCTCGAGGGACACGACGCCGACGTCGGGGCAGAAGGTCGAGACGTAGCGCGCGGGCCTGTCGCCCCGCCGCTCCTCGAGCGTCTGCACGCACCCCGTGAAGCGCCCCGCGGGCACGAGGATCGTCGCGTCGGTCGCGAGGATGCGCGCCTGTCCGCCGTGCTCGCCGGCCCACGAGGTGCCCGGGGCGATGGGCTCCTTGAGCACGTACACACCCCTGTCCGCGAGCACGACGCCGTCGGGCGCGTACTCGAAGCGCTTCACGCCCGCGGGGAACCGGAGCTCGCCTCGGCGATCGCCGTCGCGGTGCACGCGGGCCATGAGGATGCCCTGCTCGCCGGACTCGTCCTGCGTGGCGTACAGGTACACGTACCCGTCGACGAGCGGGAAATACCTCTCCGCGCGCGTGCCCGACGAGGCGTTCGCGACGCCCTCCGGCGGCGCGGTCCACGCGGGCGAGCGCGCAGGCCGGCCGGCGGCCGGATCGCACCCGAGCGCGAGCGCGGCGAGCGCGAGCGCGGCGAGGTCAGGGGCTCGCATGGGCCTGCGCCCAGTACCAGGAGGACAGGAAGACCAGCAGGGCGACCGCGGCGAGCAGGAGGCCGACCGCCAGCGGATCCGGCTCGATGCGGCGCAGGAGCTCCGCCGCCGCGCGGCGGACGTCTTCGTCCGGCGCGTCCTTCGCGAGCCGCGCGGCCCCCGCGCGCACGGCCGCGTGATCGCCGCGCTCGAACGCGGCAAAGAGCCTGTCGAGCTCGTCATTGCGCGGGAAACCCCGCGCGAACAGGGGGATCTCGGGGCGAAGGGACGCCGGCGCGGGCGCGGGATCGGCCTCCGCGCCGGCGCCGCGGTCCTCCGCCTCCCCCTCGGAGGCGCGCGGCGTCGTGAGCGACTCCGCCCCGGCCTCTTGCTGCCTCTTCCTGCGCTTCCTCGAGGGTCCGGGCTGCGGGAGCTCGCCGTCCGCGGCCTCGTCGCTCACGCGACCTTCTCTTCCTCGGCCTCAGCGTCGGCGTCCTCGGCCGCGCTGGGAGCGCGGGCGCCGATCTCCTCCTCGTAGCGCGCGTTGCGCTCGATCTGCGAGGCGGCCTTCGGCGAGTCGCCGCGGAAGATGTGGATAGCGTCGTAGGGGCAGTCGAGCTCGCAGAGCGTGCACCCGACGCACTTCTTCGCGATCACCTCGGCGATGCGGAAATGCACGCTCTTCGGGAGCTGCGCCATGACGAGCGCGTCGAACGGGCAGGCCCACACGCACCACTCGCAGCCGACGCACGATTGCAGGTCGACGTACGCCTTGGGCCGCTGCGCGGGCTTCAGCATCTCGCAGAGGTTGCCCTCGTTGTCGTAGATGGCCTCGTCCGGGCAGACGACCCCGCAGGCGCCGCAGTTGATGCAGAGCTCGGGATCGATGACGTGAAGGAGCTTCCGCTCGCCGCTGATCGCGTTCGTCGGGCAGCGGCGGATGCAGGCAGTGCAGCCGGTGCAATTTTCCGTGATGATGAAGGGCATGGCAGGGATCCGCGCGGTTCCGGTGAGCGAGGAGGCTACCCCAGCTCCCCGCCGCGCGCCCTGCAAAAAAAGCTCGCGAAGTCGCCCACGTGCTCGTGTGGAAGCCCGCAAGATTTGCCGACGCGGGCGCGCGGCTCACCATCGCTCACCATCTCGGCGCGGCGGGATCGGGCCGGTCCCGCCACGGGATGGCCGGCTCGTCCTCGCCGTTCACGACGCACGAGAGTGCGTCGCAGGCGGTGCGGTAGCGCGCCTTCCTGCCGCAGCCGACGGCCTTGTACCAGCCGCCGAGCTCCTCCTCGAGGCGGATCTCGTCGTCGGGGCAGTCGAGGTCGTAGGCGGCGCGGACGCGGACCTGGGGGGCCGCGGCGGAGGTGTTGCCGGCGCAGCCCAGGGCGAGCGCGGCGAGGAGCAGGGGCAGGGCGAGGGAGAGAGAGGGGCGCACGCGGAGGACGAGCGTAGTCGCGCGGGGCCGGGATCCAGCCAGAGATTTTCGGGGTGGGCTACAGGAGCGGCCCCATGCGGGTCACGAACGCGTCGGCGTCGCCGGGCGTGCTGGAGATCTCGCCGCCGCCGAAATCGACCTGGCCGCTGAAGCTGCCGACCATCAGGACGTGGCCGAGCGGATCCGTCGCGACGCCGCTGCAGCGCTGCGACTCCTCGTCGCCGAACTGCCGGCTCTCGGCGGGATCGCCGTCGTCCTCGAAGCGGACCGTGAACACGTCCCAGCCGCCGGCGGTGTACAGCGCCTGCCCGCCGAGCACGAGCTCGCCGGCGAAGTTGCCCGCCAGGATCAGCCGATCGGAGGCGTCATAGCCGAGGCCCACCGCCTCCTCGGCCTCGATATCGCCGAACCGCTTGCTCCAGCGGTGATGCCCGGCGGCGTCGAGCTCGGCGACGAAGAGGTTGTAGTGGTAGCCCTCCGTGCTCGTCATCGGGCCGCCGCCGAGGTCCAGGGTGCCCTCGAAGGTCCCCGCGATCGCGACGCGCCCGCGCGAGTCGACGGCGATCGGGCCGGCCTGAGCGAACCCGGAGCCGCCGAACGTCGAGGCCCAGACCGTGCCGCCCTGCCGATCGAGCTTCGCCAGGAGGGCGTGGTGGCTGCCCTGGCTCGAGACCGGTCCGTCGCCCAGATCGATCACGCCCTCGAAGCCGCCGGTGAACACGACGCCGCCCTCGGGATCGACGGCGATGCCGCCGGCGTCGCTCTGGTACCCCGCGTCGCCGAAGCGCCGGCTGAAGACGTGGTCGCCCTCCGGGCCGTACTTCGCGACGAAGATGTCGTCGAACCCCGCGCTCGACAGCGGGCCGCCGCCGAAGTCCACGGTGCCCTCGAAGTAGCCCTTGAGCGCGGCCTCGCCGTCGGGCCCGACCGCGAGCCCCGTGATCCGGACCGCGTCCCCGGACACGGGGAACTTGGCGGGGCCGAAGCGCCGGCTGAAGACGTGGTCGCCGTCCGCGTCGAGCTTGGCCAGGAACGCCCCGGTGTACTCGTCCTCCAGCGGACCCCCGCCGAGGTCGATCGCCCCCCGCACGTGCCCCGCGATGATCACGCCGCCGTCCGGCGCGGCCGCGATCTGGACCGCCTGCTGGTCCTGCTCGTCGCCGAACTGCCGGCTCCACAGCATCTCCCCGTCGCTGCTCAGCTTCGCGACGAAGGCGTCCGAGCCCCCGGCCGACGTGAGCGGGCCGTCGCCGAGGTCGATCGTCCCGCTGAAGCTGCCCGCGATGTACACCTCGCAGCCCGGGCCGGCCGCGATCGCGCTCGCCTGCGGGCCGATCGCCGCCGCGAGCGCCCGCGTCCAGCTCGCGTTCGTGCACCTGAACGCCGGCGGGCGATGGTCCGCCGGCCCCACGTCGTCGCCCGGGTCGAGCAGGAGCACGCTGCGCGAGCAGCCGAGGAGGGCGGAGAGCGCGAGGAGCAGGGCGGGGGCGGCTGGCAGGGGGCGCATGCTCCCCGCTGCGTGGCGGGCCGGCGGCGCTCCCATTTCCGGTGCCGAAAAAAAATGACGGCGGCCGCGAACTGGGCCCGCGATCAGGTCAGTTGAGCGAGCGGCCGCGGGACGGCCAGGGGCGGTCGCCGCCGAGCTGCTCGAGCTCGCGCCGCAGCTCGTCCGTCGGGGAGAGCACCTGGATCAGCTCGAGGACCCTCCGGAGGCGCTCGGGGTCGGGGCGGCGGCCGTAGATCGCGCGCAGGTTGTTCAGCATGCGGACCAGGATGAGGCGCTTGGGCGCGGCCGCGAGCATCCTGGCGTCCGGATCGCGCGCGACGCCGGTGGCGCGCGCGTGCAGGGCGCGGAGGTCCTCGCGGCCCAGGAGGCGGCCCTCGAAGGGATCCACGAGGAGCAGGCCGCCCCGGCCGGGCGTGCGCACGAGGAAGTGCCCCGGGAAGGAGACGCCCTGCGCCTCGATCCCGGCGCGGCGGCAGATCTCGAGCAGCACCACGGCGAGCGTGATCGGGATGCCTACGCGGCGCTCGAGCACCTCGTTGAGGTAGCTGTTGCGGGGGTCGTAGTAGTCGGCCGCGTTGCCGCGGAAGCCCTGGCGGCCGTAGAGCCAGACCAGGAGCGCGTCGATCGCGCCGCTCCCGGGCGCGGCCTCGGGCGCGTCGCGCGGGGTGTCGAGCGCGCGCCGCGCCTCGTCGCCCATGCGATCGAGCATCGAGAGGTAGCGGGGCACGTCGAGGCGCGGGTACTCGGTGTCGCCGATGAGCAGGGCCGCCTCGGCGAGGTCGAGCTCCTCCTCCGGGCGAGCGACCACGTGCGCGAAGAGGGTGAGGCTCACGGGTGCAGGCATCGGCTGCCGCGAGCGTAGCGCCGGGGCGCGGGGGCCGGGAGATTTACAGCGTGACGTCGAACGGGGCGCGGGCGAGCACCTTGCCGTCCGGCGCGCGGACGACGGCCGTCCAGCCGCCCGCGACGCGCGCGCCGCGCGTGAAGGCCCACGTGCGCCAGCGCGGCGACGCGCCGACCGGGAGCGTGACGTTGCCCTTCGCCGCGCCGCCCCCGGGGGGCTCGAAGCTGACCGTGATCTCGGTCTCCTCCTCCGCGCCGTTCTCGACCTCCACGAACGCGTAGATCCGATCGGTGTCGGCCGCATGGAACGAGGTCTTCTCCTCGACGGGCTCGCGGCCCTTGACCTGCTCCGCGAGCACGAGGCGCTTCACGCGCAGCTTGGCGGCGACGTCGGCGTCGCTCGCGGCGCGGCGCGCCTTCGCCGGCGCGGCGGGCGCGGCGCTCGCGGCCGGGGGCGCGGC
>CAYQYG010000300.1:0-11709 GCA_964421485.1 uncultured Polyangiaceae bacterium | reverse complement strand
CCTCGGCCGCCGAGCCGGCGCCGTCGACCGCCGCCTCGCCGCCCTCGCCGCCGCCCGCCGCCGAGTCCGGCGCCGGAGAGGCGGACGCGGGCGACGCCGGCGCGGGCGATCCCGGCGCGGGCGACGCCGCAGCGGACGCCGCGGCGGACGGAGGCGCGCCCGAGCCCTGTCCGGCCGAGATGGCGCTCGCCGGCCGCTTCTGCGTCGACCGCTGGGAGGCCCACCTCGTCACCGAGGCCGGCGGCGCGCTCGTCCCGCACCCCCATCACGAGCGCCCCGCGTCCGGCGTCCGTTACCTCGCCCGCAGCGCCCCCGGCGTCTTCCCGCAGGCATACATCAGCCGCGTGGAGGCGAAGGCCGCGTGCGAGGCGTCCGGCAAGCGCCTCTGCACGCTCCGCGAATGGCAGCGCGCCTGCCGCGGCAAGGGCACCCAGCGATACCCCTATGGCCCGCGCGGCGAGCGCGGCCGGTGCAACACCGGCAAGATCCACCTCCTCCGTGAGCTCTTCGGCGAGCACCCCCCCGGCGGCCTCCGCTACGACGAGCATTTCAACAGCCCCGAGCTCGCCAGGAAGCCAGGCTTCCTCGCGCGCACCGGCGAATACTCCCGGTGCGAGAGCGACCTCGGCGTCTTCGACATGCTCGGCAACCTGCACGAATGGGTGAGCGGCACGGTCGATCAGGACCTCATGGATCGCCTCGCCGAGGAGCCCGTGGAGCGCCGCCGCCAGCCCTGGCGCGAGGGCAATGGCATCTTCATGGGCGGCTTCTTCAGCACCACCGACGAGCACGGCCCCGGCTGCCATTTCATCACCGTCGCCCACGAGCCGGCCTACCACGACTATTCGACCGGCTTCCGCTGCTGCGCCGCGGCCGCCCTCCCGGCCGAGCCGCCGGAGCGCAGCAAGAAGAAGAAGAGGCGCTAGCGGGGCAGGGCCCCGGCCCAACGCAGGGGGCTTCGCGCTGTGGACGCTCGGGGGCTCCGCGCGGCAAGCCGCGCTACGCCCCCGATCCCCCACGCTCCCGATGGTCGCTACCCCGAGGAGCTGGAGCGCTGGCGAAACTTGACTCGTTTGTCACCACTGTCGCTCCCTCAAGGACTTTAGTCGCCTCGCGCCGCCGGCGACGAGGGCGGCGGCGGCGTCGAGCGCGCGGAGATCGGCTGCGGCGTCAGCGACGCCGGCGCGGGGGGGCGCAGCGAGAACGGCCCGGAGGGGGGCGGCGCGCCCGGCACCTCGCCGTCCATCAGGATGGCCAGCCAGCGCCAGCCCTCGCTGTTCTCCAGCAGGATCTTGATGATCATCGTGAGCGGCACCGAGAGCAGCATCCCCACCGCGCCCCAGACCCAGCCCCAGAAGAGCAGCGACAGGAACACCACCAGCGTCGACAGGCCGAGGCGCCGCCCCATCACGCGCGGCTCGACCATGTTGCCGATGATCATGTGCATCGCCCCGAACGCGAACGCCGCGGCCGCCGCGCGGGCCACCCCGAACTGCACCAGCGCCAGCAGGACCGGCGGGATCGACGCGATCAGGGCGCCCACGTTGGGCACGAAGTTGAGCAGGAAGGTGGCGATGCCCCAGAGCAGCGCGAAATCCACGCCGAGCGCCCACAAGGTCAGCCAGGCGGCCGCGCCCATGGCCAGGCTGATGTACGTCTTGATCACCACGTACTCGTTGACCTCGGTCACGATCTCCGTGAAGCGGCCGAGATCGGCCTTGGGGTCGCCGAGGGCCGCGCGGATCTTCGCGGGGAGCACCGTGGCCTCGAGCAGCAGGAAGACGAGCATCAGGATGACCAGCAGCGTGTCGGACAGCACCGACGCGAGCTGGGTGACCGTGCCGCCGACCAGCGTCAGGGCGGCGGTCGGATCCATCATCTCGCGCAGCTTCGCGGCCGACACGTCGGCCCCGTGCGCGCGCAGCCAGCCGAGCGTCTGGCCGAGCAGATGATCGAAGCGCTCGGCGTAGCGCGGCGCCGCCGCGACGAACGCGTTCACCGACCCGCCGACCACGCCGGCGAGCGCCGTCAGCGCCGTGAGCACCACCAGCACGACCAGGCCGACCGCGACCAGATCGGGGACCTTCCGGCGGCGGAGCCAGAACACGAGCGGCGCGCTGATCGCCGCGAGGAACGCCGAGAAGGCGAGCGGCACGAGGATGGGCGACGCCTCCTTGAGGCCCGCGATGATGACGATGAGGCAGGCGCCGCCGAGGAGCGTGCGCGAGCCGGAGGCGTTCTCGCCGCTCCGCATCGCCGCGAGGATATCGCGGCGCGCGCGCGAATTCAGCAGCCCTCAGCGCGCCGGCCTCGGCTCCGCGGGCGCCCCGGGCTCGGGCGCCGCGGACCAGCGATCGAGCTTCCGGTGCAGCGTCTTCCGGTCGAGGCCCAGGATGCGCGCCGCGAGGGTCTTGTTGCCGCCGGCGGCCTCGAGCACCCGCTCGATGTAGCGCCGCTCCACCACCTCGAGCGGCACGAGCTCCGACGGATCGTCCGCGGCCACGAGCACGTGCGAGGAGCGGTGCTCGCGGATCTTCTCGGGCAGGTCCTCGACCGTGATCTGCTCGTAGCGCGTCAGCGCGACCGCGCGCTCCACGCAGTTCTGGATCTCGCGCACGTTGCCGGGCCACGAGTACGCGAGCAGCCGCTCCGCCGCGGCCGGGGAGATGCCGGTCACGCGCTTGCCCGCCCGCGCCGAGCAGTCCTCGACGAACCGCGCCGCGAGCAGCAGCGCGTCGCTGCCGCGGGCGCGCACGGGCGGCAGATCGACGTGGATCACGTTGATCCGGTAATACAGGTCCTCCCGGAAGCGGCGCTCCTCGACCGCGCCCTCGAGGTCGCGGTTCGTCGCGGCCACGATGCGCACGTCGAACGGCACCTCCGCCGATCCGCCGACCGGCCGCGCGCGGCGCTCTTGAAGCGCGCGCAGCAGCTTCGGCTGCATCGACATGGGCAGCTCGCCGATCTCGTCGAGGAACAGCGTGCCGCCGTTCGCGTCCGCGAACAGGCCGGAGCGCGCCGATTTCGCGTCGGTGAACGCCCCCTTCGCGTGCCCGAACAGCTCGCTCTCGATCAGGGTCTCCGGCACCGCGGCGCAGCTCACCGCGATGAACGGGCCGTCCTTCCGGCGGCCGCGCGCGTGCAGCGCCCGGGCGACCACCTCCTTGCCGGTGCCGCTCTCGCCGGTGATCAGCACCGTCGCGTCCGAGTCGGCCACGCGCTCGAGCAGGTCGAACACGCGCTTCATCGCGTCGCTCCGGCCGATGATCTCGCCGAACCGGGACGCGCCGGCCACGACGCGGCGCAGGCGGCGGACCTCGTCCTTCAGCGCGTGGTGCGCGATCGCCCGCTCCAGCGCCAGCGCCAGCGCCTCGATCTCGACGGGCTTCGTGATGTAATCGTACGCGCCCGCGCGGATGGCGAGCACCGCCGTCTCGATGCTCCCGAAGCCGGTGATCACCAGCACCGGCACGTCCGGGCGGCCCTCGGCGACGCGCCGGCACAGCGCGATCCCGTCCATGCCCCGCATGTTGAGGTCCGTGAGGACCACGTCGAAGTCCTCGCGGAACAGGAGCTCCAGCGCGGCGGCCGGATCGGTGCGGCTCACCGTCTCGATGTCCCTGGCCTTGAGGTCCGCCTCCAGCCAGGCGCACATCGCCTCGTCGTCATCCACGATCAAGACTCGTCTCATGCGGCCGCCTCCCCCTGATCGCTCGGCCGCTCGGGCGACGCGGCCGTCGCGCCGGGCGCCAGGTAGACCGTGAACGTGGAGCCCTTCTTAATCTCGCTCTGCACCTCGATCCAGCCCCCGTGCTCCTGGACGATGCCGTAGGTCACGCTCAGGCCGAGGCCCGTGCCCTCGCCGATGTCCTTCGTCGTGAAGAAGGGCTCGAAGATGCGCGGCAGGTCCTCGGGCGCGATCCCGTCGCCGCTGTCCTTCACGCGGACGGCCACGTAATCGCCCTCCGGGCCGCCGTGGTCGGCGGGCGGCTTCGCGCGCACGCGCTCGATCGCGACCGAGAGCTCGCCGCCGCCGCGCGTCGCCTGGATGCCGTTCATGACCAGGTTCGTGAGGACCTGCTGGATCTGGCCCGCGTCGACCTCCGCGCGCGCGCCGCCCGCGGGGCCCTCCTCGAGGCGGAGCTTGACGCCGCGCTTCTTGCCGAGCGGCTCCAGCAGCGAGAGCGTCTGCCGCGCGATCGCCGCGAGGTCCGCCGGGGCCTTCTGCGCCCCGCGCCGCCGCGCGAAATCGAGGAGCTGGCGGATGATCTTCGCCATCCGGTCGACCTGCTCGGCGATGATCCGCGCGTTCTCGACGGCCTCCGCGGCCGGCGCGCCGCGGGCGATCATCTTCGCGCGGCCGCCGACCACGTTGAGCGGCGTGCCGAGCTCGTGCGCGATCCCGGACGCGAGCTTGCCGACGGTGTTGAGCCGGTCGGCGTGCCGGAGCTGCTCCACCGCGGCGATCCGCGCCGAGGTCTCGCGCGCCGCGCGCTCCCGCGCCTCCGCGAGGTTGTCGCACATCTGGTTGATCTCGCGCGCGATCACCCAGAGCTCGTCACGCTGCGAGAGCGAGAGCGGCCCGCCGAGGTCGCCCTCGCCGATCCGCCGCGCCTTCTCCACGAGCGCCCGCGTCGGCTCCGCGACGAGCACCTGCCCGAACGCCGACGCGAGCAGCGCGCTCAGCGCCGCGAGCCCGATGATGATCGTGATCGTGAACTGGACGCTCCCCAGCACATACTGGTCCTCCTCCTCGAGCGACTCCGAGATCTCGATCGCCCCGACGCGCGCCGGATCGACCCTCACCGGCGCGTACGTGAAGAACCGCCCTCCCGCGCCGCCCGCGCCGCCCGACCGCTCGACGCGCGCGACCTCGCTCCCCTGCGCCACGGCCGCGAGCTGCTCCCGCGGCATGGACGGCGCGAACCGGTCCCCCGGCGGCGCGTCGAGCCAGACCCAGCGGATGCCGATGCCGTCCTCCTGCGCGCTCGCCGTCTCGAGCAGCCGGAGCGCCTCCTCCTCGCCGTCGCGCGCCCAGATCTCGCCGACCGCGGCCCCCAGCGCGATCGCGAGCAGGTGCTCGTCGCGCCGCATGTCGGACTCGAAGAGGGCCCGCTCCCGCCGCGCCGAGAGGTAGCCGTACAGGCTCAGCACGGCGCACATCACGAACACGAGGGCGAGGGTCAGCTTGCTGGCCAGGCGCATGCGCACGGTGCCCAATGCATACCGCGTGCTCGGCCCCGCGGCCCCGCGGCCGCGCCGCTCCGGCCCGGTGTGATCTGCCCCTCGTGGGGCAAATCGCCACGATCGCCCGCCTCCCGCGGCGGCCCCTGCGCGGCGGGGCCGCGGCACGCCCCCTGCAACTCTGCCGCGCCGAGCGGCCCCGCCGGCCGTCGAAAGGAGCGGCGATCATGAACCTGATGGACACCCGGGCCAGCGATCGGCCGGCCGTTCCCCTGTGCGGGTTGTACGGCGAGGGCCGGCGGATCCTCGTCGCGGAGGACGACGACGACATGCGCGCGCTGCTCGCGTCCACGCTGCGGCAGGACGGCTTCGAGGTGATCGAGGCCCGGAACGGCCTGGAGCTGCTCGACCACGTCGCCCCCTGGCTGGGCGGCGAGGAGCCGCCCCGCCCGATCGACGTGATCATCACCGACGTGCAGATGCCCTGCTTCACCGGCCTGGAGATCCTCGCCGGCCTCGCCGAGGTCCGCTGCCGCCCCTCGGTCATCCTGATCACCGCCTTCGGCGACCACCGCACGCACGCCGACGCGCGCGCCCTCGGCGCCGCCGCGACGTTCGACAAGCCATTCGATCTCGACGACCTCCGGACCGTGCTCTTCCACCTCGCCGCGCCCGCGGATCCGCCCGCGGGCCTCACCGGCGGCTATTGATCGATTTTTCCGGCCTCTCCGCCCCCGAGGGGGCCGTGAGCCTCCGGGATTGTGCCCGCGCTCCGTTCCGTGGAACGATGCCCCCGTCGGTCCGCCGGGACGAGAGAGGGAGAGCGCCGATGTGCCTCAGGGGAATGCGATGATCGACGAAGAGACCGGCGAGCTCGAGCTGGCGGGCGGCGTCCGCGTCGGCCCGTCGTTCACCGAGGCGCAGTTCCTCGCCTCGCCGCTCGCGCGCCGCAGCAAGGCCATGAACAGCCCCGAATGGGGCGGCTACCGCGTCGAGCGCCAGCGCGTCTTTGGCCGCGAGGTCCGCGTCACCCTCGGCTTCCGCCGCGGCAAGCTCGTCATGCTCGAGCTCTTCCTGGTGGGCGCCGTCTCCAAGGCCTCCTGGGACGAGTGGTCCGACCGCGAGGAGGTCCAGAGGAAGGCCGACCACGACGCCTGGCTCGAAGCGATGCTGGGCCCCCCGCCGTACTCGTATCCATGGGGCGAGATCACCTCGCAGCACGACCCCCGCGGCGGCTACAGCAGCATCGTCATCCGCTACGGGCCCGCCGGCGCGCCCTGACGCGGCGCGGCCGCGGCCACGAGGCGCCCGCCCTGCGGCCCCCCCGCCGGAGGTCCCCCCCGCCCCTGTTCAACCGCCGCGCGACCCTCTACGCTGCGCGATCGATATGCTCGCCCGCCGCCCCCTGCTCGCCGCCCTCGCCCTGCTCGCGCTCCCTGCCTGCTCCGACGAGACCACCTCGCCGGTCCCGCCCGGCTCGCAGGCGCCGGACATCGATTTCGGCGCCGTCGGCTCCCTCTCCGGCGCGTCCGGAAAGGGCAGCTTCCGCTTCGGCGCCGCCAGCGCCGCCACGCAGATCGAGGACCAGAACACGAACACCGACTGGTACTGGTTCACGCTCCCCGAGGCCGAGGGCGGCCTCGGCGAGGGCACCGCGTTCGTCGGCGACGCCTCGCGCGGCTACGCGAAGGCCATCGAGGACGTCGCGCTCCTCCAGGAGATGGGCCTCGACTCGTACCGCTTCAGCATGGAGTGGGCCCGGATCGAACCCCAGCGCGACGTCATCGACGAGGACGCGCTCGCCCATTACGACGCCTTCATCGACGCGCTCCTCGCGGCCGGCATCCGCCCCGTCGTCACGATCCACCACTTCTCGAACCCGGTGTGGATCGACGACCCCCGCGACACCGCCTGCCAGGCCGGCGCCCTGGACACCAACCTCTGCGGCTTCGGCGACCCGGTCGGCGGCCCGCAGATCGTCGAGGAGATGGCCGAGCACGCCGCGCTCCTGGCGGCGCGCTTCGGCGACCGCGTCGACGAGTGGGGCACGGTCAACGAGCCCGTCAACTACCTGCTCGCCGCCTATGGCACCGGCACCTTCCCGCCCGGGAAGAGCGTCCTGCTCGATCTCCTCGACGGCTTCATCCCGGTGGTCCGCGATTACGTGAAGGCCCACGCCGCCATGTACAAGGCGATCAAGCAGAACGACACCGCCGACGCCGACGGCGACGGCGATCCCGCGAGCGTCGGCCTGTCGCTCGCCGTCAGCGAGTGGGTGCCCGCGCGCGACCACGCGGTGAGCGACGATCCGGAGGACGTCGGCGCCCGCGACCGCCTCGTCTACATCTATCATCACATGCTCATCGACGAGATCCGCGCCGGCCGCTTCGACACCGATCTCGACGGCGAGCTCGACGAGGACCTGCCCGAGATCCAGGGCACGATGGACTGGCTCGGCGTGCAGTATTACTTCCGCGCCGGCGTGACCGGGAAGAACGGCCTGGTCCCGGTCGTCAAGCTGACCCCTTGCTTCGGCGCCTTCGACACCGGCGCCTGCGTCCCCCCGACCGATCCGACGTTCTGCGTCCCCGCGATGCGCTACGAGCACTACGCCCCCGGCCTCTACAACGTGCTCAAGGATTTCAGCGCGCGCTGGCCCGATCTGCCGCTGCTGGTCTCCGAGTCCGGGATCGCGACCGAGGTGGGCGCCCGCCGCGCCGAGAACGTGGTCCGCTCCCTGGAGCAGATCGAGAAGGCCCGCGCCGAGGGCGTCGACGTGCGCGGCTATTACCACTGGAGCCTGTTCGACAATTTCGAATGGTCCGAGGGTTTCGTTCCTCGCTTCGGCCTCTACGAGGTCGATTACACGACCTACGAGCGCACTGCGACGACCGGCGCGACGGTGCTCGGCGAGATCGCCTCCGCCCGCAAGCTGACCGGCGCGCTGCGGGATCAATACGGCGGCGAGGGCCCGATGACGCCCGAGGGGGGCGCCGACCCGGGGCCGTACTGCAACGGGAACTAGGGCGCGACCTCCTCGCCCGAGAGCTCCACCGACGGCTCGGGGTCCACGAGCCTGCGCACGCGGAACCACTCCACCTCGACGAAGCCGTCGCCGGACTGCTCCCTCGTCGCGAGCGGGATCCCCACGAGCAACGGGTCCGAGAGCTCCGTCGAGAACTGGGCCACCTGCCCGGCCGAGGACCAGGTCTCGGCGTCCTCGGACCAGCCGGCCCAGGTCGTCGAGCCCAGGCGGGACACGCGCGAGTACTCCCGCACGAACGCCCCGCCCGCGCTGAGCTCGGAGGTGAGGGCCCCGGCGCCGTCGGCGTCGCGGAACGCGGAGATCCGGGTGCCGTCATTGCGGCGGCACATGAGGTGATAGCGGGAGCCCGGATCCACGCTCTGCCGCACCATCACGCCGCCGAGCTTCGCGGAGGTGTCGAGGTCCCCGCCGAACCCGGTCACGAGCGCCTCGGCGACGAAGTCGCCGCTGATCTCGGCGTGCAGGAAGGCGAAGTCGTCGTGCTGCGCGCCGATGTCCCCCGACCTCGCCGTGATCCTCGCGGCGCCGCCGCCCACGCTGGCCGATCCGCTCGCGGTGGGACCGATGCTCGCGTAGGTCCAGCGGGGATCGAGCGCCTCCTGATCGAAATCGTCCCACAGGACGAAGACCTGGCTCCCGTCCGCCGGCGGCGCGCCCTCCGCCTGACCGCCGTGGTACACGAAGTACGAGTCGTCGCTCTGGCCCGCATCGATGTCGGCCTGCGTCTTGAACCACAGGACCGTCGAGCCCCGATCCCACGCGGACCCGGGATCGAGCACGCGGTCGATCTCCTGCGCCCCCCCGCCCGCGATGTGGACGATCCGGACGTCGCCGCCGCCCGGCAGCGACTTGCCCTCCTGGACGAGCGCGGCGTGATCGAGCTCGATCGAGACGGAGTACCCCGCCGGCACGGCCGTGGCCGCGCCGGCGTGGACGGCGATGCGCCTGCGATAGCCGCGCGCCGCCGGCGCGCCGCCGCCGCCCGTCGTCGTGGTGTCCGCCCCGCCCGATCCGCCGGCGCCCTGCTCCGGCCCCGTTCCATGATTGTCGAGGACGCAGGCGGTCATGGATATCGCCGCGGCCGCAGCGATCAGCGCGGCGCGCTCGTTCACGCGGCCCAGGGGCCCATGCGGATCTGTCCGATGCATGATCACCTCTCAAGGAATCGCTCGCGCGCCGCCTCTCACGCGGACCGCGACGCGCCCTTGAGATGCGGCTCCCCCCCGCGCGGTTGCTCGGCGGTGCCGCGCCCGCTACTCCCGCGACGACAGCGCGAGCGACCGGGCCACCACCCCCGCGACGTCGCGGCGGAGCCGGCTCGACGAGCCCTTCCCGTCCGGGTGCAGGCGGTTGCTCAGGAGGATCACCGCCGTCTTCCGCTCCGGCACCACCCAGCTCGACGTCCCCGTGAACCCGCTGTGCCCGAAACCCCCGCGCAGCGCGCCGCGGTTGCCCGAGTACTCGGTCTGGACGTCCCACCCGAGCCCGCGCGCGCCGGCCCCGCCGGGCAGCTCGTGCGGCCCCGTCATCTGCTGCACGATCGCGGGCTCGAAGACCCTCGCCGAGCCGAGCGCGCCGCCGCTCATCAGCATCACCGCGAACCGCGCGACGTCCGCCGCGGTCGTGAACAGCCCCGCGTGGCCCGCCACGCCGCCGAGCGCCGCGGCGCGCGGGTCCTGCACTTCACCCCTCAGGAAGCCGCTGCCCTTCGGCGCCTTCGGCGCGGTCGACGCCGCGCGGCTCGCGAGCGCCTCGCCCGGCCTGAACGTCGTATCCATCATCCCGAGCGGCTCGTAGAGGTGCTCGCGCGCGAAATGGTCGAGCGGCTCGCCGCTCACCTGCTCCACGATCGCGCCCAGCACGATGTACCCCACGTCGCTGTAATCGAACTTCGTCCCCGGCGCGCGGAGCGGCGCCATCTCGCAGATCCGCTCGAGCGCCGCGGCCTGGCCGCCCTCGTAATCGCGCAGGTGGTTGTCGGGGATCAGGCCGGAGGTGTGCAGGAGGAGCTGCTCTATCGTGATCCCCTCCTTCCCGTTCTTTCCGAAGGCCGGGAGGTGCTTGCTCACCGGATCGGAGATCGAGAGCTTGCCCTGCTGGGCGAGCAGCATGATCGACGGCGCGGTCGCCAGCGGCTTGGTGAGCGATCCCAGGTCGAAGACGGTGTCGACCGCCATCGGCTCCTCCGCAGGCTTCTTGCTGCGGTGGCCGTACGCGCGCTCGAAGACGACGGCGCCGTCGCGCACGACGACCACCACGGCGCCCGGCGTGTCGCGCCGCGCGATGGCCGCCTTCACCACGGCGTCGATCTCATCGAGATCGGTCGCCTGCTCACCCCGCGGGAGCGCCGGCGGGCCGGCAGGCTCCGGGGGCGCGGGCGCGGGCGCGGACACGGGCGCGGGCGCGGTCGCGGTCGCGGACACGGTCGCGGGCGCGGACACGGTCGCGGGCGCGGACACGGACACGGGCGCGGTCGCGGGCGCGGACACGGTCGCGGGCGCGGACACGGTCGCGGGCGCGGACACGGGCGCGGACACGGGCGCGCAGGCGGACAGCGCGGAGAGGGCGAGCAGCGAGGCGGACAGGAGCCGGAGGTGGCGCATGGCGGGCAGCGGCAACGCCGGGTGCCGGCGGCCTATTCGCCGGCTCGGCGCCGAAATGAAGCGCCGCCGGCTGGAACCGGTCATGCTGAGCCGCGTCGTCGCGGATCGCTCACGATGCTCCGGAGATCCTTCCTCGCCGCCGCGCTGCTGCTCCCCGGGTGCGCGCTCCCGGGCGGCGACGACCGCCTGACGCGGCCCATGCGGCAGCTCGCGAAGGCGATCGGCGCGCTCGACGACGCCCGGCTCGCGCTCCGCGCCGACCGCCAGGCCGAGATCGCACGGCTCGTCGCGCGCCTGCGGCTCGCGCTCGACCAGCTCGAGCACGCCGCCGGCTGCCTGGAGGACCGCCTGCCCGACGAGCTCGCGGAGCGCGCCGGCGCGCTCGCCGCCGCGACGCTTCGCCTGCAGGAGGCCGCCGTCCCGGGGCAGGAGGACCGGCTCCGGCCGCAGATCCACGCGCTCGCCGGCCAGGCCGACGCGCTCGCCGCCGCCGTGCGCGCCGCCGTCTCGCGCGTCCGGCCGTCGCTGCGGCGCGCCGATCCGCCCGACGATCGGCTCGTGGGCCGCGCTCCGACCGGCGGGGCGGTCACGGCGGTCCGGATCGCGGGCGCCGCCTACGCGCTCGGCGCGCTGCGCGGCCTCGCCGGCGCGCTCACGGCGCCGGATCCGCCCGCGCGCAGCCGCCGCGCGTTCAGCAGCGCCGCGTACGCCGCGCTCCTCGCGCTCGGCGTCGCCGCCGCGACCGCCGGCGCGCGCCCCATCGCCGCGCTGGGGTCGCGCGAGATCTCGATGCCCGCCGGCGAGCAGATCTGCCGCGACGCCGCCGCGAAGGGCGCGCAGCTCGCCGATCTGCTGCGGCCCGCGATCGAGCTCGAG
>CAYQYG010000299.1:0-11744 GCA_964421485.1 uncultured Polyangiaceae bacterium | reverse complement strand
CGCCGGTGGTGCCCTCGTGATAGACGCCGCACGCGGGGCCCGAGAGGACGCCGTCGCGCGCGGCCACGGCGAGCGCGAAGGCGCCCGCGCCGAAGCCGACCATGGGCGCGTTGAACTTGTAGGTGCCGGCGTGCTCGTCGTAGGTCTCCGCGACCGCGAGGTAGTTCGCGAGCGACTGATCGCGGACCCATTTCATGAGGCGCTCGGACCGGTCCGTGTCGCCCATCCACCGGGCCGCGACCGCGCCGCGCAGATCCGTGACGACCCACTCGGCGCTGTCGTACTCGCTGCCCCACGGCGAGAGATCGGCCGCGCCGCCGTGATCGTAGCGGTCGTCGTTGCGGGACCACCCGGCGCCGGCGGGCGTGACGAGGTGCGCGTCGAGGCCGGCCATCGTCGCCTGCGCGATCGCGCCGTGCGGGTCGAAGAGGCCCATCGCGACCGCGTCGATCACGGCGGCGTCCCAGTAGCCCTCGCCGGCGGCGAGCTCCTCCAGGTTGGAGGCGATGGCGCCGTCGGGGTCGGTCAGCTCCTCGGCGATGGCGGCGCGGAGCTTGATGCCCGCGTCGCGGTAGGCGGCGGCGCGCTCCATCTCCCCGCGCCGCTCGGCGATGTCGGCCGCGTCGCACAGGCCGCGGGCCGCGGTGATGCTCGTGTACGCCCAGGAGCGCTCGCGGCCGTTCCAGTGGGTCTCCCAGATCGACGAGTCCTTGCGGATGAGGCCCGTCGCGGGATCGACCAGCGCGACGAGGGCGTCGGCGACCTTCGCCGTCGCGACGCCCCAGGACTCGTCGACGAACCCCGTGTCGCCGGTGAGCTGCTCGTACTGGCGGAGCGCCCAGAGGAAGAGGCCGAAGCCGTCGAACTCGAGGTTCGGGCCGAACTCGTTGAAATCGGTCTCCTCGACCCCGAAGCCGTGATAGCGGACCAGGCTGACCTGGTACTCGGGCATGCTGTACGAGGCGAGCTCGCTCCAGTCCCGGAAGCGGCCGGACTCGGCGTGGATGTAATAATCGAGGGCCGCGCGGGCCTCGGCGTCCATGCCGAGCGCGGCCATGGCGACGGTCGCGTAGGCGCCGTCGCGGATCCAGGCGTAGGTCCACTCGCCGGGGGGTAGGCTCGCGAGCACCGCGCCCTGGCCGCGGTGCTCGACCGTGGCGGGGAGCTGCGCCGGGGGGCCGCCGAGCGTGGCGCCGAAGCGCGTCCACCGCGGCGTCGCGTCGTCGGTCAGCACGTCGCGCAGGTAGGCGTGGCGCTCGCGGGACTGGGCCATCTTGAGCATCACCGCCGACTGCCGGACGAGCGTCGCGTCCTCGGGGGTCGCGGAGGCGGGCACGTCGATCGCGCCCTGGAACGAGGCCCAGGCGGCGATCTCCTCGTCGACGATCTGCTGCGCGCCCTTGCCGCCGACGTAGCTCGCGAGCTCGGCCTGGACGGCGGACGCGCCGAAGGGATCGCCGTGGTGCGCGAACGCGACGCCGACCCAGCGCTGGTCGCCGGGATCGAGCGCGCCGAAGTCCCACTGGAAGCCCGTGATCCAGCCGCTCCCGACCCCCAGGTCGCCGCTCTGATCCGGGAGGTCGGCGGACCCGCCCCCGTTGACGATGAAGTAGATGTTCTGGGCCGCGGGGGTGCCGCTGTTCGAGGCCGAGCGGCGCGAGACCGGCCCGATCGCGCGCGCGACCACGGCGCCGGCGAAGGCGCGCTCGATCATCTCGGGCGCGCCGTTCAGCGCGGCGAGCACGGTCTCGCCGCCCTCGCCCGTGTGCTGGCCGGAGCTGTCGCCCATCACGCCGGGCCGGCCGTAGCCGAGGTGGAAGTTGTGCAGCGAGAACGCCGAGACGCCGCTCTCGGTCGCGGCGCCCGTGTTGCGGACGCGCATCGCCATCACGAGCGCGGCGCGCTCGAGGGCCTGCGGCGCGAAGAAGAGCTGCGTCAGCTCGAGCCCGCCGACGCGCTGGACCATCGCGGCGACGCCGGTCCCGGCGATCGCGCCGCCCGCGTACGGCGCGTAGCCGCTCGCGTCGAGATCGACCGGGATCGACGTGAGCCAGCGCTGCGTGCCGCCCGAGCGCAGGCCGAAGTACGCGTCGTACAGCAGGTCGCGCGTCTTCACGGCCTGGGGCTGGTTGCCGATCCAGACCTCGTTGCCCGCGCCGTCGAGCTGCGGCTCCTCCGTGGCGAAGAGGTGCTCGCGGAAGTGCGTCAGGCGCGCCTGCGACAGGTCGAGCAGCGCGGCGCCGAAGCCGTTCGACGCCGGCAGCTGGAAGCGCGTGCGCTGCACCGGCACCTCCGCGGAGGCCGCGCCCGCGGCCGCCAGCGCGCCGAGCGCGAGGCCCGCCGCGGCGCCGCGCCGCGCTCGGGATCGCCGGAGATCGAAGCCTTTGCCGGTGCGCGTGCGCTCTCGCATGGACGCGCAGCATACCGGAAATCACCTCCGCCACGCCGTCCTCCCTGCATCGCGCGGCCCAAATTTGTGCACTGCACGGCGCGGCGTGGTAACGCCGTACCCCATGAGCAAGCTACGCGCTCTGGTCCTGGTTTCGGCGGCGTTCGGCGTCCTCGTCGCGGGGTGCGGGTCGGAGCCGCAGCCGCCTGCGAAGACCGGCGGCGACACGACGCCCGGCGCGGCCCGGACGGCGAAGCCGGCGGTCGCGCCGAAGATGGTCGACACGGCGAAGCCGACGAGCGGCTCGGTGCAGATCGAGGACAAGATCCTGAAGGCGTGCGGCGACATCCCGGCGGCGCGCTTCGCGTTCGACTCGACGGCGATCGAGGGCGACGCGGCGACCGCGCTCGACGCCCTGGCGCGCTGCTTCGTCAGCGGGCCGCTGAAGGGCAAGGGCATCCGGCTGGTCGGGCACGCCGACCCGCGCGGCGAGACCGAGTACAACCTCGCGCTCGGCCACAAGCGCGCGGGCAGCGTCGCCGACTACCTCGCGAAGAAGGGCATGGAGCAGGCGCGCCTCGCGACGTCGTCGAAGGGCGAGTTCGAGGCGACGGGCCTCGACGAGGAGGGCTGGGCCCGCGACCGCAAGGTCGAGGTGTTCCTGGCCGAGTGATCCGGGCCGACTGCCTCGAGATGACCATGAAGGCCCTCCTCCAGCAGAGCGCCCCGGCCCCCGAAGCGGTGCCGATCCAGCTCGATCCGGTCTCGCTGATCCTGCACGCCTCGGGCCCGGTCTTCGTCGTGGTCTGGACCCTGATCCTCGCCGCCGCGCTGGTCTGGGTGATCACGGTGCTCAAGGTCCTCCAGATCATGCGGCTCTCCTCGATGCAGGCCGCGTTCGAGAAGGAGTCGGCGCAGGCGCACAGCGCCGATCAGCTCTTCGAGCTCGCGCGGCGGCACGAGGCGGCGCCGGGCGCGCGCGTCGTGCTCGAGCTGTCGCGGCGCGCGGGCAGCGGCAAGCTCCTCGAGTCGATCGCGAAGCGCGCGATCGTGACCGAGACGCAGCGCGCCGGGTCGCTGATGTCGACGCTCGCGTCGATCGCGTCCGCCTCGCCGTTCATCGGGCTCTTCGGCACGGTGTACGGCATCATGGACGCGTTCCTCCGCATCGGGCAGCAGAAGAGCGCCTCGCTGCCGGTCGTGGCGCCGGCGATCGGCGAGGCGCTGATCGCGACGGCGATCGGCCTCTTCGCCGCGATCCCGGCGCTCGTCGCGTACAACGCGCTGAACAAGCGGATCGACGATCTGCTCGCGGGCATCGAGGCCGCGAGCGAGGGCTGGGTCGCGGTGGCGGGCGCTCCTCAACAACAGCTGGCGCCGGCGCAGGAGTCGGTCGCGCTGCCGCTCCGGCAGGTGATCACCAACCGGCCCCCGGCGCCCGGGGTCTGAGGCGGGGGGCCGGCCATGGGCATGTCGGTCGGCGGCGGGCGCAGGCGTCGCGGCGGGTTCACGGACATCAACGTGACGCCGCTCGTGGACGTCATGCTGGTGCTGCTCGTGGTCTTCATGGTCACGGCGCCGCTCATCACGGCGGGGCTGCGCGTCGAGCTCCCGAACGTCGAGGCCAAGGAGGCCGCGACCAAGGACACGAAGCTCATCGTGACCGTGACCAGGGAAGAGAAGATCCTCTTCGGCGAGGACGACGCGACCGCGACCATCGAGGACGTGCTCGCGACGAACCCGCGCGTCCAGAAGGAGAAGGAGCTCTACATCCGCGCGGACAAGAACGCCCGCTACGGCGCGGTGGCCCGCGTGGTGGCGGCGGCGCGGTCCGCGGGCGTGGAGGGGTTGAACCTCCTCGTGGAGCCCGAGATCGAGGGCGAGGGCGACAGGGGCGCGGCGCCGCCTGCTGCCCCGGGCCCCGCGGGCGGGGCCGCGCCGTGAGCGCCGCGGGCCGCCGCGCCCGCGGGGATTTCACCCCGGCGGACATCGCGGCGGCGGTGACCGTGGCGATCTGCGTCCAGGCCGCCGCGGCGCTCGCGATCGGGCGCGCGAACCTCGCGGCGCCGGCCGCGGCGCCCGAGATCGAGAAGGGCCCGAGCGCGCCCGTGCGCGTGATCCCCGTGCTCGACATGGACGCCCCGCTCCTCAAGCTCGGCGGCAAGCGGGACAAGCTGAAGCTGCCGGATCGCTGGGTGCGGCAGGCGCCCAGGCCGCGCGTCGAGGAGAAGGCCTTCGTGTCCCCCAAGGCGGGCAAGACCGAGCAGGACATCCCGCCGCCGGACATGAAGATCGCGGACGCCGGCACCGAGCCGCCGCCCCCCGACGCCGAGGTCGCGAAGCAGGTCGACACCGAGATCGACCCTGCGCAGGTCGACGCGGGCGAGGCCGCGAACGTGGACCAGGAGGGCCATCAGGACGGCGTCGCCGAGGGCACGGAGACCGATCCGCTGAAGGCGCGCGCCGTGGACCTCTACCTCGCCCGCATCGCCGGATGGTTCTCGAGCCGCTTCCGCGTCGGCGGCTCGGGCCTGCCGCCCGAGGAGCTCACGAAGCACAAGCCCCGCGCGGTGATCGTGCTCTCGGGCGGCAAGATGGTGAGCTACACGCTCACGCCGAGCGGCAACGCGGCCTTCGACGCGGCCGCGCGCGCCACGCTCGAGGGCGCCAAGGGCCAGTCCTTGCCGCCGCCGCCCGACAACTACCCGGACCTCGGCGAGAAGCAGGTCTCGGTCACCTTCGTCTGCAGGGAGAACCTATGCGACTAGCCCGATTCGCATCTGCCCTCGCCGCGCTCGCCTGCGCCGCGCTCGCGGGCCACGCCACCGCGCAGCCCCAGCCCGACGCGCCCCCCAACCCCGACGAGCTCCTCGGCCACATCACCGTCGTCGCCGGGGCCACGCGCCCGCTGCCCAAGATCGGCGTCCTCCCCTCGCTCGCGTCGGACATCGAGGACGTCACGCTCCGGAGCGTCGTGCGCCGCGACCTCGACCTCTGCGGCGAGTTCGAGGTGCTGCCGGACGATCGCGCCCCGGAGGGCCTCTACCTCTCGGACAGCCCGGTCGACGTCAAGGCCTGGTCGCAGAAGGGCGTCGAGGCCGTCGTCAAGGTGACTGGCAAGAAGATCTCCGACGCGCAGGCGGAGCTCAGGGCGCAGGCGTTCCTCGTCAAGCGCAGCGACAAGCCCGTCCTCGATCGCCGCTTCCACGTCCCGCTCGCCGATCTGCGCGCCGAGTCGCACCGCGTCGCGGACCTCCTGATCGGCGCGCTGACCGGCCAGAACGGCGGGTTCGCGAGCCACATGACGTTCGCGTCCGGCACCGGCAGCCTCAGGCGCGTCTTCACCATCGACGCCGACGGCCACGACGCCAAGGCCATCTCGCCGCCCGATCGGACCGCGATCGCGCCTGCGTTCGGGAAGGCCGAGGAGCTCTACTACGCGGGCAGCCGGCGCGGCGAGGAGTACGGCGTCTTCACCGCCGCCGGCGGACCGCTCCCGCTGCCGGTGAAGGGCTCCGTCTACGGCATCGCCTTCTCGCGCGACCGCGCGCAGGTCGCGCTCTCGATCGGCGTCGGCTCGTCGATCCACGTCTACGCGGGCCCCGACTTCGCGTCGATCAAGCCGGCCTCGCCCGTCGACACGGCCCTGCACCCGGTCTTCACCCCCGGCGGCAAGCTCGCCTTCTCGGGCGAGGGCAAGTACGGCCAGCGCATCTACGTCGACGGCAAGCCCATCTCCCCGGACGGCCTCTTCGCCTCCGCGCCTGCCTTCTGCAACCACCCCGACGGCGTGAAGGCGATCTTCGCCGTCGGTGTTGGCAAGAACACAGACCTCATCGTCACCGGCGAGACCGGCGGCGGCATGGCGCGGCTCACGCAGAACCAGGGCAGCAACGGCTACCCTGCGTGCAGCCCAGACGGGCGCATGGTGGCCTTCTTCTCCACCCGCAAGTCGGGCGAGGGACCGGGCCTGTACATCATGCGGACCGACGGCCAGCGGCCGAAGCGCATCTCGACGCTCCTCGGCGACTCGCTCCGCTGGGAGCCCCTGCCGCCCGGCAAGGCGATCGAGGTGAAGAACCCGGGCTAGCCAGAACAGAATGATCTATGCTCGGCGTGACAATCCTCGCGGGAGGCGCGCCTATGAGCGGCAAGCGGAAGATCTTCATCGGCGCCTCTGAGGAGGGCCTTGCGGTCGCGGAGCACCTCCGCAAGGAGCTCGAGCGTCACGCCGGCTGCGCGATCTGGACGCGCGGCGTGCTCGGCCTCGCGGGCGGCACGTTCCGCAAGTTCATGAGCATCGTGCGCGACTTCGACCTCGCGGTGCTCGTCGTCATGCCCGGCGACGTCGCGTCGAAGCGGCTGCCTGGCCGGCTCAGCGCGCGCGACGCCTTGCTGCTCGAGATCGGCGTCTTCGTCGGCGCGCTCGGCGACGGCCGCGTCTTCGTGCTGCACGATCGGGACGCCCCGATCGATCTCCCTGCGGAGCTGCCGGGCGTGACGACCGCGGGCTTCACGCCGCGGATCCGCGGCAACCTCAAGGCTGCCCTCGAGCCCCCGCTCGTCCGGCTGCGCAGCGCGCTCGTTGCGGCGCAGATCCCGGACGCCGCGGCGATTCCTCCGCCCGCCTCGAGCTCGCCGTGGGCGCTCCTGGACAAGCTCTCCACCGACCTCGGCCCCAGCGGCGTCGCCCTGCGCGACGACACCGAGCGCGGCCGCCGCCGGGCGGGCCTGCCCCGCGCGACGCCCCGCCGCACATCGGCCCCGCCGACCCTGCCGGACGGCTCCGCGCCCGTCGACCCCGCCCCGCCGAGCGCCCGCGCCGGCAAGCGCTGATCCCGCGGGCGCCGGCCCCCCTGACGCCCTCTCCCGCGTACACCTGTCCGGCCGCAGGTGTCCGCGCCGGACGCCCCTGCCCGCCCACGCGCGCCGCCCCGGACCGGATCGCCCCGAGGCTGCCGCCCGCTCCATTCTGGCGCTCCATCCTGGCCCGCCGCTTCTTTGTCCCGCGGTGCGCGTGCGTACTAGCGTCTCCTCACCCTCTGGCCAGCTCATTGCATGGGGGGCACGGCGGCGGGACAAGCTGGAGCGGAGAGAGCGTATGGAGCCCATGAATATCTGCTGGACGTCGCTCGCGCTCGCGGGCGCCCTCGTGGCGTCCGGCTGCGAGCCTGCCGGCGCGGCGCTCGAGGAGAGCATCAGCGACCGAGGCGGCTTCCTTGACCCCGAGCTCCGCCTCGCGCCCGATCCGGACGGCCATTACTGCGCGTCCGAGGTCCTCCGGGCCCGTTATGACGAAACGTTCGAGACCCTCCGCATCGCGGACGCCCGCGTCATGCTCGGCTGCTGCGGCCAGCGCTCCCTCACGGTGCAGCGCGTGGACAGCCTCATCGAGATCACCGAGCGCGACGACCCCGACGGCGGCCGCTGCGATACCGTCTGCGCGTTCGATTTCGCCGTCACGGTGCTCGCGGTCCCGCCCTTGCCTCATGTCGTCCGCCTCCTGCGTGACGTCACCGACGCGCAGGGCGGCCCCGAGCTGATCTGGCGCGGCGAGCTCCACGCCGACGCCGGCGGCCTCGCCGTCCACCTCGACCCCACCCCTGCCCCCGGCTGCCGCGACGTCCCCCAGTGAGCCGCCGCTGAATCACTGGATCCGTCAGGATCCAATCCCCTGTCACCGATACCTGATTTTTACGCCGCCCCCCGGACCTCTGCCGGCGCTCACGGCCATTTTGCCGGCGGCCGCCCCGCCTGCCGCCGCTGCCGGTCGTCGTGGATCTCGAGCCCTGCCCCGATCCGGCCTGCCTCGGTCCGGAGCCACGACGTCACCCGCCCCTTCCCTTGACACCCCCACGCCACGATCCGCTGCAGGCTCCCTGTCGGGAAAGCGGCCAGCCCCTTCAGGTCGTGCGTGCTGCACCGCCCCTCCGTGTGCAGCACGAGCGACCGCGCCCCGCCCCCGTCGCGGAGCAGCTGCGCGTTTGGCCCCAGGATCGCCCGCACCGACGTCTCGCCCAGCCAGGGCAGCAGCGTCGCTGCCCATGACAGCGACAGATCGACATCCACTTCCCGCAGCGCCTTCCACATCGGCCCATCCACCAGCCACCGGAGCTGCTCCACCGGCGGCCGCGCGTCCTCTCCCAGCAGCGACGGCCTCAGCGACGACAGCCGCGGCGCCCGCCCCACATCGTGCATGAACCGCGGCGGCGGCTCCTCGTACAGGTAGAAATCGAGCGTCTCCACCCCCTCGAGCAGCCCGGCGCCGAGCGCCTTGTCGGCCACCCGCCCCTCCACGTTCTCGAGATGCCGGAGCCCTGGCATGGCTGGCAGCAGATCCAGCACCTGCTCCTCGACCCCGAACCATTTCATCCGCTGCACGGTCCGCCACGCCGGGTGTGACAGCACCGCCGCTGGCACTGCGACCCGCTCCACGGACGGCGGCCGCCCCCCGAACGACCCTGCCCCGCTTGGCCCCACCAGGCACGTCGACAGGAACCCCCGCTCGAACGCCAGATAGTCCTCCGCGATCACGTCGGCCACCGTCCCGAGCCAGCTCCGCCGGTGCAGATCGAGCAGCGCCCGCAGCGTCGCCGCGCTCCGCGCCCCTCTCGCCCCGTGGTGCGCGACCGCCGTCCGCACGAACGTCGCCCGCGCCGCGTCCCCTTGCGCCTCGCACTCGTCCGCGTACGCCAGCCGCGGCGCGTCGTCGTCCGGCCGCGCCACCACCTCTGCGAACAGCGCCTCGAGCTTCGGGACCCCGGCGCCCGGGGGCCCGCCGTTCGGCCTCCTGGGTCGGCGTGACAAGGGTGTGTTCATGGGAACAGTCTGCCGATCCCGGGCATCCTCGCCAAGCTCCTCGTCAGCGCCCCCACCCCGGCATCGGGTCATTCGTGGCCCGGCCCACACTCTGGACCCATGCTGCCGGCCTGCCGCTCCGATATCGAGCTCAGCACCGGCTGCCGCAGCACATCCGGTGGAATCTCCAGATCATCGACCGACGCCGCCTCGATACACGCGCCCCCGCATCCCATTCGAGCCAGATCACCCCCGCTGCGCCGTCGAATCGCGTTCCCGCGGCGCCTCGACGCGCGCCAGGATATCGTCGAGCAGCCCGTGCAGCATCTCGTCCGGCATGGCCAGCAGGATCTGCTCCGGCGTGAGCTCTGCCAGCCACCCCTCCCGCCGCACCCCCCCGAGCCGCTGCTCCAGCGTGAACGCCGCGAGCTTCCGCTCCAGCGTGAGCCCCGCGAGCCGCTGCTCCACGGTCCCCCCCGCCGGCCGCCGCACCGGCTCCAGCGTGCGCAGGAGCGCCGCCATCCCCTCGTCGAACCCCGCCATCCCCTCCAGCCCCATCCACGCCTCCCGCCCCCCGATCGGCCCGCGGGAAGCCCCGCGCTCCCCGGCGCCCGCCGCGAAGGCCAGGCGCCCGATGTCCCCCGGCAAATGGAGCGACACACTTCGAATCATCGACATGGACATCGAAAATAGACCCGCCCTCTCGCGCCCCCGCGCCCCCGCCCCGGGAAGACCGTGTGCCCGGTTTCCACCATCCGATCGTGACAAGCAATCAAAAAAAACGACACGAACGTCGAAATAGATCAGGCAAACTCCCCGCGTTGCCCGGAAGCGCACGCCAGCGGCGAGGTGGTCATGGCCCTGGCCCTCCGCTCCCGAGCGTCATCACGAGGAGCTGCGCCAGCACGATCTTCGCGATCGTGGCCAGCGGGAACACTGCCGCGTACCCCACGTTCGGCGCCTCGTTCGTCGTGCGCTCGCAGGCGAACTGCAGCGCTGCCGGCTGCGTGTGGATCCCTGCGATCATCCCACCCAGCACGGCCGCCGGCACCTTCAACCGCCGTCCCATCAGCACGATCGCGAGCGCCACGACGGACGTGATCGCCGCGCCGGCTGCCACGAGCGGCAGCGCCCCCCCTTGCGCGAGCGTCGCGGCGAACGTGCTCCCGGATCGCGTCCCCACTCCTGCGAGGAACAGCACCAGCCCGAGCTGCCGCAGCGTCAGGTTCGCGCTGAACGGCATCGACCACCGCAGCGGCCCTGTGCGTCCCAGCCGCCCCAGCACCAGCCCTGCGATCAGCGGCCCACCTGCGGCCCCGAGCCGGAACGTCACCCCTCCAGGCAGCGGCAGCGGGATCTCTCCCAGCGCGATCCCGATCGCCACCCCCAGCCCGAACGTCAGCACGTCGACCTCGGCGATCGCCTTGTATGAATCCCCGAAGAACGCGGACACCTCCTCGAGCCGCTCCCGTGGCGCGACCACCCGCACCCGATCGCCCGCCTCGAGCACCATGTCCTCCTCGGCGAGCATCTCCGCGTCCCCCCGCCGCACCCGCGTCACCGTCGCCCCGAAGCGCCGCGACAGATCCAGCGCCCGCAGCGACCGCCCGATCACCTTCGGATTCGTCACGAACACGCGCCGGTAATCGACCACGGACCGATCCAGCTCCAGCGCCTCCTCCGAACGCTCCCCCAGCGCCGCGATCGCCTTCACGACCTCCTTCTCGGGCCCCACGACGGTCACCAGATCGTCCCCCTCGAGGACCGTCATCTCGTCCACGACCATCGTGGCCCCCCCGCGGCGCCGCAGCCGTCCCAGCACCACGTCCCACCCCTCGCGCTTCACGAGCGCCTCGGCCGGCTTGCCGATCGCGGCTGGCCGCGTCACCCGCACCGTCCGCGTCACGATGCGCGGCCCTGCCCCCGGCACGCTCTGGGCTGCTGCCTCCGGCGCCCCCCGCGCCAGCCGCTCCGCGATCAGGATCCCCGCGATCGCCCCGATCACCCCGCCCGGGTACGCCACCGAGTACCCCACCACCGGCGCTGCCACGGCCGAGACCCCTGCGCCCCCTGCTGCCGCCTCGCGCAGGTAATGGATCACCCCCGCGAGCGCCGGCGTATTCGTGAGCGCCCCTGCGAACGCCCCGGCGGCCACGGCTGCCGGGAGCCCCAGCGCCAGCCCCAGCCCAGCCGCCGCGACCGCCCCCAGCGCGAGGCTGCCCAGGACGAGCGCCGCGTCGCGCAGCCCTCGTTTCCGGAACGACGCGAAGAAGCCGGGCCCGCTCGCGAGCCCCACCGTGTACACGAACAGCGTCAGGCCGAGCTGGGGCACGATCTCCGGCAGCTGCAGCTTCGGGTCGAGCGCGCTCGCCCCGAGCCCGACGAAGAGCACTGCCGCGACCCCGAGGCTCACCCCGAAGAAGCGGACGCGCCCCACCACGTAGCCGGCCGACGCGACGGCGAACAGCAGCACCAGGGCGTTTTCGTGGAGCAGCGCGAGCATCGACGGCGAACCTAGAGCACCGAACAGGTCGAAACACGAAGAAAATCAACAGGG
>CAYQYG010000298.1:0-11774 GCA_964421485.1 uncultured Polyangiaceae bacterium | reverse complement strand
GGCGGACATGGCCGGCGAGCGTGACCCAAATCGCCTTGGTGTCCAGCCTGGATTGTCGTCGGCGAAAGACGAGAGAAGGGAGAGGAGAGAAGAGCGAGGGGGGGTGGGTGCTCGGCGACGACGCCGTCGGGGACGGGGCCGAGGGGGCCATGGGTGCTCGGCGGCGGGGGATGTCCCGCCCGCTGTTGAACTTCGGGTCGCAGCGGCGGCGTGATCAGCACACTACGCGGCCTTCCTTTCCTCGACAACCCCCATATTCGGTCGAAGAGCGGCGAGGAGGGTATTCATCTGCCCATCCCTCTTCACGCGTCGGAAGCCGCGCTGGGCCTCGGCGATACCGAGGGCGACCCAGCGCTGGATCATCGCCTCACCGCGCCAGCGCTTGACGTTGCGGATCACCCTGCGGAGCGTGCCGTTCATGTTCTCGATCGCATTGGTCGTCAAGAAGGTGCGGCACGCCGACGACCACCTGCTCCGCGACGTTCCGCCCGCCGAACGGCAGCGGCGTCGCCGCCGTTCTCCAGCGATGATGCGTCCGCTGCTCCTGGTGCTTGCCCTTGGGCCCGGCGATCTGGTCGGCCTCGTGCTTGAGCATCTCGCGGAACGCGAGCAACCCACCTGCTGCACGAACGCGAGCAGCCCCTTCTTGATCGCCTCCGACGCGATCATCATCGGCAGCGCCGGAGCCGGTCGTTCCCGCGCCCGACCATGCTAGCCGCCTACAGGCCGGGCACGTCGTGACACTGTTCGAGACCGCGCCCCAGGCTCAGCGTGTGCCCTCATCGGGAGACTCCAGCGCACTCGACCCGTCGACAAAATTCCCGGTTGAAACGCCTAACCGCGCGGTCAGCGTGGACGGATGGCCCGAACCTCAGTACAGTCGATCTCGGCTGACAGGAGGATGCGGATGGTGAAGCTGTTGACCATGGAAACCGATTTCTTGGCGGCGCGGGCGGCGGAGCTCACGATGGCGACATTGTACCGCGCGGCGCTACACCTGGAGCGCCCGCAGGAGGTTCGGGTGCCGCAGGATCCGCGCTCTCCGGAGCGGCAGATCGTGGAGGTGCTCGAGTCGGCCCCCGAGATTCGCAAGAACATCGTCGAGAAAACTGGCTTGCGGAGCATCCCACGCGGCCAGATCAACGCCGAGCTCCGCAAGCTCGTGGGCGGTCGGGCGATGGCTCCGGGCCAACAAAAAAAGATGGGCGCGGTAGACATCCTCGAGCGGATCGACATTCTCACCGAGTCTCCGATCATCCCCTGGACGAACGAGATCGAAATCTCATGGACCGACAAACCCGGCGGCGGCGACGGCATCGGCAGCGTGTCGCAGGGGATCGGGACTGCCGAGTTGGTCACGCTCTACGTGAAGCGGGTGAAATGCATCCGGGAGAGCGATCCGACCGGCGGCGCCGACGACCTCTACGCGAGCGTCACCATCTTCGGCCCCGATGGCAAGATGGGGTCGATGCAGTATCAGAAGTTCGTCGGGGACTTCGATACCAACAAGGACATCACGCTGAACGGCAAGGACGACGAGGGCCGAGACGACCTCAACCGCCTGCCCTTCGGCACCTCGCTCACGGTGGAACGGCTGAAAATCGGCCAGGTCTTCACCGGCACGATCACCTTGGTCGAGAACGATCAAATCAACGACTTCTGGGCGACCATGGGCCCCATTCTGCACCGGGTCGGTCTCATCGCGCTCTACGTCTACGTCTACTACCAGACCAGGGACCACAAGCAGGCGGCGTTCTACACGGACATCGCGGACAAGGTCGGCCGGGCCATCGCGGAGGAGATCCAGAAGCTCGCCGTGGACGACTGGCTCGGCAATGGGACCGTGTGTTGGGCCGCGAGCCCGGGCGAGTCACCGCTCGAGTACGTCGATGTGGTGTCGGCGGAGCACAATTCGCATTATCGCTTGTGGTTCCAGTGGACGGGGTACGGGAATCATTTCTGGGACGACGTCAACACCCAGATCCCCGACACGCCCATGGAATTCAAGCCTGTGGGCACCGATCTGCACGAGGATCTCGCGGTGAGCGCCGATGGGACCGATCTCTGCTGGGTGCTCGACGGCGAGGGAAACGTGCGGCAACGCGAGGAGACGGGCGGCTTCCGGGAGGTGACGAAGGGGTTCTCGCAGGTCTCGATCGGCTCCCCCGGCCGCATCTGGGCCATTGGAAACGACAAGGGCCTCTATCAATGGGAAGGCTCGGGGTTCGTCCTGCGCTCCGACTCGCTCCAGCAAGTCACGGTGGGCGCGGACGGCACGGTCTGGGGCATCAACGCCGACGGGGATCTTGTCCATCGGCGGCGGGAGCAACGCCTCCCCGTCCCGGGCAAACCCGGCAGTCAAGGGTTGATCGTCGCGCCCGCGCATTGGGAGGTGATGGGCCGCCTCGCGCAGGTCTCGTGCGGCGTTGCGCGAAACACCTGGGCCGTGAGCGGCTCCGGCGTGACGTACCAGTGGGATTCGAAGGCGCGTACGCTGCTCCAGCGCAGCACCTCGCCGGCCTTGAAGCAGGTCTCGGCGTGCTCGGATGGCATCATCTATGCAGTGGACGACGTCGGTAATTTGTACGTGACGGTGGACGGGAATTGGAAACAGGTGAAGACCAACGTTCGCCTGCGGAAGGTGGCGGCGGCCGGCCAGACGCTGGTGTACGGGCTCGACATGCAGGGCCAGCTATGGCGCTTCGGGAACCCGCGGACCGCCGTCAAGTGAGGCTCCCATCTTGATCTGCTTCATCTCCGGATCATGGGCGATCCCGACCGGGGTTCGTTGTTGCGCGTCGACGGCGCCGGTGCGTGTGCCAGTGGCACGGACCTTGCGGTCCGCGGCGACGTCGACGAGCAGCATGGTGCGCGCACGCCCCTCGGAGGAGCTCTGACGACCAGCAGGCGGATCGCTCCATCCCTCCGCCCTCGCGAGCCGGATCTCCCGTCCGCCCGGCCGGTTCGCACAGGGGGCGCCGTTCCCACGAGGAGAGATCCATGAAGAAATATCGCGCCAACGCGATGGCAATGTTTACTGGGCCGAATCGGGGCGGATCCGGCGCGCCACCTGCGACGGTGGCTTCCGCATGAACCTCGTCCATGACGACTGGCTCTCGATGGGTGACATCGCGCTCGATGACACCTTCGTCTACTTCGCGGCCGGCGACGGCCGCCGCCTGATGCGCGTCTGCCGGTAGCCCGGCCGGCACATCGCGAAGACGCAAGGGGTACCGCGCCCGGGGGCGGCCGGCGGAGGCCGGCGCGCGTCACGGGCACGGCTCGGAGACTTCCCGTCCGGCGTCGCTCTCTTCCCGCGCCGGGGGGCACGTCGATCGGGCTTGCCACCGCGCTGCGTCATGGGTACGAACGGCTCGTTCCGCCGGTCTCATGGCTCGGCGCGCGCGTCGGGGCTGCCCGTCTTGGAGGTCGTCTGGATGGATCCTCGGGTTGGAATGACTGTGGTGGCTGCCGCATTCGCGGCCGCGGGGGCGCTCGGGTGCGGGGATGCGGTCGCGCCCGCGGCGGCGCTGGTCACCGGCGAATACGGGATCACCGACATCGCGGTCGACGATAACTTCGTCTACTTCGTGACCAAGGGCGGGATGCTGAAGAAGGTCTCGATCGACGGCGGATCGGTCGAGACCCTGGCCTCCGGGCTGACGGACCCGAGGCGCATCGCCGTGGACAAGATGGATGTCTATTCCGTGACCAGCACCGGCACGCTGGTGAGGGTGGCGAAGCGCGGGGGCGATCTCGTCACGCTCGCGGAGGGGGCGGAGATCGACGCCCCGGGCCTCGTGCTGGACGATGCCTACGCCTATTTCACGGTCAAGGGGGACGACAAGCTCGGGGCCGTTCGCAAGGTGGCGAAGGCCGACGGGGCGGAGGTGGCCGATCTCGCGTCCAATCAGAGCAATCCGGGGGCGCTCGCGCTGAGGCACGGGCACCTGTACTGGTCGGTGGATGACGCGCTGATGGAGATGCCGGCCGCCGGGGGCACGCCGCAGGTGTTCATGCCGGATCAGGACAAGCCCATCTCCGTCGCCTCGGACGATACCTATGTCTACTGGGCCAATCTCGGGGACGGGGTCGTCGGGCGCGCGAGCGTGGACGGGAGCGATCCGCTCCTCGTGGCGAAGGATCTGGTGAACCCGTATCAGGTGGCCGGCGATTCGGTGAACGTCTTCTGGACGAGCCTCGACGGGACGCTCTCCACGGCCCCGGTCGGCGGCGAGGTGGAGCCCGCGGTGCTCTCGTCCGGGCCGCAGGGGCCGATTCGCCTGGCGCTCGACGCGACGTCGATCTACTGGGCAAACTTCGAGGCGGGTACGGTGATCGTGCGGCCGAAGCCTTGAGCTCCGGGGCCGGGCGGCTCCTGGGAGGGGGCGCGGTCAGAGCTCGTGGGGCATGAGGTCGCGCGGGCTGCGGAACGTCTGGAGGGGCGAGTAGGCGAGCAGGTTGGAGACCCGCGACGTGTAGATGCAGGCGTACTCCTCGACCTGATCGCCGAAGCTCGACGTCTCGTTCGCCTCCTTGAGCAGCGAGCCCCAGTAGGGGTGGAAGCGGCGATCGACCTCGCGCTCGATGCGCGTGAGCTCGGCGTCCACCGTGCGGAGCTGGCCGCGGATGCGCTCCACGGTCCGCTTGGTCCGGCCGCGCTCCGCCTCGTAGAACGACGTCGCGAAGTCCGCGCCGCCGGCGCCGCCGGGGCTCGGGGCGGGGGAGCCGTTCTTCTTCTGCTGCTCCTCCTCGATGCGGCGGGTGAGGTCCTTGTAGCGCTGCTGGTAGAAGCGGAGCTGGTCCTCGAGCTCCTCGCGGCGGCCCTCGAGCACCGCGCAGGCCGCGTGCTCCTCGCGGCAAGACTCGTGCGCGAGCACCTCGGCCTCCATCTCCTGGATGATCATCGCGGTGCGCCACGCGCTCTCCTTCTTGGAGCGCAGGATGTCGCCGTAGATGTGGTCGCCGACGTAGAGCACGCGATCGCCGGGGATGTTCAGGAACTTCTCGAAGTCGAGGAGGTTGCCGCCCTCGTAGATCGCCCCGCGCTCGAGCGGGGGCGCGGCGGGGCGGAGGGCGTCGCCGTCGCGCACGAGGAGCGGGCGGCGCTCCTGGAAGAACGCCGGCTTCTGCGAGGCGACCACGATCACGTCGAAGTAGTGCCGGAAGCTCGGGTACTCGGGCATCGCGTCGCCGAGCAGGTAGGTCATCATCTTCTCGGTGTACGCCCAGCGCGAGTTCGTGAGCAGGAAGAGCTTCTTGCCCGCCGAGCGGAACTTGTGGAGCGTCTGGGCGAGGTTCGGATCGCGCTCGACGTAGCGGGGGAGATCCGCCTGGACGACGTCGAGGATGGTGCCGTCGCGGTGCGCCTCGTCGATGCACTCGCGGATGTCGGTGAAGAGGCGGGCGAAGTCGACCTCCACGCCGCGCGCCTCGAGCGCGTCGACGATGCCGGCGTAGAGGGTCGCCTCGCTGAGCGCGTAGAGCGTGTCGATCCAGTGGTAGCGCGCCGTGTTGGGGCGGATCTTGCGGTGCTGGTAGAGCGCGCGGAGCTCGTCCTTCGTGAGCTCGCGCAGGCCGTGGTAGCCCTTCTGGACCACCTTGAAGCGGTCCATCTTGAGCACGTGGCCGTGGCGCTTGTCGATGAGCAGGCCGCGGATCGGGAAGTGGACCGGATAGCGGATCTTCCGGAGGATGTCCTCCGCGTAGCCGCGCGCGGCGAGCTTCGAGACGGTGCCCTGGATGGACAGGTTGTCCATCTCGGCCTGGTTGTAGATCGCCAGGGTGTAGTCCATGTCGAACCCCACCCAGTCGATGCCGCTGAGCTTGAGGTTCCGGTTCACGAAGACCCGGCGAGTCCTGGGAATCCTGGTGGGCTCTGTGGGGGGGGAGGCCCCCCCGAGCGGAAGCGCTAGCTGCTCGAACGCCACGGTCCGAGGAAGCGTAACGCACCAGGACCTCCGTCGAAAGAACCGGCGCGGCGCGGAGCGCATGTTCCGTCCATCCAGGCGCGCAGGGCAGGGTTTCGCCGCGTGAGGGGCTGCGGACGACGGCGGAGTTGGGCTATGGTGCGGCTCGGAGCCGTCGTAGACGCTCCCCGCGCATCCCGCTCTGCTCCTCGATGCTCTCGACCCCGTCGCAGCCCTCTCCGCGCGCCGCCACCTCCCCCGCGCAGCGGCCCACGTCGTGGTGGCCGGCGGATCGAGCGTGAAGAGCTGACGTGGCCGTCGTCCGGGTCGAGGGGCTCCGCAAGAAGCACGGCGACGGGAAGGGCGCGCGGCCCGCGCTCGACGGGGTCACGCTCGCCGTGGAGGAGGGCGAGCTCGTGGCGATCCTCGGGCCGAGCGGGTCGGGCAAGAGCACGCTGCTCGGCATCGTGGGCGGGCTCGATCGGGCCTACGAGGGGCGGGTCGAGCTGTTCGATCGGGACCTCGCGAGGCTCGGCGACGAGGAGCTGGCGCGGCTCCGGGGCGCGCGGATCGGCTTCGTGTTCCAGGCGTTCCACCTGCTCCCGCACCTCACGGTGCTCGACAACGTGCTGGCGCCCTCCCTGTTCGACCCGTCGGGCGCGGACGCGTCGGGGCGGGCGATGGAGGTGCTGGCGCGCCTCGGCCTCGCGGATCGCGCGGGGGATCTGCCCGCGCAGCTCTCGGGCGGGCAGCGGCAGCGGGTGGCGATCGCGCGGGCGCTGCTGCACCGGCCGGCCCTGCTGCTCTGCGACGAGCCGACGGGCAACCTGGACGCGGAGACGGGCGCGCAGACGATCGCGCTCTTCCGCGAGCTCTTCGCGGAGGGCGGGCTCACGGTGCTGGCAGTGACGCACGAGGAGCGGCTGGCCGCGGCGGCGACGCGCACCATCCGGCTGCGGGACGGGCGCGTCGTGGGCGAGGAGGGCTCGTGAGGGCGGCGTCGCTCTGGGCGCTGATCCGGCGGGACGCGCGGCGGACGCGCGGCGCGCTCGCGACGAGCGGGTTCGGGATCGCGGCGGGGACCGCGGCGTTGATCTTCTTCCTCGCGCTGGGGCTCGGGGTGCGCGCGGTGCTGCTCGGGGAGGTGTTCCCGATCGATCAGGTGGAGCTCGAGCCGCCGCGCGCGCAGGACCCGGGGCTGCTCGGCCTGCTGGTCGGCGGCGGCGACGGTCCGGGGATCGAGCCCGCGCAGATCCAGGCGCTCGCGGCGGCGCCGGGCGTGACGGGCGTGTTCCCGAAGCTCAGGATCGCGTTCCCGTCGAGCGCGCGCGGGGGCAAGGAGATCCTCGGCCGCGACGTGGGCACGAGCGAGCTCATCGGCGACGGGATCGATCCGGCGCTCGTGCGCGACGATCTGCCCGATCCGGCCGCGTTCGCCGATCCGCTCTCGCGCCCCGGCGCGCCGTGCGACGCGGACGCGGCGTGCGCGGCGCCGCAGTACTGCGAGCGGGCGGGGTCCGGGGCGGAGGGCGCGCCAGGTGGAGCGCGACCCGGAGCCCCGGATGTCAAGGGGAGGTGCGTGGATCCGGTGCCGGCGCTGGTGAGCCAGTACCTCATCGAGATCTTCGACAAGAGCCTCGCGCCCGCGCACGGCTTGCCGCCGGTGGGTCGCACGCTGGTGGAGCGGGCGCAGGGGATCGTGTTCGACATGCGGCTCGGCGAGTCGCTGCTCGGCAAGGCGCGCGCGGGGGCGCCGCGGACGGTGCGCGTGCGCGTGGTGGGCGTGTCGCGGCGCGCGATCGACCTCGGGCTGACGTTCCCGCTCGACGTCGTGCGCCGGTGGAACGCGGAGCTCGCGGGCGAGCGGGCGGCGGCGCGCTACTCGAGCGCGATCGTGCGGGTCGGCTCGGGCGCGGACACGAGCGCGGTGATCGCCGCGGCGGCGGCGATGCGGCTCGAGCCGCGGGACACGCGCGCGCGCGACGTGAGCGTGCTGATCACCGGGGTGATGGCGCTCCTCTCGCTGGTCTCGGCGGTGATCCTGCTCGTGTCGGCCTCGAACATCGCCTACACGTTCCGGGTCCTCGTGACGGAGCGGCGCGTCGAGATCGCGCTGTACCGGGCGGTGGGGGCGACGGCGGCGGACATGCGGGCCTGGATGATGGGGCTGGCGCTGACGGTCGGGGTGGCGGGCGGGGCGGCGGGGCTCCTCGCGGCGCGGCTGCTCGCCCTCGCGGTGGACTGGGCGGCCGCCCGGCGGCTGCCCGATTTCCCGTTCAAGCCGTCGACCTTCTTCCAGTTCCCGTGGTGGCTCGGGGTGGGGGGGCTCCTGTTCGCGGCGCTGTTCGCCGCGGTCGGCGCGTGGGGGCCGGCGAGGCGCGCCGCGCGGACGGAGCCCGCGGCCGCGCTGGCGGGGAGCTAGGGATCGGTCACTGGGGATCCGTCGGGTTCGACAGACCACGTCCTGCACCCCGTGGATCCACGTCGGCGACGCCGAGGATCGGGGTAGCGGACCCCGATGCTCCCCGTCGCTTCGTCCTTGGTCACCGGGCCCGGGTCATCATGCTGCTCGCCCACATCGCCGCGGACCGCAAGGTCCGTGCCACTGGCACACGCACAGGCGCCCCCGGTGCGCAGAAACGCGCAGAAACGAACCCCGGTCGGGATCGCCCGGTGCGCAGAAACGCGCAGAAACGAACCCCGGCCGGGATCGCCCGAACCGTCACGCTCACGTACTCTTCGGCTGCCGAAGTCTCATCACTTGCTGCCGTAGCACGGTTGCCCACTCCATGAACCAAGGATGCCTAGCCAACTGCTCGCAGCAAATCCTCGATGCCCAGAGAAAGTCCTCAGCAAGACCGGTCAACTCCTTGAGCACGGACTCGCGAGGCATCGAAATAGCGTCCGTTCGCGAGGTCGGTTTCACAATCAAGTCGTCGCATTGAACCAACACGGCCCCATCATACGGAACAAACGAGACCGTTCGCTCGATCCCTTGCTCGTAGAAATCCAGCTTGCCTACCTGTTCCTGAGCCAAGGAAGCGAGCGTATCTCCGAGCTGCTCCATCACCACCAACAGGTCCGTCTTGACCGTGACAGGCCAATATGTCTCGGAGCCGATCCGCACAAGGAAACCAGCCCCAGCAGTCTCTAGAGCTTCACATATGTCCCGGAGCACAGACCCCACGTCGTCGAGCTCTGGATCATATTGCGGTTGACCAGTTTCGATTCGCGGCATGGTACGATGCATAGTTAGCTTCAGCTCAAAGAACATCGACTACTCCACGGGATATGCGGTCCGATAGCCACCGTTCGGCGATGGGACGAGCGTGGCCCTGGTCGCCGAAACAATCGAGCCGTCTGGTCGAATCACCTGGCCCATTCCTTTCGGCAGAGGAACCGTTGTGGGCCCGGTGATTCCCGGCCTTTGCTCTGCGAGCCACCTGGCGGCGGCGGTGTTGTCAAGCCATTGGCCCTGAGGGCCGCCCTTGGGACCTCGTGCGCGACCAAGGAGAGCGTTCGCGTTTTTTGTGCCCGCCCCGTGAGTGTCAAATGCATGACCGTAGGTCGGTTTGCTCGCAGGATTCCCCCATTTCAGTTGTTCGCCTGCGGCAGGAGCTGGCGGCTTGGGCGCGCGGAGGAAGCCGCCCGCGCCGCCGGTTGCGCCTGGGAGGAACATGGGCATGTCCCTGAGCCTCGCCAGTGCCCCCCTCAGGGCGGCCGCGCCCGCCCGCTCGACAGCGGCGGCAGCGCCGGGCGCCAGTGCCAAAGCTGCTCCGGCGGCGAGGTTGATGGCGCCCGCCCTTGCCCTTGCCTCGTCAAGGCCGCCTCCGAAGCCCCTTTCGAATCCTCTCTGCGCCGCCTCGGCAAGCTTCGGGTCCGTGAAGGTAGGTAGTTCAGGAATCGCGTTCAGCTTCTCTGCGAGCCCCGCCTGCAACTCCTCTACAAAATTGGGGTTCGACTTCAAGATACGTGGGAGAGCGCCGGCAGTGAGGCTATCCAGCGTCTCGAGTGCCTGATGAGCGTCACCGATCGCCCTGCCGAACTTGCCCCCAAGCTCGGTGCCGAGGCGTTCCGCTTGCTCCGCGGCCTGTCGTGCCTCTTCGGCTGCTTTTTGTGCAGCAAAGTCCTTTCCGGGTGGAGGTGGCGGGTCAGGCCTCTTCACGCCGGGTGCGGATGCTGGAACGACGCGCTCGTCCCACATCCCCGTTGGATCCCGGAGCACAATGGGGTTCCCCGACACGTACGCGTACAGGTTCGGCCCGTCCACCATCCCCGCTGGATCCGCTGCTGTCCACCTTCCGAGCCACGGCGCGTAGTACCGCGCCCCGTGGTAATAAAGCCCCGTCTCGTTATCATTCTCTTTGCCCGTGTACCGGTACCTCCTCCGCGAGACCTCGGCCTGTGAAACCGCCGACCAGTACGCGGTCGTGCCGTACGGGTGGTACTCCTCATACGAGATCACGAGCCCCGCTTGGTCGAGCTCGAGCATCGCGGATCCGAGGTGGTTATCGAGCTGGTAGCGGAGCCTCGGCGCCGGCGAGAACGGCGGCTCGGCGGCATCCACTGTCTTCGTCTCCACGAGCGCGATCCGATTTGCCCCGTCCATCACGTGCAGTGTCTGCCGCTCCAGGACGAGCTCCGCCTGCGGCCCCTCGCGCCTCCGGTAGGTCTCGTAACCGCCAACGTAGATGCGCTCCTCGATGATCCCGCTGTGTTCCCACACCTTGCGGACGCGTTCGCCGGCCGTGCCGTACACGAAATAGACCTCGCCGCCGCCGCCCAGATCGGTTCGCTTCATCTGGTCCCGGAAGTCCCAGCTGATGCTCACGAGGTGCGGCATCGATGTCATGTTTCCGTGAGCATCGTGAGTGTACTTCGCCGAGTAGGGTCCCGTCGCCTGATCCCCCGGCAAGCTCGTGCTCAGGAGACGGTTGGTCCCCGGCGCGGTCTCGTAGCGGCGCGCCCAGCTCCCGCTGCCCGCCTGGTGGATCATCGCCAGGATATTGCCCACGTCGTCGTATTGGTACAACTCGACGTAGCTCCGGAGCGCCTGCGGGTCGTTCGGGTGCGGGCTTGTGACGAGCGGGAAACCGTTCTGATTCTGCTGGACGTCGGCGTTCTGGCCGGCGTGCTCGCGCCCCTCCGCGTGCGTCAGTCGATAAAGCGCATCGTAATCGTATCTGGCGACCGGCTCGACAACCTGGTTGTTGTAGTAGATCGTGCTCTGTGCCAGGTCCTCGATCTCGACGATGTTTCCGACGGGATCGTAGGTGTATCTCAGGTCCTGCAGCAGCACCCCATCTGAGGATCGCGTCGTTTTGATCCGGGTCAGGCGAAACGTCAGCGGGTCGTAGCTGTGCTCGGTGATGACGCCGTTGCCGTAGGCGATGCGCTCGCGCTGTCCTTTGGCGTCGTGTTCAATATCTTCGACAAACGGCGTCCATGCCGCTGCCCCCCGCAGTCGCACGCCCACCGCTTCCAGGAGACCCGCCTCGTTGTACGCCGGCCGGATCTCGCTCTCGTCCGGCTTGACCACGCTGACCGGTCGGTTCAACGCGTCGTACGCCGTCGATATGGTGAATGTCTCCGCCTCCAGGACCGGCCCCAGGTTCTCGGACCAGTCGAGCTGCGTCTTGTACTCGCGCGCGAGCCGGCGAGAGCTCGCCAGCAGATTCCCCTTGAAGTCGAAGGCCTCGTTGGCGGCGAGCCCGGCGCCGTCGTACTGCTGGTAGACCTTGCCGCGCAGATTGAGCAGCACCGCGCCGGAGTGGTCCTCGCCATAGACGGTTCGCTCCGCGTTCACCTCGGGCCCGTTGCCGATCTGGACCCAGAGCTCCGTCGGCCGGCGGAGGATGTCGTACG
>CAYQYG010000297.1:0-11778 GCA_964421485.1 uncultured Polyangiaceae bacterium | reverse complement strand
CGCAGAGCGCGCACGAGGACGCGATCGTGGCCGAGTGGGCTGCGGCGCAGAAGGAGCTGGAGCGCCGCGCGGGCCGGCGCTTCGACCGGGTGCTCGTCTTCGGGTTCTCGAACGGCGCCTATTACGCGACGTCGCTCGCGATGCGCGGGCGCCTCCCGGTGCAGGGGTACGCGGTGTTCGCCGGCGGCTCCGGCGCGCCCTACCTCGAGCGCGCGGGCGCGAAGGCGAAGCAGCGGGCGCCGATCTTCGTCGCGTGGGGCGAGAAGGACCGGTCGCATCGCGATCAGGTGGCGCTCGCGCGGATGCTGAAGCGGCTCCGCTGGCCGTCGCAATCGCTCGGCGCGAAGCGCGCCGGCCACGCGATGACGGACGCCCAGGTGGCCGCGGCCGTCCGGTTCTTGATGAAATAGAGGCGCACCAGGCTCGCCACGGTACGCTTCCCGCGTCGCGACGGCCAGGCCACCCGCGCCGTCGCTCCTCCATCAAGGCGGTGATCGCGCGGAACCCGTCAATGAGGCCGGGCGACGTCTACGCGCTCAACGATCCTTACCGCGGCGGCACCCACCTCCCGGACGTGACGGTGGTCACGCCGGTGTGGAGCGAGGACGGGGCGCGGGTGCTGTTCCACGTGGCGTCCCGCGGTCACCACGCGGACATCGGCGGCGTCACGCCGGGATCGATGCCGCCGTTCTCCAGGAGAATCGATCGATCGGGCCGCTCGCTCGGCCGCGGTGGACTTCACCGGCACCTCGGATCAGACGCCCGACAACTTCAACGCGCCGCGCGCCGTGACCATGGCCGCGGTGCTCTACGTGTTCCGCACGCTGGTGGACGACGACATCCCGCTCAATGCGGGCTGCCTCACGCCGATCACCGTGATCGTGCCCGAGGGATCGATGCTGAGCCCGCGCCCGCCCGCCGCCGTGGTCGCGGGCAACGTGGAGGTGTCGACCTGCGTCACCAATGCGCTCTACGGCGCGCTCGGGGGGCTGGCCTCGAGCCAGCCGACGATGAACAACTTCACCTTCGGGGACGAGCGGCGCCAGTATTACGAGACGATCTCCGGCGGATCGGGCGCGGGGATCGAGATCGGCGCGGGCCCCGGGCCGCGCGGCTTCGCGGGCACGAGCGTGGTGCAGACGCACATGACGAACTCGCGGCTGACGGATCCGGAGGTCCTCGAGCACCGTTTCCCCGTGCGGCTCGAATGCTACGAGATCCGCGCCGGCTCGGGCGGCGCGGGGCGCTTCCGCGGCGGGGACGGGGGCGGGTACGGCGCCCCGGTGAGCGATCCTGCGCAGGCAGGCCGATGAGCCGAGATCTCGGCCCCGTGGGTGCCGCCGGGGCTTGGCGGGGCAGCGACGCGGGGGTAGTGAGCTGTCATGATCACGCTCTATCAGTTCAAGTCAGCCTGGGGGCTCCCCAACCCCAGCCCGTTCTGCTTCAAGGTCGAGAACTACCTCCGCATGACCGACGTCCCGTTCAGGACCCAGATCGGCGACCCGCGGAAGGCCCCGAAGAAGAAGCTGCCGTACATCGACGACGGCGGCACGCTCGTCGCGGACTCGGAGCACATCATCGAGCACCTCAAGAAGACGAGGGGCGACAGGCTCGACGCGGGCCTCACGGCGGAGCAGCGCGCGCTGGCCCACGTGGTCGCGAGGACCTTCGACGAGGCATACTACTGGTGCTGCGTGTACGCGCGCTGGATCGACGGCGACGCGTTCGACGTGATGAAGAGGGACGTCCTCCTCCCCGGGCTGCCGTCGCTGCTGCGCCCGTTCCTGCCGCTGCTCGTCCAGAAGCAGGTCGCGAAGATGCTGTACGCGCAGGGCACGGGCCGGCACGCGCCGTCCGAGATCTATGCCAAGGCAAAGGCGGATCTCGACGCGCTCTCCACCTTGCTCGCGGACAAGCCGTTCATCCTGGGCGACGCGCCGGCCTCGGTCGACGCGACGCTGTACGCGTTCCTCGCGGCCTCGCTCTGGGCGCCCCCCGAGACCGGGGTGCTCCCGCGGCACGTCGCGACGAAGCCGAACCTGGTCGCCTACTGCGAGCGGATGAGGGCGCGGTACTACGGAGGGCCGAATCCCTCTTGATGCCAGCGGCCGGGCCCTGGCGCCCGGCATTACACGAGCGGCTTGATCTCCGCGAGCTGCTCCTCGAGCGCCGCCGCGTCCGAGGCGGGCGCCCTGCAGAGCCCCTTCTCGCAGACGTAAGCCGTCGCCTTCCCCTCGAGCGCCCGCTTCCCCTCCGCGATGGGCGCCACCCTCGCGAGCTCCTCGATGTCCGCCTCGGCCCCCCCGGTGAGCACCTTGTTCGGCAAGAACGTGCCCCGCAATACATCCATGAGCGGCGCCGCCGCCTCGGCATGGCCAGGCCAGACGATCACGATCTCCCGCGGCGTATCGGTCCAGAAGTCGACCGCCAGGAGCGCCTCGCTCAGCGACAGCGGCTGCTCCGAGAGCTGCGGCGCGAGGGACGCGAGCGCGCGCTCCGCGATCCTCCGCCACCGGTCGTCCGCCGTGAGCTCGGCGAGCCTCAGCGTGCTCATGAGGTGCACCGACCCGCCCGACGGCTCCGCCCCGTCGTACGCCGGCTTCTCCCGGGTGAGGAGCCTCTCGTGATCATCGCTCGTCATGAACCAGCCCCCGTGCGCCCGGTCCGCGTAATGGGACTCCAGCACCTCGGAGAGCGCGATCGCCTCGCGCAGCCACCGCGGATCGAACGTCGCCTCGTGCAGATCCAGCAGGCCCTGGACCACGAACGCGTAGTCGTCCAGGTACCCGTTGTGCCGCGCCCGGCCGTCGATGTAGCTCCGGCGCAGCCGGCCGCCCTCGCGCATCCGCGTCAGCACCATATGAGCCGCCCGCGCCGCCGCCTCCGCGTGGCGGGGCTCCGAGAGCACCCGGGCGCCCACCGCCATCGCCGAGATCATGAGGCCGTTCCACGCCGCGAGGATCTTGTCGTCCCGGAGCGGCGGGACCCGCTTCGCCCGCGCCGCGTAGAGCCTCTCGCGCGCCCCGCGGAGCGCCGCGTGCTCCGCCTCGTCGGGCGCCGGGGCGTGCAGGATGCTGTGCCCCTCGAAATTGCCGCGCTCCGTCACGTCGTAGTAGCGCGCGAACCGGTCCGCGTCGGGCCCGAGCAGATCGCGGACCTCCGCGAGCGACCACACGAAGAACTTCCCCTCCACGCCCTCCGAGTCCGCGTCCGTCGCCGAGTAGAACCCGCCCTCGGGGGACGTCATCTCGCGGATCACGTAATCGAGCACCTCGCGCGCCACCCGCGCGAAATCGGAGCGCCCCGTCGCCTGGTGCGCCTCGGCGTAGGCCACTGCGAGGAGCGCGTTGTCGTAGAGCATCTTCTCGAAATGGGGGATCAGCCAGGTGGAGTCCGTCGAGTAGCGGTGGAAGCCGCCGCCGATCTGATCGTACATGCCGCCGGCCGCCATCTTCTCCAGCGTCAGCGTCGCCATCCTGAGCGCCTCGGCGTCGCCGGTGCGCCGGTGGAACCTGAGGAGCAGGCGCACCGGGAGCTGCGACGGGAACTTGGGCGCGCGGCGCAGGCCGCCGCTCACCGGATCGAACAGCCGCTTGTAGCCCTGCACCGCGGTCACGATCGGCGCGGCCGTGGGGAGGGCGAGCTCCGAGGCCGGCGGCTCGGCCGTGAGCAGGCTCCGGACCTCCCGGGTGAGGTCCTCGGCCGCGCGCGCCACCCGGGGGCGGTCCGCGTGATAGACGTCGCGGAGCTCGGCCAGGATCGACAGGAACCCTCGACGGGCGCCGCGATCGCCGTCGCGCGGGGGGAAGTAGGTGCCGCCGAAGAACGGCTCGCGATCGGGGGTCAGGAACACGTTGAGCGGCCAGCCGCCGGACCCGGTCAGGCGCTGCACGGCCGTCATGTAGATCGCGTCGACGTCGGGGCGCTCCTCGCGGTCGACCTTCACGCAGACGTAATGCTCGTTCAGGAAGCGCGCGATCTCCACGTCCTCGAAGGACTCGCGCTCCATCACGTGGCACCAGTGGCACGTCGAGTAGCCGATCGAGACCAGCACCGGGCGATCGAGGCGGCGCGCGGCCTCGAAGGCCTCGTCGCCCCACGGGTACCAGCTCACCGGGTTGTGGGCGTGCTGGAGCAGGTACGGGCTCGTCTCCAGGATGAGCCGGTTCGTGTGCTCGGGCCTCCCGCCGCGGAGGTGCTCGGTCCGCGGGCGGTAGCCGGGGCCCTTCGCCTCGAGCGCCGCGCGGAGGCGACCGGCGAGCTCCTCCGGGAGCGGCGGCGCGCCCGGCAATCCCATGTCCATCATATCGGTCGGCTCCTTCGCTGCGCTGACGCGCGGGGCACCGTGTAGTGTCCCCGGGGCCCTCGGTCCAGGCGCCCCCGCGGCCGACCGATCAGGTCATTCGTTCACGACCGCCATGAACATGTCCGCGACGTGCTGGTGGCCGGTCGGGTTCGGGTGGATGCAGGTGAGGTCGAACCAGACCTCGCTGCCGGGGCCGCGATAGCAGGGCGCGGTCGGATCGTCGGCGTGGAAGCCGTGGCCGCAGAAATCCTCGAGCAGGAAGATCATGTCGGCGCCGTTGTCCACGGCGATCTTCAGGTATTGCTCGTTGGCCCAGACGATCATCGACGTCACCTCCTGCGGGTTCGGGATCGGCTGGTCGAAGCCGGCCAGGCCCGAGACGTCGCAGGACTGCACCTCTCCGGTGCCGTCGGTGAACTCGTAGCTGTTCGCGAACACCACGAACACGCCGTTCGGGAACCGGCCCGGCGCGTAGAGCCACTCGATCGCCTCGCGCTGGAGCTGCACGAAGCTCTGCGTGGCCGCCCAGAGCTCGGCGCTCGATGCGCCGTTCGTCGCGTCCTGCGCCAGGGACGAGATGTCATTGCCGCCCATCGTCATGATGACCAGCGTGCGCTGGTCCATCTTGTCCTGCGGGAAGCAGTCCGCGATCTGCGCGCCGCCCGTCAGGAGGTCGTCCGTGCGGGCGCCCCACTTCGAGCAGCTCGCGAACGCGCCGGACTCCTCGATGATCGAGGTGCCATTGAATGGATCGGCGGCCTTCCAGAGCCCGTTCGGCGCCGCGATCCCGTACTTGGCGGCGAGCTGGTCGGCGAGGATCGAGCGATAGAAGTCGCCGCTCAGCGTCGGCGGCGTGCCCACCGTGATGGAGTCGCCGAGGAAGACCACCCGCTGGATGCCGGTGATGTCCTGGTGGTTCGTGCCCATGCAATGGGAGCCGATGGTGGGCGAGAACTGGTCGTAGTCGGGCCCGTTCTGCAGCGGGTTCACGTAGTCGTCGGCGAAGCAGCCCGCGGCGGTGAGCGGCGCGCCGCCCTGCCCCCCGCCGCCCGCGCCCCCGGTCCCGGGCGCGCCGCCCGCCCCGCCCGCGCCCGTCGTGGAGGACGTCGACGAGCTCGTGGTCGTCGTCGTCGCGTCTCCGCCGCCTCCGGAGTTGGTCGACGTCGTGGCGGCGCCGCCTGCGCCGGAGGTGCTTGCCCCGGCGGGCTCGTCGCCCGAGCAGGCCGGGAAGATCAACGCAGCGGAGAGCAGTCCCAGCGAGGAGAAGAGCAGGGTGGAGCGCATCACGGCGACACGATAACACGCACGGCGTGCGCTGTGCGCGGTCCGATGCGCACGGACTGCGTCGCTGAATAAATATGATACGCCCGCACGAGCGATCTCGCCGCGCCTGAGCTAGGCTTCCCGCCCGATGCGACTCACCTATCATGCCGACTACGCGCTTCGCATGCTTCTGTACCTCGGCCTCAAGCCCGGCGAGGTGGTCACGGTCGGCGAGGTCAGCGACGCTTACGGCGTCTCGCGGAACCACCTCGTGAAGGTCGCGCAGCAGCTCGGCAAGCTGGGCTACGTCGAGATCCTCCGCGGCAAGACCGGCGGCGTGCGGCTCGCGCGCCCCGCGCGGGACATCCGCGTCGGCGAGCTCGTCCGGCAGACCGAGGCGAGCTTCGCGCTCGTCGAGTGCTTCGATCCCGAGACGAACACCTGCCCGATCGCCGGGGGCTGCGCGCTAAGGAAGATCCTGCGGGAGGCGCAGAGCGAGTTCCTGGCCGTGCTCGATCGATACACGCTCGCGGACGCGCTGAAGCGGCCCGACGTGCTGATCCCGCTGCTCTCGCCCGCGCGGCGCGACGCCGGCGCGCGGGCGCCCGCGCCGTGAGCGCTCAGCTCGGCCGGGGCGCGGCGGGGGCGAAGGCGTCCGCGAGGATCTCGCCGAGGAACACGCCCGCCATGAACGCCGCCTTGCGCATCGATCGCACGAAGTCCGGCGCGCCGCAGAGGAACACGCGGCAGCCGGGGCGCGCCTTGATCGAGCGCAGCGCGATCTCGTCGAGGCGGCCCACCTCGACCGGCTCGCCGCGCTCGACGCCATCGCCGCCCTCGAGCGCGCACGGCGCGTACTCGAGCGTGGGGTGCCGGCGCGCGAGCTCGCGCAGCTCGGCGTCGGCGTAGAGCCCCTCGCGGGTGCGCGCCCCGTGGTGCAGCACGATCGGCCCCCGGTGCCCGCGGGCGAGCGCGTCGCGCGCCACGCCGAGCAGCGGAGCGAGCCCCGTGCCCGTGCCCGCGAGCACGAGCGGCTGCTCGGGGCGCCCCTCGACGTAGAAGCACTCGCCGGCGGGCCCGCGCGCCGCCATCACGTCGCCCTCGCGCGCCCGCTCGTGCAGGTAGCCGCTCATCTCGCCGCCCGGCACGCGCTTGACGTGCAGCTCGAGCAGCGGGTCGAGGCCGGCGACGCTCGCCAGCGAGAAGGGCCGGGCCAGCCCGTCACCCCGCACCAGGTGGATGAACTGCCCGGCGCGGTAATCGAGGGGCGCCTCGGGCTCCAGCGACACCCGCACCACGTCCGGCGCGAGGCGCGCCACGCGCCGGACCGTCACCTTGATCTCCGGGAACGCGTCCGCGGGCCCGACGTCGAGATCCTCGGTGGGGACGCACTGGCACGCCAGGAAGAGGCCCTGGGCGCGCCACGTCTCCTTGAGGCCGCGCTGCGACGCCGCGGTCGGCCGCCCGCGCGCCGCGCGGACGATGCACGTCTGACACGCGCCGGTGCGGCACGACGACGCGGCGGGGATCCCCGCGCGCAGGAGGCAATCGAGCACCGTCTCGCCTGCCTCGCAGGGGAGCTCGCGCCCGTTCCAGCGAATGGAGGGCATATCGTGAATCTGTGGGCTAGCGGGAGAGGACGTCGTTGCGAGTGCCGGCGAGGAGGCTGGTCACCTGATCGATCTGCGCCGCGGAGACGCCGAGCTCCTTGAGCGTGGCGACGAGGTTCTCGACGACCGCGTCGAAATGGCCGTCGTTCAGCCCCTTCTCGGCGAGGCGCGCGTGGGCGGCGCGCATGTCCTTGCCCGCGTAGTGATTTGGGCCGCCCAGCGCCATCGTGAGGAAGGACTTCTGCTTCGCCATCTGGGCGTCCATATCGACCCCGTCGAAGAAGCTCGAGATCCGGTCGTCAGAGAGCACCTTCCGATAGAAGATCTGGACCGCCGCGTCGACCGCCGCCTCGCCGCCGAGGCTCTCGTAAAGGCTCGCCATGTGACCTCCTGCAGATGTCGCCCAGGCGACAGCCGCTCGTATAGAGGTGTCTCGGATACCACTTTGAACGGATGCCGTCAAGGCGCCATCACCGGCGGTGCGCTGCGCGACGTATGCGAGCGCATAGGCGCGCAGCGCGCGTCAGCGCGGTTCGAAGGCACGGAACGCGGATCGGGCCTTGGGCGAGGCGCTGACCACCTCGATGACGTGGAAGCCGCCGCGGAGATAGAACCCCTCGAAGGACAGGGTGCTCTCGCCCTCCGCCGGCTCGATCTCCCAGTACCTCGAGCGGTCCTTGCTCGTCGCGAGCACGGCGGCGCGGTGCCAGCCGGCGGGGATCGTGAAGGTCCACTCCGAGCCGCGCCCCTCCTCGACCTCGAGGGCCTCGCCCGGGTGCTTCACGCGGAAGCTCGCGTCTGGCCTGGATCCGATCCGCGCGCGCAGGGCGCCGCCGGGCGCGGACCTCTGCCCGGCGTCGCGGCGCCGGGGCCCGCGGCGGCTCACGCGATAGGCGGCGACGGACTGCGGGTCGAGGTAATACGTGCCGCCGTCCTTCCGCGCGCGGAGGCGGCTCGAGCAGATCGCCTGGCGGACCGCGCTCTCGGAGATGCCGAGCTGCGCCGCCGCGTCGGGTACGGTCATCGTGTAGCGCGCGCGGACAGGGAGGACGCCGGCGCCTGGCCCGAGGCGCTTCCGCGCGAGGCAATCGAGCATCACGTGGAAGACCGGATCGCGATAGACGCCCGCGGTGACGACCGTCCGGCCGGGGACGACGCCGGCGTCGAGCAGCGGGTTCTCGGGGCCGAGGACGAGGTCGCCGAGCTCTCGCTCGGAGACCGCGGGGTCCTTCGAGGCGGCGACCACGCGCAGGAGGAAGGCGGCCAGATCGGCCGGAAGCGCCGGCAAGTCGATTGTCTCTCCCGATAGCAGGGTGTAATGCGTCTTCATCGTCGCCCCTTCGGCTCGTCGCGACCGGCCGCGCTGCGCCTGGCAGCCCCGGGCACGCGAGCCGACCGGAGGGCAGACGGGTCCCGCGCGGGTCGCCGGGCGATCCGCCGGAACGAGCTCTGGCCCTCCAAAGGCAGGCGGGCGCGAAAGGTCCCCGAGACAACGACCGGAGACCCGCGCCGTCGTCCCTGGACCGCTGGCGTTCAGTGCCGACGCGGAGACGTACTGTACGCTAGTTCAGGTGATGGAGTCCAGCCGGTTCTGGCGTCGGTTGGGACAAATTATGTCCCACTTCCGCGCCCGGCGTGTGCGCGAAGGCTCGTTTCCACTGGTCTTGCACAGGGAGCGCAGGCAGCTCGCGGATGGCGGCGCGCGGTCATCCCGCGCCCCGGAGGCGGTGCGCGCTGGGCGGTCAGGTGGATCGAACGGGATCCAGTGTGTTCAGTGTCTCGGCGATCTCGCGCGGCTCGTCCCGGATGAGGTCGACGCCGGCGTGGGCGAGGCGGAGGGCGGCGGCGCGGGGGCGGGGGTCGCGGTCGTGGGCGAGGGCCCAGTCGGCGTGGCGGGCGGTGAGGGCGAGCTCGAGGGCGCGGCCGAGGGTGAGCGCGAAGCGGCGGGCGCCGGCCTCGACGTCGAGGGGGCCGGCGCCGGCGGCGGCGCGCAGCCACGCGCGGGCGTGATCGACGGCGCGGGTGGCCTCGGCGGCGGCGCCGGCGAGCGCCGCGTCGGCGAGGCCCTCGCCGAGCGCGCGGACCTCGTCGGCGAGCAGGTCGAGCGAGTGGTCCTTCGCGACGGCGCGGAGCGCGTCGAGCGCGAGCACGTTCGTCGTGCCCTCCCAGATCGGGAGCACCTGGGCGTCGCGGAGGACGCGCCCGAGGCCGGTGTCCTCCATGTAGCCGGCGCCGCCGAAGCACTCGATCGCCTCGCTCGTGACCGCGACGGCCTGCTTCGCGGTGGTGAGCTTCATGATCGGCGTGAGCAGGCGGAGCAGCAGCGCCTCGCGCTCGGAGAGCTCGCGCCCCTCGTCGCGGCCGAGCAGCGCGATCACGTGGAAGGTGAGGTGGAACGCGCCCTCGAGCTCGGCCTCCATGCCGGCGAGGGTGTCGACGTGCAGGGGCTTGCGAGAGAGCTCGGCGCCGAACTGGGCGCGGCGGCGGGCGTAGTCCTTCGCGAGGGCGAGGCCGCGGCGCATGCCGGCGAGCGCGCCGATCGAGTTCCAGGTGCGGGTGATGTTGAGCATCGGGGTGATGTTGCGGACGCCGTTCTGGAGGCCGGCGACGGGGACCGCGAGGACGCCGTCGAGGGTGAGCTCGGCGGTGGGGACCTTGCGGGTGCCGAGCTTGTCCTTGAGGCGGTTCACGAGGATGCCCTCGCGGCGGCCGGCCTCGCCGACCTCGATGTAGAAGAGCGCGAGGCCGCGGCCGCCGGGCGGGTTGCCCTCGGGGCGGGCGAGCGTGAGGGCCATCTGCGAGGTCATGGCCGAGGTGAACCACTTCTCGCCGAAGAGGCGGAAGCGGCCGTCGGGCTCGGGGCGCGCGACGGTCTCGCTGAGGCCGACGTCGGAGCCGCCGGTGCGCTCGGTCATCCACTGGCCGCTGGTCCAGGCGAAGGCGGGATCGCGGCTCGTGAGGCGCGGGACGGCGCGGTCGATGAGCGGGCGGTTGTCGTGCGCGATCAGCGTGCGCGCGGCGCCGTCGGTCATGGCGAGCGGGCAGGTGTACACGTCGGTGGAGGCGTCGAAGAGGTACGCGAGCGCGAACTGGTGGACGCGCGACCAGCCACCGTGCGCGCGCTCGTAGGCGGCGGCGACGACGCCGTGCTCGCAGGCGATGCGCGCGGCCTCGCGCCAGAGCGGGCTGAGCTCGATCGCGTCGAGGCGGCGGCCCCAGGCGTCCCACTGCTGGAGCTTGGGCTCGTTCAGGCGATCCTCGAGCTGGAGGCGATAGAGGCGGCCGCCGGCGAGCTCGCCCATCTCGCGGAGAGATGGGGTGATCGCCGCGCGGACGTCGGGCGGGAGCGCCCTCGCGAGGTAGGAGCGGAGGATGCGGTCGTCGTCGTGCTGGTTCCCGAGCTCGGGGGGGTCCTGGTAAAAGGCCATGGCTCCGCCCTTACCGCGGCCGCGGCGGGGCGGCGAGCGGACCCGACGCGCACGGCAGAACCCGAGGATCTGCGGGATCTTGGACGCGTGGACGTTCTTGACGCTCGCGGAGGGGCAATGCATAGGGCCGGCGGTGAAGGAGTCGAGGTGACCGTGCTCTGCGACACGAGGGAGCGGTGCTCCGGCCTCGACGAGCACCTCTCGTGAGCGCGCCGGAGGGCCTCGTGTTGCTGGTCGGCGCGGGCGGGATCGGCGCGCCCGCGGCGCTCGCGCTGGCGGCGGCGGGGGTGCGGGCGATGCGTGTGGTCGACGACGATCGCGTCGAGCTCACCAACCTGCACCGGCAGATCCTGTTCTCGGAGGCGGACGTGGGGCGCCCGAAGCTCGAGGCGTTCGCGGACGCGCTCGGGCGGCGGTTCCCGGGCGCCGCGATCGAGCCGCGCTCGGGGCGGTTCGTGCCGGGGACCGCGATGGGGCTGCTCGAGGGCGTGGCCGTCGTGGTGGACGCGACCGACAACTTCGCGTCGCGCTTCCTGATCGCGGACGCGTGCCGCCTCGCGGGCGCGCCGGTGGTGCACGCGGCCGCGATCCGCTGGCGCGCGACGGTGATCGCGGCGCCGCCGCGCGGGCGCCCCTGCTACCGCTGCCTGTTCGAGGCGCCGCCGGAGGGGCCCGCGCCCGATTGCGCGACCGCGGGCGTCGTCGGCCCGGTGTGCGGCGTGGCGGGCGCGCTCGCGGCCGACCGGGCGCTCGCGATCCTCGCGGCGCCCCGGGGGCCGGATGGCCCATCGTACGGGTCGATCGCAACCTACGACGGCCGCGCGGATCGGCTGCGCGTCGTGCCGGTGGCGCCCCGCGCGGGCTGCCCGCTCTGCGGCGACGCGCCGGGCATCCTGACGATCGAGGCTGCGCGCTACGTCGCGACGGCGTGCGAGGCCGGCGAGGCCGCGGCGTCCGCCGGGCCCTGGGACCAGCCCGCGGAGAGCGTGCCCACCGCGATCGATCCCCGCTTCCTCCGGCAGGTGCTCCTGCCCGAGATCGGGCACGCGGGCCAGGCGCGCATCGCCCGCGCGCCGGCCGCGGTGCTCCCGGGCGGGCCGGGCGCGGCGGCGCGCGCGCTCGAGGTCGCGGCCCGCTACGCGCGCGGCACGGGCTTCGGCGCGCTCGAGCC
>CAYQYG010000296.1:0-11781 GCA_964421485.1 uncultured Polyangiaceae bacterium | reverse complement strand
CGGCGGCGGCGGGCGGCGGCGCGCTCGGCGCGGCGGCGGGCGGCGGCGCGGACATCCTCGTCGCGACCTCGGCTGCCGCCTTGAACAGCTCCAGCGCCCGCATGTCCGCGTTCGTGTCCGACGCCCGCTCCGCGGCCTTGCGCAGCCACCGCAGCGCCTCCTCGCGCTCCCCGCGGCCCCATAGCGCGTTCGCCGTCGACAGCGCCGTGCAGACGTCGTCGTCGTCGTCGTCCTGCGGTGGCGGGATCAGGCGCGGGGTCGCTTCCATGGCGTCTCGTCGCGGGGCGGGCGATCCCGTGTACCACGACTGCCGCGCCGCCGTCTCCCACGTGGACCCGGATCGCCCGCGCCGGTGGGCCCTTCACCCGCGCCGCCCCTCAAGTAGTATCGGCGGCCATGAGCCGCCTTGCCCTCGATCCGCGCGCCCTCGCCTGCGCGGGCGCCCTGCTCCTCGCGCCGCTCGCCCTCGCGTGCGCGTCCTCCAACACGGCCCCGCCGCCCGCGCAGCCCGACGCCGGCCCGCTCTTCCAGCCCACCGGCATGGATCCCGGCGCGCGCGTGCTCGTCGAGCGCGGCGGCCAGTGGCTCCCCGCGACGATCATCGGCCGCGTCGCGCCGGACCGGCTCATGGTGCGGTACGAGGGGTACGGCCCGGAGTGGAACGAGGCCGTCCCGCCGGCGCGCGTCCGCGCCGCGCCCGCCGCGGCCGGCGCCGCCGATTACCGCGTCGGCGAGAAGGTCCTCGTCGTGGTGCAGGGCAAGCAGCTGCTCGCCGATGTCGTCGCGCAGTCGGGCCCCGCCGAGTGGCGCGTCCACTACGACGGCTACGGCCCCGAGGTCGCGGAGAATGTCAAGCCCGATCGGCTCCGCCGCCCGTTTGTCGGCGCGACCGCGCACCCGCTCGGCGAGCCGGTCTCGGTGGACGTCGGCGGCCGCCACCTGCCCGCGCGCGTCCTCGCCGCCACGGCCGCCGACCGCTGGCTCGTCCGCTTCGATGGCTTCGGTCCCGAGTACGACCAGGAGGTCAATGCCGACCGCTTCCGGGCCGCCGCCGCCCCCGCGGCCCCCGGCGCGGCCCCGGCGCCCGCCATGCCCGCGGGACCCGGTGCGCCCGCGGCGCCGGCCGCTGCCGCGCCGGCTGGACCCGCTGCGCCGGCCGCGTCCAAGCCGGGCGCGCCCCCGGCCGCTTCCGCGGGTGGCCCGCTCCAGGCCAACGAGGAGGTGCTCGTCGCCCACCGCGGCGCCTACCACCCCGCGATCATCGTCGGCCCCGGGACCGCGGGCAAGTGGCGCGTCCGCTACACGACCAGCGCCGTCGGCAACGAGCAGAGCCTCTCCGGCTCCGACGAGGAGGTCTCGGCCGACCGCGTGAGCCGCGCGCTCGCGCCCGAGAAGGGCGCTCGCTTCCAGCCCAACCAGCGCATCTTCGTCGAGTGGCACGGCCTCTACTTCCCCGGCAAGGTCACGAAGACCGAGGGCAAGGGGCAGTACCGGGTCCGCTACGAGAACTTCGGCCCCGAGGCGGACGAGGTCATCCCGGCGCGGCGGCTCCGACCGCGACCTTGAGGAGCGCCGCGTGCTGTTTCGATCGGACCTGAAGCCCGGCGACACGCTGGGCCGCTACGAGATCCTCATGCAGATCGCCAGGGGCGGCATGGCCGCCGTCTGGGCCGCGCGCATGGTGGGCTCCCGCGGCTTCCAGAAGCTCGTCGCGATCAAGACGATGCTGCCGGACCTCAGCGACGACCCGGACTTCGAGGCGATGTTCCTCGACGAGGCCCGCCTCGCCGCGCGCATCCGCCACCCGCACGCGGTCGAGATCGTCGACCTCGGGGACGAAGACGGCTGCCTCTACATCGTGATGGAGTGGATCGACGGCGAGACGATCTTCACGCTGAACAAGCACGCCAAGACGAAGGGCGGCGTGCCGCTCCCGATCCTGCTCCGCATCGCCTCGAGCGCGTGCGCCGGCCTGCACGCCGCCCACGAGCTGCGCGACGACAAGGGCCAGCTCGTCAACCTCGTGCACCGCGACATCTCCCCGCAGAACGTCATGGTGTCGCTGAACGGCATCGTGAAGCTCGTCGATTTCGGCGTCGCGAAGGCCGCGGGCCGCGCCTACGAGACCCGCGTCGCCGGCATCATGAAGGGCAAGGTCCCGTACCTGTCCCCGGAGCAGCTCACCACGGGCAAGGTCGACCGCCGCGCCGACATCTTCGGGCTCGGCATCCTGATCTACGCGATGGCGAGCGGCTTCCACCCGTTCCGCGGCGAGACCGACGCGAAGACGATGGAGAACATCTGCACCCGCGCGCACGTGCCGCTGCGCGAGCTCGTGCCGTCGATCCCCGCCGATCTGGAGGCCGCCGTCGATCGCTGCCTCGCCAAGGATCCCACCGACCGCTGGCCCGACTGCGCCGCCCTCCAGCGCGCGCTGGACCTGATCTCGAGCTCCATCGGCCCGCCCGTCACCGACGGCGACGTCGCCCGCTTCGTGCGCAGCACGCTCGGCGACGTCATCGAGGAGCGCAGGAAGCGCCTGGCCGTCGCGATCCAGACCGCCGACAACCGCGCCTCGACCTCGGCCGAGCGCCGGCGCACCTCGGGCATCCGCCCCGCCGTGCGCGGCGGCGCGCCGCTCCCTGCGACCTACGCCGGCATCCTGCCCGTCGCGCTCGACGACGCCGGCGCGACCCCCGAGCCCGAGCCTGACCCCGAGCCTGCGGCCGCCCCGTCCGGCCCCGCCTCCCCTGCCCCCACGGTCCCTCCCACGCGCCGCCGCCGCTCCGCCGCGCCCTACGTCGCGCTCGCCGCCGCGCTCTTGCTCGGCGGCGCCTTCCTCGCCGCCCGCGCCGGCGTGCTCCCCGTCCCTCCGCGCCTCCGCGCCCTGCTCCCCGGCGCAGGCCCGCCTGCCGGCGCCCCGGCCCCCGCGCCGCCCGTGGATGCCCCGGCCGCGCCCGGGCCCCCCGCGGCCCCTCCGACCTCGGCTCAGTAGATCGCGGCCCGCGGCTCCGGCAGGCACACGCCCAGCGTGCAGAGCAAGAGATCGAGGTCCGGCGCCGCGCAGTACACCTGCCGCGCGCAGTAGTCGTCATAGCCGCACAGCCGGTAGCAGGACTGCTCGTTGCCGAGCGCGCCCGTGAACGTCACGCAGTCCCACCCGCTCGTCAGCCACAGGCCCTCCGGCCGGCCGACGTCGAACAGGCACACTTCCTTCCTGAGCTCCGGATCGAAGACCTCCGCCGTGCACGGCTCGGGCGTGAGCTTGCCGCGCGACGAGGACATCGTGTTGAGCAGGTACGTGAAGTCGCAGACGTGCTCCTGCGGAGACTCGCGCGCGATGCGGTCCCGCAGGAGATCGTTCCTCGCCGCGTAGGTCCGCACCGCGCGGATTATCGCGGTCATCTGGTTGTTGCCGCCGTCGATCTTCTGCCCTTCGGTCAGCGTCGCGAGCGCCTTGTCCGCGAGCTGCTCCGCCTCGGGATCCCTCCCCGCGGAGCCCTCCTTCGCGTACCCCAGCCGGATGAACGACGCCGGCGTCCGCGGCGTGCAGGGCTTCGCGTGCTCCCAGAGGTCCGGGTTCACGATCGCCGGCCGGATCGTGAAGGGCAGCTTGCACACCCCCACCGATCCCGCCGGCAAGGCCCCCGAGGCCCGGTCCGAGGGCTGTCCGGGCCCCTCGTTGATGTACTCCGTCGCCGCGCACCCCGCGGCCGGAGGCAGGCCGAGCGACATCCCCAACACCAGAGCGGCCACGACCCGATGCGTAGCGGTCTTATCCTGCGCCACGACCGCACGGTAGCAGAGCCCGTCGTCGCGCCGAAATCTCTGTCGCAACGTCCCCCGCTCCCCCCACAAAACCCGCAGCAGGGCGGGGGGCGGGCCCCGCGCCGCGGCCGTCCTCCGGGGTGCGCCCCCCCCTGCCGCGCGCCCTCCGCCCCCGACCCCCTGGCTACAGCCCCATCGCCGACTGCTCGATCAGATCGTCGACGACCGCCTGGAAGCTCTGCGTCTTCGCGAAGATCGCGAGCTGCCGGTCCGCGCTGGTCCCGTCCTTCACGAGGGCCCGGATCCGATCGAGCTCGCCCTGCGACTTGAAGATCTCGGCCGCCTCCTCGACGAAATCCAGGAGCTCGCCGACCAGCATCCGCACCGGCACCTGCTCCTGCTTGCCGAAATCGATCAGCTGACCGTCGAGCCCGTAGCGCACCGCGCGCCACTTGTTCTCCTCGATGAGCTCGCGCGAGTACTCGCGGAACGCCCAGTTGCGCCGGTAGAGCAGGTACAGCTTGCCCATCACCGCCTGGATCAGCGCCGCGATCGCCACCGTGTCGTCCACGCGCGTCGTCATGTCGCAGATCCGCACCTCGACCGTGTCGAAGAACGGATGGGGGCGCACGTCCCACCAGATCTTCTTCGCGTTGTCGATGCAGCCCGTCTTCACGAGCAGCTCGACGAAGCGCTGGAACTCCCCGTACGAGTCGAAGTGCCCAGGGATGCCCGTCCGCGGGAAGCGCTTGAAGATCTCGCTCCGCGTGCTCTTGAGGCCCGAGGGCCGGCCCAGCCAGAACGGCGAGCTCGTCGAGAGCGCCAGGATGTGCGGCAGGAAGTAGCGGACCTGGTTCGCCAGGGCCATCGCCACCTCGCGGTCCTTGATCCCGACGTGCACGTGCAGCCCGAAGATCAGGTTCGCGCGGGCGACGTCCTGCAGATCCTCGACGATGCCCTTGTAGCGCTCGCCGTCGGTGATGTCCTGCTTCTTCCAGTCGCTGAACGGGTGCGTGCCCGCGGCGACGATGCGCATCCCGCCCTTCACGGCCAGCGCGTTCAGGCTGCCGCGCAGCTCCGTGATCTCCTCGCGCGCCTGCTTGATGTCGCGGCAGATCCCGGTCCCCGTCTCCACGACGGACTGGTGCATCTCCGGCCGCACCCGCTCGCGCAGGAGCGAGCTGCCGCGGCCGTCCTCGATGATCTGGCTGACGTAGGAGCGGAGCTCCCGCGTCTCCGCGTGCACGATCTGGAACTCCTCCTCGATGCCGAGCGTGAACTGACCGTCGAGAAGCCCTTCGATGACTGCCATACGGTGGAACCCCCTTCGTGGGTCGGCGCGCCGCTCAGGGCGCGTCCTCGATGATGAACGTGGGCACCGTCCCCGCGCCTGCGTGGACGTTGCAGTTGGTCGTGGCGGACAGGCGCGTGAGCACGCCGCGGAGCTCGCCGCGGAACAGGTACGCGTCGAGCTCGGTGAAGCGCCGCGAGAAGAACAGCTCCCCGGCGGCGCCCACCTCGGGGAACATCGCGCTGGGCAGCGGCACCCGGCGCTGGATGATCGACGGATCGACGAGGGCCAGCTTGAGCGCGCGCTCCCACACGCCGGCCTCCACGTTGGCCCCGATCACCACACCGCGGCCGCCGACCTCGTCGTTCGGCTTGATGACCAGATCGGTCCGGTGCTCCGCGGCCCAGGGGACGAGGTCGATCTCCGCCCCGTCGGGCCCGGTGGTCCTCGTCTGCTCCACCCGCCGCGTCCAGGGCACGTGGCGCGCGATCGCGTCCCGCTCCTCGGGCGTGAACGCGGCTGCGACGCGCGGATCGTAGAGCAGCGCGAAGAGCATCTTCTTGTCGAGGATCTTCCCGCGGAAGCTGTTCGCCACGCAGACGACGCGCGCGCGGTACGCGTCGATGAGCGATTTGATCTCGTCCTCGCGGCTCAGGAGCTCGCTCGTGAGCACGCGGCGGTAGACGACGTCGATCCCCTCCCCGCCCGCCGCGAGCTCGCCGTCTTTGTACTCGAGCTCGCGCGGATCGACGAAGCGCGCCGGGACGCCGTGGCGCTGGAAGCGCTCGCAGACGATCTCGAGCTCGGTCCGCGTCGCCACCTCGCGCCAGTCGACGACCGCCACGCGCGGCACGCGCGTCCCGCCGAACTCGTGCCACGTGTCGAGGATCGACCCGACGAGCGCGCTCTCCGCGTAGATGGGCGTCACGCGCCGCTCGCGGCTGAACTCGCGCATCGGCTGGAAGCCCTCGAACAGCTCCGTGAGGCGATCGGAGTAGCTCACGCCGAACGCCCCCTCGATGTTCAGCTCGACGAGCGAGAGCTCGCCGCCCGAGAGGATCGTGTCGAGCCGGGCGCACACGCCGAGCGAGCGGAACTCCGGGTTGATCTCGACGAGGCGCCGCTCGCCGTCGGTCAGCGAGATCGCGTCGAGCAGCTCCGGGCTCGCGAGGATCGCCTCCTTCGCCTTGGTCACGGCGCTCCGGAAATGCCGGAGCGCCCTGAGCATCAGCGCGTGCTGCGAGCGGAGCAGGAAATCCGGCCGGAGGAACGTGCAGATGGGGCGCCCCGCGAACACCGCGCCCCGCTTGACCATCCGGTCGAGCAGGGCGAGGTGGTCCTCCCCTCCCCGGTCCACGTAGGCCGTGAGCACGTCATGGTACCGATCGATCGCCGCGGTGAGGGCCGCGGACTGGGCCTGAGGCGCCCCTCCGGTCACGTCGCGGCCCCGAAGCGGACCTTCGGCACGTCGGGCTGAACCTTCTGCGACCACGCGTAGACGTCGCGCGTCCGCCGGCCCTCCTTCGCGACCTGGACCGCGAAGTCGACCATGCCGCCCACCGCGAGGTCGAAGTAGCGCGGCCCGAGGTGCTCGATGTGCATGTCCGGCGCCGGGTTCGTGAAGTCGATCGCGTACGGGACGCCGTCGCGGATCGCGAACTCGACCGAGTTCATGTCGTAGTTGAGCGCGTCGTTGATCTTGATCGAGTCCTGGATGATCCGGTCGTGCAGATCCTGGGGCAGCCAGCGGTCCTCCTCGCGCTGCACGTAGCGGCCGCGGAGCCCGGTCGGCCCGATCTGCTTAGGGTCGTACTGGATCGGCACGATGCGATCCCTGCCGACGCAGATGCAGCGGACGTAGTCCTCGAAGTCGATGAACTCCTGGAGCGTCATCACGTTGAGCCCGGAGGCGTTGTACGCGTCGAGCAGCTCGCGCGGGTTGCGCACCACGGTGACGTCCTTCCACCCGCCGCCGTCGGCGGGCTTCAGGATCGCGGGGAAGCCGACGTAGTCGACGATCGCCTCCCAGTTCAGCGGGTACTCGAGGTTCCTCAAGCTGCGCTTCTTGTCGATCGCCGGGATGTAGTCCTGCTGCGGCAGCATGACCGTGCGCGGCACCGCCACGCCGATCTGCGAGGCGAGCGAGTAGCCGAAGAACTTGTCGTCCGCGCTCCACCAGAACGGATCGTTGATGACGAACGCCCCGCCGAGCGCCGCGGCCTTGAGGTAGAAGCGGTAGTGCTTCACCTCCTGGCTGATGCGGTCGATGAGGACCCGGTAGGGGCTCTCGAACCGCTCGGGCGTGCCGCCGATCCGCGCGATCTCGGCCTCGACGCCCGGGACCTTGTTGCACCGCTCGATGAACGCCCGCGGGAAGGACTCCTCCCAGCCCACGAGGACGCCGATTCTCTCCGTCATAGGTCTATCTCTCTCTCTTCAGACGTCGACGCGCTCGCCAGCCCTGCCCCCCCGCGAGCGTACCGCGGATAGTCCGGAACCCTCGAAAAGAGAAGCCCCGGCCAACAGCGCCCGCTCACGCCCCTCGCTTCCTTCCCCGCCCCGCGGGCGAGCGAGCAAGCGCTGCCACACGTCCTCGAGCACACGTCCCAGGCTGAAGCGACGCGCGAGGGCGAGGGCGGGGGCGAGGATGTGTCCGGTCGATGCGGCCGGATCCTCGCGAATCCACAAAAACGATCCCCGCCTGCGACGAAAGTGTTGACATGCTCCGCTGGCTGGGTAGAGTCGCGCGCCTCTCCGCCAGGGCGGGTAGCTCAGCGGCAGAGCGTCGGCCTTACAAGCCGATGGTCGCAGGTTCGAACCCTGTCCCGCCCACCAAGGGCCAAAGAGGAAAGAAGGGAAACGGGTCAGGGTCGGAAGTAGTGTTTGGGGTGGTAGTTAAGTCGGTTATAACGCCGGCCTGTCACGCCGGAGGCCGCGGGTTCGAGTCCCGTCCACCCCGCCAGTATCGCTGTCGCTGTCGCCGTAGTGGCTGATCGTCGATCGGTCAGCCTTCGGCTGAACGCATGCAGATCATCCCATCGACGCCCTGGCGTCGCGTGATGCCGTCGATCGGACGAGCGCCCTGGAGGGTGCGATCGGACGCGCGCGCGTTCGCGTGTGCCGTCACGAGCGCGTGAAGCTCGCGGCCGGAGGGCCGGTGAGCTTGGAGGGGCGGGTGCGGAGGAGAGGCAAGCGCCCCGCAGAGGGGCGGGGGGCCGCGGGAGGACAGGCGCGCGGCGGGGCGCCGCGCGCGCAGGCGTCACTCGCAGACCGGGGGCGGCGAGTTGCAGGTGGGGTCGAACCAGAGGTCCTCTGCGTCGCCCGCGTTGTTCAGCTTGTCGAGGATCGTCGCCATCTTCACGCGGTTCGTGTTGCTGCCGGCGTCGTAGAGCCCGTCGGCGATCGCGAGGAGCTCGTCGACGGTCTCGAGCGTGCCGTCCGCGTCCCAGTCGGCCCAGTCGAAGCCGCCGATGTTGAACGCCGCGACGTTCAGCTTCGCCGCGAGGAGCTGGTGCCCGAGGATGAGCTGCTTGTTGCCGCCCTGCGGCGGGATCGAGAGGTAGGCATGGACGTCGCCGTACTTGTCGAGCACCGCGCTGCTGCCGAGCGAGACCGGGACGAGCGGGTAGCCCGTCGCCTCGCCCTTCACGACGCAGCAGTGGTTCTTCCAGAAGCCCTGGGTCCTGGTGACGAGCTCGTCTCCGCCGCAGCTCGTGGGCGGCGGCACCACCGCCTGCGACGCGCTGTCGACCGCCTCGGGATCAGCGCTGACGGCGCAGCCGGAGAGGAGCGATAGGGAAGTGAGGAGCACGCTGGAGATGATCAGGGTTCGCATGGTGTCTTCTCCGGGTTGTTCGGGGTCTGCCCTCGGTCTGATGAGACGCGCTCCTGAACACTGGGCGCGCTGACAGCTACTCTCGGCTCTTCGAGGTCTCCGGGTCAAGCGCGGACTTCCGCAATTTGCGGAGAAATTCGCTCCTACACGAACACACCGACAGCGCGCGTCAGCGCCCGCCGGCGCCTCTGGGCGCCTTCGGCGCACCTCTCCACATGCGCCCGCACGCGCCGGAATGATTGGCGAATCGCCGGAGCGTCAGTTGATCTGGACGGTGAGGCGGTAGGCGAATGTCGGGTCGACGGCCATCTCCGCCGCACCGACGCGCACGAAGTAGACGCCGGCGACGAGGCCCGTGACCTCCACGCGGGAGCAGAAGTCGCCGGCGTCGTCGTTCGTGCCGAGCACGGTGGCGCCGTTCTCGCCGAGGATGTCGATGATCGAGTCCAGCTTGAAGTTCGCGCAGTCGCCGTTGCCGAGGTCGTCGAGATCGACGGTGAGCGTCGAGCTCGGGCCGGGGACGGCGACCTTGATGTGGTCGACGTCCCCCGCGGGATCGACGGTGCCGACGTAGGGATCGGCGAAGACGGTGCCGCTGGCGGGTGTGTCGTTCGGCTCGGCCTCCGTGGAGGGCTCGAACGACGTGAGGAGCGTGAACGGGCCCGAGTCGGCGGGCGTCGCGGCGTCGACGAAGATGGTGACCGCCCCGCCGCCGGGCACGGGGACCACGAGCGCCTCGTCGGCGCCGCCGGGCTGGTCGTCGAGGCAGCCGAGCTCGGTCGCCGGATCGGCGCACTCGCCGCGCACGTAGACGCCCTGGTTGGTCGCGGACTGGAGGGTGACGAGCAGCGCCCCCGCCGAGGGCGGCGCGTACGTGTAGAGCGCCTCGTGGCTGAGGCTCCCACCGGTGCAGCTCCCCGCGAAATCGCCGGCCCCGGTCGAGGCGTCACCGGCGTCGGAGCCGGTCGCGGCCGCCGCGGCGCCGCAGGCCGCGGAGAGCGGGCAGGCGGCGGCGTCTCCGCCGCAGTCGGACGCGTCCTCGCAGTCGGTGAAGCCGTCGAGATCGTTGTCCGCGCCGTCGTCGCAGATCTCCGGGATGATCTGGCAGTCGGCGGCGCAGGTGGTCCCGTCAGGCGGATCGCACTGCTCGGCGCCCTCCACCTTGCCGTCGCCGCACTCGATCGCCCGGCTCTGGACCGAGAGCGTGAAGGGGCCCGCGTCGGCGTCGTCGAAGCCGTCCACGATCACGAACACCGGCTCACCGGCGGTCACCGGCACGCTGAGCGTCTCGACCTCGCCGGCCTGGCCCATGTCCGCGCAGCCGCGCTCCGAGTCGGCGTCGTCGCAGGTCGAGCGGACGTACATGCCGAGGTCCGCGTCGGACTCGAGCGTGAGGTCGAGCATGCCGGTCACGGTCGGCGTCACCGTGAAGTAGGCCTCCGGCGCGTCCCCGACGATGCATGATGCCTCCGCGAACGCCACCTGGCCGCGCGTGTCGCCCGATACAGTGCCCGGGTCGGTGACCTCGATCGCCGCCGCGCAGCCGGTGGGGGCGGTCCCGCCGGTCCCGCCCCCGCCGCTGCTGTCATCATCCCCGCAGGCTGCGAGCGCCGCGCCGACCGCCAGCACCAGCGCCGCGGCGCGCCCTGTTGTTTTCATGCAAAGCACCTCCGTGGGGCGATGCTACCACGCCGCTCCGGGACGAGCCGTTCCGGGTTACTCTCGGCCCCCGCTCCGGGGCGCTCGGCGATTGAGGGGTCGAAGGGATGTCCGATCGCGAAGGTCTGCTCGACATCGGCGCGTTCATCGACGGCCGCTACGAGGTGCTGGGCTACCTCGGCAGCGGCGGCCACAGCATCGTGTACGACGCGCGCCAGGTCGTGACCACGCAGCGGGTCGCGCTCAAGCTGCTCCGCCCGGAGGCGCTGCTGCGCTCGCGCGACGCGGCCGCGCAGGTCGCGCGCTTCGAGCGGGAGATGCAGGTCATCGCCCAGCTCAGCCACCCGAACATCGTGCGGCTGAACGACGCCGGCCGGCTCCCGGCCGGCCAGCTCTACCTCGCGCTCGAGCACGTGGAGGGCGAGACGCTGGGTAACCTGACGCAGCGCGCCGGCAGCCTCGATCCCGCGGAGGCCCGGCGGCTCATGCTGCAGGTGCTCGACGCGATGGTGTACGCGCACGAGCGCGGCGTCGTGCACCGCGACCTCAAGCCGCACAACATCATGGTGACGGGCCAGGGGATGCGGCGGCACGTCAAGGTGCTCGACTTCGGCATCGCCGCGCTCGTCGGCGAGGCGCGCAGCGCCGACTACCGCGCGCTCACCGCGACCGGCGAGTTCAACGGGACGCCGGCCTACATGGCGCCGGAGCAGCTCATGCACGGCACGCCCACCGCGGCGGCCGACATCTACGCGTGGGGGCTCACCTTCCTCGAATGCCTCACGGGCGCGCCGGTGATGCGGGAGCAGTCGGTGGCGGAGGTGATCTTCCGCCAGCTCAGCGCGGAGCCGGTGCCGATCCCGTCGCAGCTCCGGGGGCACGCGCTCGGCGCCGTGCTCGAGCGGGCGACGGCGAAGCCGGTCGCGCGGCGGTTCGGCTCCGCCCGCGAGGCGTACGACGCGCTCGAGCGCTGCGATATGGCGACGGTCCCGTGGCCGATCATCGACGACGTCGCGGCCGGCGGCGCGGGGAGTCCGCGGGGCGCGCGCGTCGACGTGAAGGCCCCGGGGAGCCCGCCGGATCCCGACCAGACCACGCTCGCGATCTCGCGTCACGGCGCGAGGGATCGGGCCGGCGACGCGCACGAGAGGCTCGCCGCCGCGCCCACCCTGGCCCTGGCGAGCCACAAGGGCGCGCCGCCCGCGCAGGCGGTGAGCGCCCTGCACGT
>CAYQYG010000295.1:0-11804 GCA_964421485.1 uncultured Polyangiaceae bacterium | reverse complement strand
GGGCCCCCGCCGCCGGTGGGCGTGCCGCCGGCCTCGCCGCCCGTCCCGGCCCCGCCCGGGCCGCCCCCGCCCGTGACCGAGCCCGCGGCGCACCCGCCCGCGAGCGCGCCCGCCGTCAAGCTGAGGACCGCTGCAATGGTCCATCGACGAATCATGGATAGCTCCTCATAAGCAAAGGGTTCGCGGGTTCAGCCGGACGGGAGCCCCCCCGGCCGCCGATCACTGCGGCGGGAGCGCGGTGCACTTGCCGCCGATGCATTCCGTGTCACCCGACTGATCGCAGCAGTCGGCGGTCGTCGTGCACACCTCGAACTCGGACGAGCACTCCCCGTCCGGCGGGCCGCACTTGAACTCCGGCGGATCGCCGGTCGGGTTGCAGTACCCGTTGCAGCACTCGTCGCCCGTGGTGCAGTCGCTCCCGTCCTGCTTGCAGGGGTCGAGCGCCCAGAAGCCGCGGCTGTTGCCAGAGGTGAGCTCCTGGCCGGCGATGTAGAACGCCGGGTGCGAGGCGTCGGTGTCGTCGGGCGCGTTGATGCTGAACGCGGAGACCCAGAGGCGCTTCGTCTCGTACTCGCTGCCCGTCAGCTTGTTGCCGTAGGTGCGGCGCGACGTGAACATGACCCAGAAGTGGCCGCCGGAGGCGATCGGGGCGATCGTCGGCTCGTAGTTCTTGTCCTTGTCGCGAGCGCCCGCGGGCACGTAGTCGTCGCCGTTCAGGTTGCCGAGGAAGGTGATCGCCTTCGTCTGCACGTTGACCGCGAAGATCTTGCCCGTGTTGCCGCTCCAGGTGGCGAGGTCGTCGCCCACGCCGTCCTGGTAGACGACGTACTTGCCGTCGGGCGTGAACGCGGGCCAGGAGTAGTGGCGGCCGGGCGGCGGCGTCGCGAGCACCTGATAGTTGCTGAAGTGCTGCGTGACCTCGTCGTAATCCATGATCGCGAGCACGCTCGGGTTCGGCGAGGCGGCCTGGCGATCGGTGAACGCGAGCTTGGTGCCGTCGGGCGAGAAGATCGGCGACTGGGCGTAGTAGCCCTCGATGCCGCTGTTCGGGATCAGCGCGCCCTGCTTGGTCCGGAGCTCGCTCGTCCAGGTGTTGCTCGTGCCAGGCGTGTTCGGGGGCCACGAGAAGCCCGGCGCGCCGTTGACGACGAGCACCGCGCCCTGCTTGGGGAAGAGGCCCGCGAACGCCGCGCGCTCCGCGTCCTGCCAGATGATGGGCGGGTTCACCTGCCCGTTCGAGAGATCGAAGGTGCCGCCCATGCCGCCGTGCTCCGCGGCCGCGGCCGTCGAGCCGTCCGCCGCGACGCTGTGGCAGACGGTGCAGTTGCCCACGAGGACCTCGGGGGTGGGCGAGCTGCCCTTGATGCGCATCATCGCGCCGGTCTGGCCCGCGAGCGGCGAGTCGTAGGTGTTGTAATAGATGGTGCCGTGCAGCGCGCCGGCGGCGAGCTTCCAGGTGCGGAAGATGGGGCCGTACTTCTGCGCGTTGTAGAGCTTCGAGACGTGCACCTCGACGTTCGAGCCGCCGGCGGAGTTCGTGAGCGCCTCCCAGGCGGTCTGCGACATCTGGAGCTGCGTGTTGAACGCCGACGTGCTGAAGAAGCCCTCGTACTCGTACTCGGGCGCGACGATGTGCACGTAGAAGCCGTTGCCCGGGCTGGCGCCCTGCGTGAGGTGGATCTCCGGGGCGAGGATGCCGCGCGGGAAGACCGTCTGATCGTAGGGGTAGAGGAACTTCCACGAGGCGTCGGAGCTGCCGGGCGGGCCGCGGAGCACGTCGATCTGCGCCTGGGTGAGGCCGCCCGGGTTGTCCAGCGCGTGGATGATCACCTTGAGCTGGGTCTCGGCCTTGGCGCCGTCCTTCTCGCAGGCCACGACCGCGGTGCCCGTGCGCTGGCCGTTCGGCGTGAAGACGCCGGTGGCCGCGTCGATGCTGCCGGGCTCGAGCGAGCTGATCGTCCAGGTGGCGCCCGCGACCGGCTGGTGCGTGGCCACGTCCAGGCACTTGAAGGGGATCGTCTGGCCGGCGAGCGGCAGCTCGACCTTCAGGATCGGGTTCTCCGGGCTGACGTACACGTTGTTCTGCACGCCGCCGTCGAAGAGGTTCCCGCCGCCCTCGCCGCCGCCGCCTGCGCCGTCGCCGCCGGTGCCGGTGCTCGTTCCGGTCGTGGTGCCGCTGGTGGTGAACCCGTTGTCCTCGGCCTCGCCGCTGCAGCCCGCGCCGAGCAGCGGCGTGGCCGCGGCGGCGGCGAGCGCGGCGAGCAGCGCGGCGAGCCCGATGCGGAGCGGGGCGCGGCGGGGATCACCGGAGGGCGAACGGCGTTCGGATCGCAGTGCGTTCATGGGCTCTCCTCAAGCGCAATTCCAAGAATGCGGTGGAAGGTCTCCCCTGGATGGCAGGGATCGGCGGCGAAGGCGCGGCCAGTCGGACGCGTCCATTGCCATGAGGGGACCGATTGTCTCGCGGCGCACCGCGGGGAGCAAGCCCCGCGGACCGGTCCGCGATCAGCCGCCGCGGGGGAGGGTCACGCGGACGCGCGTGCCGCCGCCGGGGCCGTCCTCGATCGCGAGGTGGAGGTGAGTGTGGGCCGCGATCGCGTGCGCGGCGATGAGCGGGAGGCCGGGGGGGCGGCCCTGCGCGACGGCCTCGAAATCCCGGCTCAGCACGACGCCGCGCGCGACGGCCGGCAGCGGCGCGCCCGCGTCGTCGAATGTGATCTCGATCGCATTGGCGAGATCCGTGAGCGTGATCACGGCCTCGCTGCCGGGCGGCGAGGCGCTGATGGCGTGATCGAGGAGGGCGTGGAGCAGGACGGTGAGGGCGCCGAGGGGCACGACCTCGTGCGCGTTCTCCGGCGCGTGGACGACGACGCGCACGTCGTGGCGGGCGGCGCGGGCGACGTCGTCGTGGACGACGTCGCGGAGCAGGTCGGCGACGTCGCAGTGGCGCGGGAGCTCGTCGAGCGGGCACGCGCCGAGGCGCGCCAGATCGCTGACGATCTCCGAGGCGGCGGTGACGTGGCGGGTCACGGAGGAGGCGGTCTCGCCGATCTCGTCACCGGCCTCGCGGAGCGGCCCGATGTCCCGGCCTATCGCGGCGAGGATGCCGCGGAGCTGCGTGCCGAGCACCCGGACCGCGGCGACGAGCACCGAGAGGCCCTCGCCGCTCGGCGGGAGCTGCGACGCGCGGCCCTGGCCGGGGCGGCCGCCGCGCTCGAGCTCGCCCCGCGAGAACACGGCCGCGAGCTCGCGCGCGTAGGCCTCGCCCTGCGCCTGCGCGGCGGCGAGCTCCTTCTTGAGGCTCTCGACCTCGAGGCGCTGCAGGTCGATGTCCGCCGGGAACGTGAGCGTCTGCATCGAGCCGTCGAGCTCGAGCCGGCCGCCATAGCGGATCGCCATGCGCGAGAGCCACGCGCGCTCGGTCTCGAGGTTGGCGGGCGCGTCGGGGCCGAGGTTGACGCTGACGCTGACCTCGTCGCCGGCGCGGCGGATGCTGATCTCGGGCGTGCCCATCGCGCCGGTCGGGTCGCCGCCCTGCGCGATCAGCACCTGGAGCATGCGGCGGAGCTCGGCCTCGTCGCCGAAGACCACCGTGCCGTCGCCCATCTCGAGCTGCACGCGGGCCTCGGGCGCGACCTCCCAGAGCAGGGCCGCGAGGTCGATGCGGCCGCGGCGCCCGCGGGGGATCGGCCGGCCGTGCAGCGAGGCGAGCATGCTCACCGCCTCGTCGAGCCGCGCGAGGGTGCTCTCGACGCCGCCGGTGCCCTCCTCGATCACGACGGGGGGGATGGGCGTCGTCTCGGTCGCGAGCCCCACGCCCTGGCGGAGCTTGCGCGCGGCGCTGCGCGCCTCCTGCGTCAGGAGCCACGTCAGCTCGGGTCCGGTCAGTCTGTCGCTCGGCACGCGCGCGCCATGATGCCAGACGCCGCCCTGCCCTGCTACGCTCATCCGCCCGCGGCTCGACGATGCCTTCCCGCCGGTCCTCCTCTGCGCAGCTCGCGGCCCTGGCGCTCGCCGCCGGGGCCGCGCTGGCCGCGCAGCTCTCCGCCTGCGGGTCGAGCGCGCCGAGCCCGTTCGCGCCCGACGCGGGCCCGGTCGGCGGCGGAGGCGCGGGCGGCGGCGGAGGCGCGGGCGGCGGCGACGACCCGACGCTGGGCGGGCCGTGCGTCGACGATGGCCAGTGCGATGACGGCGTCGCGTGCACGTTCGACGGCTGTGATCAGGCGCTCCAGCGGTGCCGCTTCACGCCCGACGACAGCAGTTGCCAGAACGCCCTGCACTGCGACGGCGTCGAGCGGTGCGACCAGAAGCTCGGCTGCCGCGCCGGCGAGCCGGTCGCGTGCAGCGACGGCACCCCCTGCACGATCGACGCGTGCGAGGAGGTGACGAAGGCCTGCGTGCATGCGCCGCGAGACGCGGACATCGACGGCGATCCCGACGCGCACTGCGGCGGGGGGGACTGCGACGACGCCGACCCCGCCGTGTCGTCCCTCGAGCCCGAGGTCTGCGGCAACGGCCGCGACGACGACTGCGACCAGGCCGTGGACGAGCAGGGGTGCACCTCGCCGGAGCACGACACATGCGTCGATCCGCTGGAGATCACCCAGCCCGGCTCGTACGCGATGACGACGGCGGGCGCCGCGTCGGACTACGCGGGCTCGTGCGACCCGCTCGGGCCGCCGGCGCTGCGCGACGTGGTCGCGGCGGTGGTGCTCCCGCCTGGGCCGCCGGTCGACGTGGAGGTGACCGCGCGCTCGGACGCGGCGAACGTGGCGGTGACGCTCGCCGCGCAGTGCGGCGACCCCGCGGGCGAGATCGCCTGCGGCGGCTCGTTCACCGCGCCGAGCGGGGGGAAGATAGCGAAGCTGCGCGGCCGCGGCCTGGGGGATCCGGCGCAGGGCGTGGCGCTGCCGCTCTACGTGACGACGGCCGGCGGCGGGCCGCTGACGGTCGACGTCGCGCTCCTCGCGCCGGAGCCCGCGCCGACGAACGAGACCTGCGGCACCGCGGCGCCGCTCGCCCCCGGCGCGCCGGCGCACGCGTCGATCCTCGACGCCGCGCAGGACCTCGGGAGCGCGTGCTCCACGCAGCTCGGCGAGCTCGTCTACGTGTTCGACGTCCCGCAGACCTCGGACGTCGACCTCTACGCGGCCTCGCTCGACGGCGACGGGCTCCCCTGGCTCTCGCTCCGGAGCGCGGCCTGCGCGCTGCCCGAGGACGAGATCACCTGCCTCTCCGCGGAGAGCGCGCACATCTTCCGGCACTCGCTGCCGGCGGGCACCTACCACGTCGCGGTCTCCGCCTCGGCCCCGACGACGGTCGCGCTCACGCTCGAGCTCTCGGCGCCGACCGCGCCGCCCGCGGACGAGACCTGCGCGACCGCGCCCGCGCTCGCGCCGAACCAGACCCTGAGCGTGAGCCTCGCGGGCCACCAGGACGACGTGCAGCTCAACTGCCTGCTCGGCGCGGTCGACGCCGCCTACGCGCTCGATCTGCCGGTCGCCTCGGACGTGCTGCTCGTCGAGCGCATCTCGCAGGGGGATCTGGGCGGGATCCAGCTCGCGGCGCCCGCGTGCGCGGATCCGGCCGACCTGCTCGCCTGCGGCGTGGGCGCGCAGTCGCCGGTGCGGGCGCGCAAGCGGAACGTCGCGGCGGGCTCGTACCGCGTCGTGGCCGAGTCGCTGCTGGGGCAGCCCGTGCAGGCGACGGCGTTCGTCCGCCCGGCCGTGCCGCCGACGTTCGTGCTGTTCTCCGACGCCTGCGCGGACGCCGTCGAGATCCCGCCCGAGGGCGGGTTCTTCCAGGGGAACACCGCGAACGCGGGCGCGGATTTCAACGCCGGCTGCGATCAGGGGGGCACGCCCCAGGGCGGCGCGCCGGAGCAGCTCCTCAAGCTGGTCCTGCCGGCGCAGAGGCGCGTCGTGCTCGACATGGCGGGCTCGGGCTACACGACGCTGCTCGACGTGCGGCAGGGGCCCGCGTGCCCCGGGGCCGAGGTCCTGCTCGGCTGCGCGGTCGGCTTCAACGGGACCGGCAGCTACCTCGACCTGACCCTCGAGGCCGGGACCTATTACCTCCAGGTCGACGGCCACGCGCTCGAGGCCGGACCCTGGTTCCTCGACGTGCGCGTCGTCGATCCCTGAGCAGCCGCCCGCGCTGCGCGAGGGGGCCGTCGTGACGGCACGGCCCCTGCTCCTCCGCCCCGCGCGCCCGCGGGGGCCCTGACCGCGCCCACCTTGGTCCAGGCGGTCCGGGCGGCGGTGCGCGCCCGACATCGCACAGGGAGGGAGACGACATGGACGCAGCACCCCAGGCGCTCGGCGCCTGCGAATGCACAGCGGGACGGATCGATCTGGCCGGGATCCCATTGCGGCCGTCCAGCGCGGCGGAGGCCTCGGTCGCGCTCGACATGGTGACGGCCCGGCTGCGCCGCCGCAGCGACCCGCGCGCGGCCTTCTCGGAGGTCTACGCGATCATCACGCGGCGCGTCGCCGAGCTCGTGGCCGCGGGCCCGGGCGTGTTCCTCGAGCCCGCGTGGATCTCGCGGCTCGCGGGGCGGTTCTGCGCGCGCTACCTCGAGGCGCTCTCCGCGTGCGCCGAGGGCCGGCCCGATTGCGGCGCCTGGGCGGAGGCCTCGCGCTATGCCGAGCGCCGCGCGACCGTGCCCGCGCAGGAGGCCGTGCTCGGCCTCAGCGCGCACATCAACTACGACCTCGCGATCGGGATCTTCGACAATATCGTCGAGCTCGGGGGGCGCGACGACGCGCGGCTGCTCGCGCGCTACCGCCACGATCACGACGCCGTGAACGCGATCCTGCGCGCGGCGCTGCCCGAGGCGTTCGAGCGGCTGATCCGCGACCAGCGCTGCCCCGTCAGCGCGTTCGTGGACCGCTGGGCGCGCCCCGTCGCGCGGTGGGCGATCATGGGCTTCCTCGTCCGGTGGCGCGCGCGCGTGTGGCGGGAGGTGCTCGCGCTCCTGTCCGCGCGCGGGCAGGGCGAGCGCGACGAGGCCATCCGCCGCATGGACCGGCGGGCCACCCGGCTCGGACGCCTCTTCACGGCGCCGAGCGCGGCGTTCGTCAAGCTCCGGTCGGTCGTGGGCGGCCGCGCGCAGGCCGCGCCTCCTGCGGTGCGCATGCGCAGGGACGTGCCGCCCCGGGCCATCGGCGACTCCGCGCGCCCGTGAGCGCCGCGCACGAGCGTGCCGCCGGGGGCGCGGCGCTCACGGCGCGGGCGGGATCTCACCTCGCATGTGCGCGATGACGAAGCGGACGGTCGCGCCCGATTGGACGAGCGCGGCCGTGAGCGCCGCGTCGTCCTCGACGACGAGCTGCGTGTACGGCGGCTCCGGCAGCGCGTGCGGCCGGAGCGCGTCGAGCAACGGGGCGGCGAGCTCCAGCGCGGCGACGCGGAAGGGGAAGGCGCCCGGGAACTTCGGATCGAAGCACGCGACGCCGACGCGGGCGTCCTCCGGCGCGGCCGGGTCGACGAGGCGCACGAGCAGCATCCCCGGCCGCGCGCGCAGGGCGGCGAGCTGCCCCTCGGGCATGTCGAACGCGGCCTCCAGCGGGCCCTCCTCACCGGCCTCGATCGGCCGGGCGATCACCGCGCGCCCGCCGCGCGGGAGCCGATCCGCGACGCTCCATTCGAGCCGGAGCGCCGTCGCCGCGTACGCCTCCGTCATGCCCACGCGCCGGTAGAGCCGCACGGCCGGCTCGTTCTCCGGCTTCACGTTGAGGGCCCACCGCGAGCAGCCCGCCGCGCGGAGGCGCGCCGCGAGCGCGTCCATCACGGCCCGGCCGACCCCGGCGCCCCGCCGCGCCGGATCGACCACCACGTGGCGCACGTACCCCACGCCCCGGAGCACCTCCGAGTACCCGTACGCGACGACCGCGCCGCCCTCGTCCTCGAGGAAGATCGCGCCCGGCGCGTAGACCTGCTCCCACCGCTCGCGGGGGGGCGTGGGATCGCCGGTCCCGAGCTCGGGCAGGAGGCGGGCGAAGTGATCGTAATCGGCGGCGGTCGCGGGGCGCGGGGTGAAGCTCACGTCGGGCAGCATACACCTCGGCCGTTTGCGACCGCTCGTGGTAACGTCCGCCCGATGTTCGGCCGCGTCCTCGCGATCGCGCTCAACACCTACCGGGAGTCGCTCCGCGCCCGCATCCTGATCGGGCTCGCGGGCGTGGCCTTCGCGGTGGCGTTCTACTCGATCATCGTCGGCGCCTACACGCTCCGGAGCGGCGCGCGCGTGGTCAGCGACCTCGGCGCCGCGTCGATCTCGATCTTCAGCATCGCCGTCGCGATCATCATCGGCGCCACCTCGCTCCACCGCGAGCTCGAGCAGAAGACCATCTTCCCGATCCTCGCCCGCCCGATCCGCCGCGGCGAGTACCTCATCGGCAAGTACCTCGGCACCCTGCTCACCCTCGCGGTCTTCATCTTCGCCGACGCGGGCCTCGTGCTGCTCATCAGCGCCGTGCTCGCGGGCCGGTCCTTCTGGCTCGTCGCCGGCGCGGGCGCCGCGACCGTCGCCGCGCTCGGCCTCGCGGCGTGGCGCTCGCCCGCCGCGCGCACCTTCGGCTTCATCCCCTGGTCCGCCGCGCTCCTCCTGCTCGGCGCCGCGCTCGCGCGCGGCGCCCCGGAGGAGCTCCGCGTCGTGCTCGGCGGCAGCGCGCTCGCCTTCCTCGAGGTCGGCATCGTCGCCGCGTTCGCGACGCTCTTCTCCTCGTTCTCGACGCCGTTCCTCTCCGCGCTGCTCACGCTCGGCATGCTGATCATCGGCCGCAGCGCCGACTCGCTCGCGCGCATGCCGGTCAAGTACTTCGGCCCCCAGATCGTCGCCGCGGCGAGGGCCCTCTCGAAGGTGGTCCCGAACCTCCAGATCTTCGTGCCGCCGCGCCCGCTGCTCACCGGCGAGGTCGTCGACGCGAGCCTGCCCGCCTACCTCGGCATGGCGGCCGTGACGAGCGTCGGCTGGGCCGTGGCCCTGCTCGCGGTCGCGAGCTACGTCTTCAAGAGGCGCGACTTCCTGTGAGCGGCGCCGTGAGCGGCGCGCCGCCGCCGCGCCGGATCGCGATCGTGCTCGGCGCCCTCCGCGCGCTCGCGATCGCGGGCGTGATCCTCGGCGCCGCCTCGGCGCGGGTCGTGATCGCCGGCGAGCGCGAGATCGCCGAGAGCACCGCCGCGCTCCGCCGCGGCGACGCCCACGGCGCCGCCGTGCACGCCCGCCGCGCGGCCGGCTGGTACGCGCCCGGCGCCCCGCACGTGCGCGTCGCCTACGAGCGCCTCATCGCGCTCGCCACCACCGCCGAGGGCCTCGGCAAGGCCGAGATCGCCCTGCTCGCCTGGCGCGGCGTCCGCTCCGCCGCGATCGAGACCCGCTGGATCGTCACCCCGCACGAGGACGACCTCGCGCGCGCCAACGCCGCGATCGCGCGCATCTCCGCGGCCGCGCCCCGCCCCCCCGGCACGCGCACCGACCCGGTCGCCGTCGCCCTGCGCGAGCACCTCGAGGCGCTCGCCCGCGACGAGGCCCCTCGCACCGGCTGGGTCGCTGCCCTCGTCGCCGGCTTCGCCGCGTGGGTGGCCGGCGCGATCTGGATCGTGCGCCGCGCGGTGACCGTCACCGGCAGTTGGTCCTTCCGGCGCGCGACCCCCGGCGTCATCGTGTGCGCCGCCGGCGTCGCCGCGTGGCTGCTCGCGATCTGGCGCGCGTGAGCCCGGGGCGCAGGGCGCCGGATGGCGACCCGGAGCCCCGGATGTCAGGCGACGCCCCGCGCCGCCCTGCTCGCCTGCCCGCTCCGCGCCGGGTTCTGGTACCCTCGCGCGTCATGCGCGCCCACCTCGCTCATGCCCTCCTGATCATCCCCGCCGTCGCCGCCCTGGCGCTCCCGATCGCCTGCGGCGGCAACGTGGTCGTCGACGAGCCCTCCGAGGGCACCGGCGGCGGCACCACGACGACCAGCTCGAGCTCGACCACGGGCACCACCACGACCGGCACGACGACCACGACCAGCACCGGCCCGTCCGGTTGCGACAACACCGGCAACTGCGGCGACGCCGGGCAGGGCTGCGTCCAGTGCGCGCTCGAGGGCGACTGCGCGGTGGCGTTCGATCAGTGCATCAACGACCAGACCTGCACCGATTACGCGAACTGCATCCAGGGGTGCGGCGGCGACGCGTGCGTCCAGGCGTGCGCCGCGCAGAGCCCGGGCGGCCAGGCGCTCTACAACGGCCTCATCATCTGCGTGTTCTGCAACGTCTGCATGAACGACTGCAACGGGGTCGCCGACGACTATCCCGGCTTCCCCGGCTGCTATTACGACTGAGCTCGCTCTCCGCCCGGCGGCGCGGTCGACCATTGCGGTCGCTCAGCGCCGCGCCCGCACCGGCCACCCGAGCCTCACGCCCGGATACTCGCCGCGGTTCCGCAGGTCCTCCCCGCGGAAGCGCGAGATCAGCGGCTTTGCCCTCGAGCCGGTCGAGAAGCAATGGAGCGTCCCGTCATTGGCCGCGACCAGCAGCTCGTACGCCCCGTCCGCGTCCACGTCGGCGAGCATCGGCGTCGCCTCCACGCCCCCCTTCACCGTCACGAGCTCCGCCCGCCCCCCGTCCGCGTGCAGCGCCAGCACCTTGCCCGCCTCGGTCGCGATGATCCCCTCCAGCACCCCGTCCCCGTCGAGATCGGTCACGACCGCGCTCGACGTCACCCGCCCCTCTCTCGTGTGCAGCTCGCGCAGCTCCGGCCCCACCCCCACGATCCCGTCCTCCTTGCCCCACCACGACGTCGGCGCGATCAGCACCGCCCCGCGCGGCCCGCCGGGCAGCGGCGCCGGCGTCCCGAACAGGCCCTCGATCCCGCCCCCGTCCTGCTCGACCCACTGGCTCCACAGCTCGCGCCCGCTGCGCGCGTCGAGCAGCATCACATCGCTGTACGACCACGCCGCGAGCACCTCGCGCCGCCCGTCCCCGTCCGCGTCGAGCACCATGGGCGACGCATGGATCCCCGAGCTCCCCACCATCCTCCAGATCGGCCGCCCGTCCCGCCCCCGGTAAGCCACCATGGCCCCGTCGCGCGCCCCTGCGATCACATCGTCCCGCCCGTCCCCGTCCACATCGGTGATCGCGGCCGCCCCGATGAACCCCTGCGCGTCGTATTCGTTGCGCCCCGTCTGCACCCCCCAGATCGGCCGCCCCGTCGCCCCGTCGAGCGCGGTCAGCATCCCCTCTTCATCTCCCACGACCACATCGACCTGCCCATCCCCGCTCAGGTCCGCGAGCGCCGGCGCCGGCCGCACCTTGCCGCGCAGCCCTGTCTGCCAGAGCACCTTGCCCGCGAGCGTCGCCGCCACGACCAGGCTGCTGTCCGTCGTGAAGTACACCCTGTCCGTATCGATCGCGATCCCGCCGACGTCGAGGTCCCCCTTGCCCGGCGTATTGATCAGCTTCCGCGTCTTCCCCGTCTTCGCCTCGAGCACGTAAACGCCATCCGCCCTGTCGTTCTTGCCGTCGAGCGAGGGCCCGTGGGTACCGATCACGACCGCGTCCCCCACGAGCGCCATGGTGGTCCTGAACGTCGTCTTGCCGACCTTGGCGGTCCACAGGGGTTTCAGCGAAATCCGGAGCTGCATCGGCCTGGCCGGCGGCGTGACCTTCTGGTTCGGCCTCCGCATCGAAGCCGTGTGATCGCCGGGCCGATCCTCCGGCGCCGCGACGGCTGCGTTCGCGGACGGCAGCTCCGCCGGGTCGATGGCGACCTGTGCCTCCCGCGCGGGCTCCCGCGGCGGCTCCGGGGGGATCTCGAC
>CAYQYG010000294.1:9028-11845 GCA_964421485.1 uncultured Polyangiaceae bacterium | reverse complement strand
GGAGCATACCAGGCGTGAGACGGGCGACAGGAGACGCGGATCTTCCAGCCGCGTGCTTGAGGTTGTTGCAGGACCACACGACGTCACCTGAATGCGCGTCCACGAACACCACCGGCATCGTCCGCTCGAGCTCCTCGTCCATCATCTCGAACTGCACCCGGAAGGTCAGGTGCGCGAGCCCGTCGTGCCGCAGGATCTGCAGGTCCGCGGCCGGATGCCCCGTCAGCCGGTCGTAGCCGCCCACGCTCTCCACGGCGATATTCACGGCCACGCGCTCGGCGTACGCCACCCACGCTCAGGGAGGCTCAGGGAGGAAGCGGCCGGGGCGGGCGGGTGAGGCGGCGGGCGTGGAGCGCCGTCAGCGCCGGCGCGGCGGGGCGGCGGACGGCGCTTCGCCGCGCAGCGCGGCGGCGATGGCGCTCTGCAGCGTGCCGTGCGTGGTGATGCCCTCGAGGTCGAGCCCCAGGCTGACGAGCGTCTGCGCGACGGCCGGCTGGATGCCGGTCAGCACGGTGCGCGCGCCGAGCAGGCGCAGCGCGCGCGCGGCGCGCACGAGCGCGGCGGCGACCTGCGAGTCCACCACCGCGAGCCCGGTGACGTCGAGGATCACCACCTGCGCGCCGCTGGCCTGGACACCGGCCAGGGAGGCGTCCATCACCCGAGCGGCGCGCTCGGAGTCCATGTGGCCAATCAGCGGCATGACCACGATCTCGCGCGTGATGGGGATGAGCGGCGTGGACATCGCCTCGAGCGCGGCGCTGAGGCGGTTCGTCCGGTCGCGGAGCTCCGACTCCAGCGCCTTCGATCGGGTGATGTCGCGGATCATGGTGCCGGACGCGAAGATCTGCCCCGAGGTGTCGCGCAAAGGAACAATGATCTGGCTGATCGGGATGACCGTGCCGTCGCGCCTGACGAGCTCCCCTTCCCCGCTCCAGATGCCGTGCGTGTGCGCGTGCGAGATCCCCACGCGCTGCAGGTGCTCCGCGTAGGAGGGGGTATGGAACATCGGGATCGGCTTCCCGCAGGGGTCCTCGTCTTCCCTCCCGACCATCCGCCGCCCGGCCGGGTTCAGGTACGTCAACATCCCCGTGAGGTCGGCTGTGCTCACGAAGTCCGAGGTCGCGTCGAGCAGGCTCCGGAAGCTCTGGGCCTCCGCGATCACGCGCTCGAGCTCGCGCCTGGCCTCCGCGAGCCCGTGCTCGAGCCGGCGCCGGGTCTCGACATGGTCCGTGATCTCGGCGATCGTGGAGTGAATGAGGCGCTCCTCGGGCGGTTTGCTCGTGTCCACGAAGGAGGTCCACAGGAGCCACTTGTAGGAGCCGTCCTTGCACAGGCAGCGGTTCTCGAAGCGCATGGAGCCGCGGCCCTGGAAGAGCTGCGCGACCTCGGCGAGGGTGGCCTCTCGATCCTCCTCGTGGACGAAGTCGATGAACGGCCTGGCCCGAAGCTCGTCGAGGGACCACCCCAAGGTGCGCTCCCAGGCCGGGGTGAGGTCCCTGAAATACCCGCCGGCGGTGATGGTCGCGAGCATCCCTTGCCAGACGTGAAAAAACCCCTCGTAGGTCGCCGTCACCATCGCTGCTCCCGAGCCGCTCACCTGCGATGCCGATCGACCCGTTCGAGCGCACAGCAGGGGCTCCCTGGGCACTGTGCCATGAGACCGGCCACCGACTCAACGCCGCTCCGGCGTGGCTCCCCGGATCTTCCCTGAACCGTGGGCAGGCGCACGCCCGCACTCCGAGGCGCCGTGAGCCTGAACACCGCTCGATCCGCGTGACTGACCCTCAATAGAGCCCCCCAACGGGAAGCGGCCCGCTCAGCGCGGCGCGAAGCCGAGGACGTTGGGGATAGGCCACGAGCGATGGTTGTCGTCCGCCTCGTGGAAGGCCGTCTCGTAGCTGCCCACCTGCTCCAGCGTGGCTCCGCCCGCCGCGACATAGAGCGAGGCCTCGGGCCCCCCCTCGACGTAGTGCGCGGCGCTGAGCCCGAGCTCCGGGGCGGCAATGGCTGCGGCGAAGCGGGTCATGGTGGTGGGGGTGCGGGCGTGGAGCAGCACCACGCGGCCCCGGCGGTCCAGGCCGATCGCGGCGGCGCTGTAGACCTTCTCGTCACGCCACGCGATGGGGCGTCCATCGCAATCGAGGAGGCGGTAGTTCTGGACCACCGATCGATATCGGCGCCGGATGGAGGGGAGATCGAAGCCGGGGCAGCCGCGGCCGAAAGCGGCGACGGGGGGCGCGGCAGGATCCACGGGATCGAAGGCGAGAAAGCCGCCGAACCGCGGGTTATCGCGATCGGAGTGGACGGCGCCGCCGGCGATGAGGAGGCCGGTGCTGCGAAGGTCGGGGTGGTACATCGAGGCGTTGATGACGGCGCTGAGGCCGTGGCGCGCGGCCCACGCGGGGGCCGGGAGGCTCTGGCCGTCAGGCAGCGCGGTGAAGAGGCGCGGGCGATAGCGGGCGGGATCGAGGCGAACGACGGTGAGGCAGCCATCGCCGATGGGGACGGGAGGATCGAGGGCGGCAGGGCGGCGCTCGACAAGGAGGCCGGCGGCCACGTCGGGCGCGGGCGGAGCGCCGGGGCACGGGGCGGAGCCGGCGGCGGACGCGGGCGCGGGCGCGGCAGCGGACACGGACACGGACACGGCAGCGGACACGGACACGGCAGCGGGCACGGGCGCGGGCGCGGACACGGACACGGGTGCGGAGCCGGCGGCGGGCGCGGGCGCGGACACGGACACGGACACGGCAGCGGACACGGGCGCGGAGCCGGCGGCGGGCGCGGGCGCGGACACGGACACGGACACGGCAGCGGACA
>CAYQYG010000294.1:8647-8928 GCA_964421485.1 uncultured Polyangiaceae bacterium | reverse complement strand
CGGGCGCGGAGCCGGCGGCGGACGCGGGGGCGCCGGCGGGCGCGGGTGGGTCGGCGGGGGTGCAGGCGGCGAGGAGCGCGAGGGAGAGGGCGCGGTGTGCGGTCAGGAAGGGGGGCACAGCGATGCGCAACGCTCGGGGTGGGGGTGGTATTCGCGGTCGCCGGACGCCGGCTGGGGGACAGGAACAGGAATGGGGAGCCGCGCCCGCATCCGTGCCCGCTGCCGTGTCCGTGTCCGCTGCCGTGTCCGGGTCCGTGTCCGCTGCCGTGTCCGGGTCCGTG
>CAYQYG010000294.1:0-8547 GCA_964421485.1 uncultured Polyangiaceae bacterium | reverse complement strand
GGGTCCGTGTCCGCTGCCGTGTCCGGGTCCGTGTCCGCTGCCGTGTCCGGGTCCGCTGCCGTGTCCGGATCCGTGTCCGCTGCCGTGTCCGTGGCCGTGTCCGCTGCCGTATCCGCTGCCGGGTCCGTGACCGCTGCCGTGTCCGGGTCCGTATCCGCTGCCGGGTCCGGGTCCGTGACCGCTGCCGTGTCCGGGTCCGTTGCCGTATCCGGGTCCGCGCCCTCGACGAAATCTGCCGGCGCGCCCTGGACGATCCCCGCGCGATGGCCAGCTCATTGCAGCGGTGCAGGGGCTGACGATAACGTGCGAATATCGATCATGCACAGGGGGGGATGGCTGGCCGCGCTCATCGGCGCGTGCGCGGCGTGCGCGGACATGGCGGACCCGCCCGCGGGGCGGGCCGGGGAGGCGCCGGAGGCCATCAGCGGCGGGGCGCCGGTCGATCCGGCGGCATTCCCCGGCATGGCATTCGTCGACACGGTCCAGGTCAATGGTCAGGCGTGGCCGTGCTCGGGGGCGCTGATCGGACCGGACCTCGTGCTGACATCGGCGGCGTGCGTCCGGTGCGCGGACTCGGTCACGGTCCGGCTGATGGCCGGCGGCTCCGGGCCCGGCGAGCCGGGCGCGGCGGTCCACGCGGCCTCGGAGCTCATGTGGAACCCCGACGCCTTCACGCCGCCGGGGCCCACCTGCACGGCGCCGGACGCGCTCGTGCAGACCGCATTGACCTTCCTCGTGGAAGGTCGCGCGGTGGGGCTCGTGCGGCTGAGCGCGCCCATCGATCCGCAGTTCGCGACGCCGGTGCCGGTGCTCCTGGATCCGCCGTATGGGTTCAGCCCGATCCAGGACCTGTCCGGCGTCGCGCTCACGATGATCGGGCGGGGAGCCGTCGAGCCGCCGCCGGTGCCGGGGGGCACGGACCTGATGCGGAGCGCGGAGCACACCTTCACGCTCTACGCGACGCCCGATTTCGGCCTCCCCGGCCAGACGTCCTGCCCCGACGTGCGCCCCTCCCCCCTCGTGCTGCGGAAGATCTCGCTCGACTGGCCGATGTTCACGCAGGGGGATCACGGCGCGCCCCTCTTCGCGGAGATCGGCGGGGTGAAGAGGGTCATCGGGGTCGGGATCCCGATCGCCTCGGCGACGCCGACGTTCGCGGGGTCGAACAGCGCCTGGATCAAGAGCGCGCTGGCGCCGCTCGTGTCAGCGCCGCTGGACGGCGACGGCGACGGCGTGCCGGACGTGGCCGACAACTGCCCGCTGGACGTGAACCCCGACCAGATCGATCGGGACATCGACGGGGTCGGCGACGTCTGTGATAACTGCGCGCCGCTGACCCCCGAATGGCTGCCGATCGTGGAGATGTACGCGGACCAGGGGAATTTCCCCGAGCTCTACAACCCGGACCAGGCGAACTGCAACGAGGAGGCAGAGAACGAGGAGATCCTCGAGCTCGATCCGACCTACCTGAAGGGCGGGACGGTGCGCCGGATCGGCGCGGGCGACTATGCGGAGATCGTGGGGGCGAGCCTGGCGCAGCCGGGGGAGTGCACCGACACGTTCGTCTCGCGGGTGAAGAAGCGGCGGCTGGGGGACGCGTGCGACCCGGCGCCTTGCGTGAAGGCGCGGGTGGAGATGGGCCCGGTGGACCCGGCGGCGCCGTCGTTCCCTTGCCCGGGGCCGCAGATCATCGCGCTCTGCAGCTGGTGGGCCCCGACGGGGATCGCCATGACGCCGATCCGCAGCCAGGGGGTGACGCCGGGAGAGGTGGGGCTTCGATACTGCAAGTGCGCGCTGCCGCACGCGACGGAGGCGGAGCGCCGGATTCATTGCTCGGACGCGCTGTCGGGGGACTGCGCCATCGACCCCGGCCGCTTCGACGCCCCCGCCGGAGATCCAGCCTGGCGCCTGCTCTCCCTGAACGGCGCGCCCCCGTCGAGCAGCTTCACGACGCCCGCCCTGTTCGGCCCGAGCACGGGCGAGATCTCCGTGAGCTGGCAATCGATGGCGGACCTCTCGGCGCTCAATGGCGGCGCGCCGCTGCCGCCGATCCACGACGGCACCGTCGCCGCCGGCGGGACCTTCATCGAAGGACCCAGGCTCGAGGGCATCCTCTGGAGCTTCGTGCCCACCCTGCACGGCGCGCCCACGGACGGCCAGATCGGCCCCGGCCAGCGCAACTTCGCCGATTTCGCGAGCCATTTTATCGAGGCCGATCACCGGATCGTCAAGCATTACACGATGGCGAAGCGGATCCCGCGGCTCGTCCCGGCGTGGCCCTGGCAGTACTGCGCGGGCTGCGGGCTCGGCGACGACATGCCCTGGCTGACCCTCGCGGATGACGGCGCGGTGCTCGCGATGGGCACCGAGCGGGTGCTCGAGGTCACGCATGCGGTCGCGCCCGAGGCGCGGCGCCTGCTGGCCGGCGGCGGCCTGCGCGTCCCGGCCGCGGAGCCCGAGTACCGGCTCGTGCAGGCCGGGCTCACCCGGCGCGAGCTCGTCCTCGACCCGGCGACGATGCGGGTCGTCGGCGCGCTCGGCGTGGAGGGCGGAGAGATCACCGGCCGCCCGATCGAGAGCGAGGGCGCCGACGCGGGCGCGGCGCGGGCGCTCGTGTACTCGGGGATCCGCGACGAGCTCTATGCGCTCGCGCAGGGCCGGCAGGGCGCGCCGGCGAGCCTCCGCCGCTGGGCGGCGGCGTCGCGCCGCTGGGAGGTCCTCGGGCTCTCGGGCGCCGCGATCGAGCGCCCCGAGGCCATGACCTTCCACCTGGAGAGCGGCGCCCTGCTCGTCGTGGATCGCACCGCCGCGGCACCGGCGCAGCACCGGCTGCTCCGCGTCGACCTCGCGAGCGGCCACGTCTCCGTGCTCGCGGAGAGGCTGCTCGCCGGAGCCCATGACACCGTCTCGCTCAGCATCGGGCGCGCCGGCACCATCCTGCTCGCGGCCTCTCGACCGGCCCCGGCGCGGACGCGGATCGCGCACCTCGCGCTCGACGGCGCCCGCGCGCGCGTCGTGGATCGATTCGAGACGGAGGAGTACCGCCTCGCCGGCGAGGCCCGCGAGATCGGCGCGGCCGTGCACCTGCTCGGCACCGGCGCCGAGGGCTATCTCGTGCGCCGCGTGCAGGCCAGCGAGCTCGCGGCGGCCGGCGCGGCCGGCACCGTCGAGGAGGTCTTCCGGTGAGGGCCGCCTAGGCCCTCGGCGGAGGTGGGCACGCGCGCGGGAGCGTCACGGTGAACGTCGCGCCGCGCCCCAGCGCCGAGTCCAGGCCGATGCTGCCGCCCATCGCCTCGACGAGGTGCTTCGCGACGAACAGCCCGAGGCCGAGGCCGCCGTAGCGCAGCGGCGACACGGCCCGCTCGAACTTCCCGAAGACGCGCGCCTGATCCGCGGGCGCGATGCCGATGCCTCGATCGGCGACGACGATCTCCGCCACCCCGCCGCGCGCGCGCGTCGAGATCGACACCGGGCTCCCCGCGCCGTACTTGAGCGCGTTCGAGACGAGGGCGGAGACGACCTGCCCGAGGCGCGCGCGGTCCCACCGCCCGGTGATGCCCGGCTCGAGATCGCGCCGCACCTCGCACCGCGCCGGCGTGGCCTGGTGATCGAGATCGTCGAGCACCCCGGCCACGATCCGCGAGAGATCCAGCTCCTCGGGCGTGATCGAGAGCCGCCCCGTGATGATGCGGGAGACGTCGAGGACCTCGGTCACGATGTGGTCGAGCCTCCGGGTCTGCCGGCGCAGCCGCTCGATCTGCGCCCGGAGCCGCGACGGATCGCGGTCCACCGTCCCTGCGCGCGCCTCCTGATCGAGGATGTCGACCTGGAGCTCCAGCGTCGTGAGCGGCGTCCGCAGCTCGTGCGACGCGAGCGCGAGGAAATCGTCCCGCGCCGCGATCGCCTCGTGCGCCTGGCGGAAGAGGCGCGAGTTGTCGACCGCCATCGCCGCGCGGCGCGCGAGCTCCTCGGCGATGGCGCGATCCTCGTCGGCGAACCGGCGGCCCGGCTCGTCCATGGCGAGCGTGATCGCGCCGATCGGCTCGTCTCGCACGAGCAGCGGCGCGATCAGCGCCGATGTCCACTCGAGCCCCCGGAGCGCCTCGCCGGCGCCGTCGCCGGACGCCTCGACGAGCAGCTCCGTCCGGCCGGTGCGCAGCACCCTCGCGACCCCGCACGCGTCGTCGAGCCGCGGCGAGCGATTCGCTCGCGCGGCGCGCGCGCGCTCCACCTTGGCCGGGTCGCAATGGGCGATGGCGATCGGATCGCCGATCGTCCCCTCCTCCGTGGGCAGGTCGAACACGCACCAGTCGGCGAGCTGCGGCACCACGAGGCGCGCCAGCGCCGAGAGCGTCGTCCGGTGCTCCAGCGACGAGACCAGGATCGAGGTCGCGTCCGCAAGCAGCCGCTGCGCCTCCTCGGCCCGCTCGAGCGCCCGCGCGGTGGCGCGCGCCGACTTCAGCTGCTCGATGCGCCACGTCGCCTCCTCGGCGATCGAGCGGCGCCCGAGGAGCATGTCGGGCGGCTCGTAGAACACGTTCGGGCAGACGAGCCCGCCGACGACCGCGACGGGGTGCGTCCGCAGGACGTCGCGGATGATGTCGGGCCGGAAGCGATGGCGATTGTACTGGCAGACCGCGTGCGCGCGACTCCCTGGAAAGAACTGATTGAGCAGATTCTCGTACTCGATCAGGCGCTCGTTCCCGATCTCGGGCCCCAGCGCCCAGGTCATCTCGCCGGTCGCGCACAGCCCGGTGAAGCCGTCGGCGACGGCCTGCTCCATCGACGCGCGCAGGAACGCGATCATCGCATCCGGATCGAACGTGCCGGACCGCAGGTAGGCCTCGCGCTTGGTCAGGATGGAAAGCGCGCCGCGGCTCAGCTCGCGCGCCACGTCGACGCCTGCCTGCGAGAGGGCCAGGTGGATCTCCGCCACGCTCCGGTCGTCGGCGATATAGACGCACCGCTCTCCCCTGGCGAGGCCGGCCTTGATGAAGGGGACCACTGCCGCGAGCTGCTCCTCCACGCTCTCGTACACGAGGCAGAGGTGGCTGCCCGCCGTGACACGGCTGATCTCCCGCTCGAGCTCCCGTCCGGCGTTCATCCCAGGGCGACTACCCCCGCGGCGTTCCGAACCGGCGGAGGCATTGAACATGACCGCCCGCACCGCGCCGTCAAGCCGCCATGCAGCCGCTTCGGGCGCGGAAATGAGCCCGAGGCCGCGCGCTGGCCGGCGGACGAGCCGCGGCGCCGCGGCCACCTCATCGCATCGCCCGCCGGCTCCAATCCCCAGGCGGCCGGCCCGTCCACGCCGTCAGCCCGGGCGGCCCCGTCCACGGCGGGCGCGCCAGAGCGGCCCCGGGCGCGAGCGAGGACAGATGTGGTCCGACCGGATGGCCACCGCTGCAAGATAATTCACAATGGGTGGCGCTTCCTCGATCGCGCGGCTATCGTCAATCGTGACGAGGGCGACGCCGCTCAGCGCGCGCGCCGCGCCGGGATCCCTCGGTCGGGCCCGCGCGGCCTGGGCCGCGCGCCGCGCGCCCTCGCGGGGAGGGAACCGTCGTGCGCGTGCTCCATGTGCTCCACTCGTCACTGCCATATCTGTGCGGTTACTCGATCCGGAGCGACCGGATCATGAGGCTGCAGCGTGACCAGGGCATGAGCCCTGCGGCCGTGACGTCGGCGCGGTGCCCTGCCGGCAGCGCGCCGATCGAGGAGATCGACGGGATCGAATTCTGGCGGACTCCGCCCCAGGGCGACGCTCCGCCGTTCGTGCGGGAATGGCGGCTGATGCGCGCGCTGTCCCGGCGGGTCGAGGAGGCCATCGACGCGCTCCAGCCGGAGATCGTGCACGCGGGCTCGCCGGTGATCGTGGGCCTGCCGGCGCTGCGGGCGGCCCGCAGGCGGGGGCTGCCCTTCGTGTATGAAGTACGCGATCTATGGGAGAACGCCTCGGTGGACCAGGGGAAGTTCGGCGAGCTCTCGCCGCAGTACGTGGTCGCGCGGGCGGCGGAGGGCTGGCTGCTCCGGCGCGCGGATGCGGTCGTGACGCTCTGCGAGACCCTGCGCGAGGAGCTCGCGTCCCGCGTGGACCGCCCGGAGGGTATCGCGGTGGTCCCGAACGGCGTCGACACGGTCCGGTTCACGCCGCGGCCTGCGCGCGGGGACCTGCGGGCGCGCTGGGGCCTCGGGGGCAAGACGGTGATCGGCTATATCGGCGCGTTTCAGCTCTACGAGGGCCTGGAGACGCTCGTCGCGGCGATGCCGCGGATCCTCGCCGAGGCGCCCGGCGCGCACCTGTTCCTCGCGGGGCGCGGCCCGGCGGAGGCGGGCCTGCGCGCGCAGGTCGAGGCGGCGGGCCTCGGGGCGCGCGTGACGTTCGCGGGGGAGATCCCGCACGCCGAGGTGGTGGACATCTATCCGCTGCTGGACCTCGCGGTGTATCCGCGGCGGCTGACGCGGACGACCGCGCTGACGACGGCGCTCAAGCCGCTCGAGGCGATGGCCATGCAGAGGCCGGTGCTCGCGAGCGACGTGCCCGCGATGCGGGAGCTCGTGCGGCCCGGCGAGACGGGCATGCTCTTCCGGGCCGGCGACGTCGATTCGCTCGCGGAGCGGGTGGCCGAGGCATTGCGGGATCCAGGGTGGTGCCGCACGGTCGCGGAGCGCGCCCGCGCGTGGGTCGAGCGGGATCGGCAATGGTCCGCGATCGTCTCCGCCTATCGAGGGATCTACGCGGGCGCGGCCGCCCGGTACGTGGCCGTCCCGGCGTAGCGAAGGCTCCGTGATGGAGCGCCGGCGCCTCCGGCCCGTCCGGCGCTCTACGGGGCGGCGCCCTGCGGGAACGACTCCTTCACCGGACCGCGATCGAGGGCGGCGAGCCCGGGCGCGGAGCTCTATCTCCGGCGTCTATTTTTTCGGCCGCACGCTCGGCCGCTGGATCGGGGCGGACAGCCCCTCATCGGAGAACGAGTACCCGTAGCCTTCCTTCGCCGCCGCCTGCTGCGCCTGCCTCGTCGTCGCCTTCGACGCCTTGTCCTTCACGCGCCCGATCTGCGCGGCCTGCGCTGACAGGAGCTCTTGCTCCGCCTCGATGGGCACCTCGCCAGCGGCCCGCGACAGATCGGTCTGCGCCTGGTCCAGCACGGCCGCGGCCTCGTGGTTCCGCCCCTCGTTGAGCAGCGCCGCCGCGCGCCGCTCCGCTTCCGCGGCCTCGTGGCGAGCGAGCATCGCGCGCACTCGCGGCTCCGTGCTCTTCGCCGCCGCCTCCCGATCCTCGCTCGCCGTCGCCCGGAGCGAGATCGCCTGCACGCGCCGCTCCGGCAGGTCCCATCGCGGCCTGTAGAACAGGCGCGCGGTCAAGAGCTCCCGGTCTCCGACGACCGCCGCGCGCACCTGGATCCGGATCAGGAGCTCCCGGTGCTGCCCCGCGTACAGCGTCCCCAGCCCCACCCGGAGCGCCCCGTCCACCTCGCGCGCGTCGACGAGCTCGGCGCCGAGCACGCGGACTCCCTCGGCCGGCTGGATCTCGAGCAACGCCCCCGTCGCCGCCGTCGCCGACAAGAGCCGGACCTCCTGGTCCAGGATCGACGCCATCTGTGACGGTCGCTCCAGGTGATGGAGCCGCCCCGAGCTCCGCACCGCGAGCGCCCCGAGCGTCTGCTCGTCGTAATCGAGCCCGACCCCGATGGCGCTCACCTGCACGCCCGCCTCTGTCCCCTGCGCGGCCACGTCGCCGAGCTCCTGGGGCGAGGAGGGCCCGACGTTCGCCTGTCCGTCGGAGATGACGATGACGCGCCGCACCGCGTGCGTGCGGGGCGCCGCGCCCGCGGTCCGCTCCCCGGCGCGGAGGCCGTCATACAGGTTGGTGCTCCCCATGGCCTCGAAATGGCGGGTCTGCGCGATCAGATCGCCCATCGCCGAGGGCTCGACCTCGGTCGGCGGCGCGATCTCGGTGACGCCGTCCGAGAACGAGTACATCGACACGATATCCCCTGCGGCGAGGCTCTCGAGCAGGCTCGTCGCGGCGAGGCGCGCGTGCTCGATCTTGTCGCCCGCCATCGAGCCCGAAGTGTCGACGACGAGCGAGAGGGCGAGCGGCGCCCGCGGCCCCCTCGGCGCTTCCGCCGGCGCGTCGATCCAGATACCGACGCTGATCTGCGCATCGTCGCCCGCAAAGATCACGGTCTGCGAGGGCGCGCCGCCGATCCATGTCGCAGGCGCCGGCGACGCGGGCCCCGGGGCCTCCAGCGCGATACCGCGGGGGGCGCCGAGATCGTCCCCGGGGGACATCCCCGCCCCGCAACCGAGAAGGCACACGATCCCCGTGAAGAAGAATCCCCAAGCACGCATCAGCCAACCTCCGGTGCCGGGCAATGACCCGCGGGACCCCGGCAGGTTTGGGTGAGGCGGTGCCGGACACGCCGGGCGCGGATCCGGATGCGGGCACGGATCCGGACGCGGGCACGGATCCGGGCGCGGATCCGGATGCGGATCCGGACGCGGGCGCGGATCCGGATGCGGATCCGGGCGCGGATCCGGACG
>CAYQYG010000293.1:0-11871 GCA_964421485.1 uncultured Polyangiaceae bacterium | reverse complement strand
CGCTCGGCCGCCTCGGCGCCGCCGAGGCCCGGGATCGCCGCGAGCTCCTCCACCGAGGCCTCGCTGACCTCCTCCAGCGCCCGGAAGCCGAGCCGGTACATCGACTTCGCGATCTGCTCGGTCACGCCGTCGATCTGCTGGAGGGCGGCGATCGCCTCCTCTTCCATCTGCTTGAACTTGGTCTCGCTGATGATGTCGAGCTTCCAGCTCGTGAGCTGCGCCGCGAGCCGCACGTTCTGGCCCTTGCGGCCGATCGCGAGCGACAGCTTCTCGTCCGGCACGACGAGCTCCATCCGGCCGTCCGCCTCGTCGACGATGACCTTGTGCACCTCGGCCGGCTGGATCGCGGCGATGACGTAGCGCGCCGGGTCGCGATCGAACGGCACGATGTCGATCTTCTCGCCGCGCAGCTCCTGCACGACCGCCTGCACGCGCGAGCCCTTCATGCCGACGCACGCGCCGACCGGATCGACGTCCGCGTCGCGGCTCGTCACGGCGATCTTCGAGCGCGCGCCGGGCTCCCGGGCGACCGAGACGATCCGGACGATGCCCTCGTAGATCTCCGGCACCTCGGCCTCGAAGAGCTTCTCCACGAGGCGCGGATCCGAGCGGGAGAGGATCACCTGCGGGCCGCGGGCCTCGCGATCGATGTCCTTCACGTACGCGACGATGCGATCGCCCGGCCGGTACGTCTCGCGCGGCGTCTGCTCGCGGAACGGGAGCACGCCCTCGGTGCGGCCGATGTCGACGATGATGTTGTTCCCCTTCTCGAACCTCCGGACGATGCCCCGGATGAGCTCGCCCTTGCGGTCCTTGTACTCGTTGAAGATGAGGTCCCGCTCGGCATCCCGCACGCGCTGCAGCAGGACCTGCTTCGCCGTCTGCGCCGCGATCCGTCCGAACGTCGTGCGGCCGTGCTTGTTCTTCAGGATGTCGCCGTACTCGCGGTCCTGCTCGCGGGCCTTCTCCGCGTCCTCGGGGCGCCAGAAGACCTGGAAGCCGAGCTCCTCGCCCAGGGTGGCGTCGAGCTTGAGCTTCTCCACGTCCGCGAGGGAGATCTCGCGCTCCGGCTCGGTCACGGCCTCGACCACGGTCATGTACTGGAAGAGGTCGACCTGACCGGAGTCCTCGTTGAAGCGCGCCTCGAGCTCGCGGGTAGGGCCGAAGACGCTCTGGGCGGCCTTCAAGATCGCCGCCTCGATCGTCTCGACCAGGATCTTCTTGTCGATCCCCTTCTCCTTCGCGACCTGCTCGAGGATGCTGCCGAGGCTCGTCTCCGAGGTGGGCAGCGCTGCCATCGTTGCCATGACGTTCGTGTCTCCTGCTCGTTAGCTTCTCTCTGACCTGCTCTTGCGGGGGCTCCCGGAGCTCCGCGCGGCGCCCCCGCGGGGCTTCTTCCTGGGCTGGGGCGCGAGCTCGAAGACGAGGCGCGCCTCCACGATGTCCTCCAGCGCCACCTCGACGCGCTTGCCGTCGGCCAGCACGGCGACGCGCCCCTCGGGCGCCTCCTCGAGCGTGCCGCGGAGGACGCGCTGGCCGTCGAGCGCCGGGCGCGCGAGCTTGACCTTGGCCGTCCGGCCGGCGAAGCGCACGAACTCGGCCGCCGTGCGCAGCTTCCGGTCGAGCCCGGGCGAGCTGACCTCGAGGTTGTAGTGCTGCGGGATGAGGTCCTCGACGTCGAGCACCGACGAGGCGTCGCGCGAGACGTTCGCGCAGTCCTCGAGGGTCACGCCGCCGCCCGCGTCCTTCGTCCCCTCGCGCTCGATGGTGACCCGCAGCGTCCAGCCCACGCGCTCGGTGACCCACTCGAGGTCGACCAGCGAGACGCCGTGCGCGACCAGCACGGGCGAAAGCGCCGCGCGGACGCGCTCGAGGTCGATCGTGGTCCTGGTCGTTGCGTGATCCATCGTCTGCTGCATGAGGGAAAGGGGCGTGACAACGGACGGACCCCAGCTCTCTCTGGCGCGGGATCGGGGCGCCGGAAGGCGACCTGAAGCCCCGAATGCCAAAAAAAAAGAGCCGATTCCCCGAACTGGGAACCCGGCTCCGCGGATCCGCCTAGTTGTAGGCGCACAAGCTAGTCGAATGCGGGCGTCCTGGCAAGAGGGACACGGCTCCCCCCGCGCAGCCCCGGGAGCGAGCGTGGATCAGGCCAGGTTCGGGAGGGCCACCACGTCCACGTGGAGGACCTCGTCGAATGCGGCGATCTCCTTGAGGCAGGCCTCGCTCGGCCGGCCGGAGACGCGCATCTTGGTGCAGGTGGCCATCGCGCCGTCGAAGACGGTGTTCGAGATCTCCTCGATGTTCAGGTCGTGCCGCTTGAGGACGCTCAGCGTGTTGGCGAGGACGCCGACCTTGTCGAGCATGCGGATCACGATCGCGTAGCGGGCGGGCGAGGTCGCGCAGATGTTGACGACGTTGGGCACGTCCTCCTCGGTGAGGAAGCAGCGGATGATGCGGGCGGTCTCCAGCGCGATCGCGCGCTGCGCCTGCTCGGTCGATGCGCCGATGTGCGGCGTCCCGTAGACGACGCCGCGCGAGAGGACCGCGGCGTCGAAGGGGGCGGAGCCCTTGTCCGGCTCGGCCGCGAAGACGTCGAGGCCGACGCGGAGGCCCTTCTTCGGGATGAGGTCCTCGAGCGCCGCGTAGTCGAGCACCTCGGAGCGGGCCGTGTTGACCAGGATGGCGCCGTCCGGGAGGGCCTCGAGCACGCTCCGGCCGATGGCGCCGCGGGTCTGCGCGCTGAGCGGGAGGTGGATCGTGAAGACGTCGGAGCGGGCGGCGAGCTCGTTGAGGGAGCGAGCGTAGCCGACGTCCATCTTGGCGGCCCGCGAGGCGGTGAGCGAGCGCGACCAGGCGAATGGCTCGAGCCCGAACGCGCGCGCGCGCTGGAGGACCTCGCGGCCGATCGCGCCGAGCCCGGCGATGCCGATGCGGCGGCCGAGCAGGCCGTTCGCGGCCGAGTACTTCGTCTTCTCCCAGCGGCCGGCGCGCAGATCGGCCGTGGCGTCCGCGAGGCGGCGATCGAGCGCGAGCACGAGGCCCATCGCGAGCTCGGCGACCGCGACCGCGTTCTTGCCGGGGCAGTTGGCGACGTAGATGCCGCGCGCGCTCGCGGCGGCGACGTCGATCGTGTTCACGCCGGCGCCGGCGCGGACGATGAGGTTGAGCTGGCGGCCGGCCTCGATCGCCCGCGCGGTGACCTCGGTCGAGCGGACCACGAGGATGCCTATCCCGTCGAGCGCGCCGGGGAGCGTCTCCCTGGTAAGCTCCGGTCGTGACTCGATCTGCACCCCGAGGACCCTGAGCTCCTCGAGGGCCGAGATGTCCATCTTGTCGGCGACTAGCAGGCGCATGCGAGGGGCCAAGGTAACAGAAAAGCTCGCGCTGGCGACCAGCGTTGTCGCGCTCTCGCTCTCCTGCGCGTCGAATCACCGCGTGTCTCCGTGGGGCGCGGAGGGCCGCCCGTCGCTCTTCGCCTACGCGCCGCCCCCCGATCTCGCGGCGCAGCTCCGCGCGGTGGATCGGGAGGCGGCCGCGCTCGGCCTGCGGCTCGAGGTGGAGCTCCGCGGGAAGCTGCCCCGCGGCGCCGGCGAGCTCGTGGTGCGCGGCTACACGGGCGCCGATGCGCTCGGGCGCCGGGTGACCGCTGTGCGGGTGGCGACGCCGCGCGGCGTGGTGATGGCCGTCGGCCCGCTCGCCGCCGCCGACGCGGACCGGAGCCGCGCGACCGAGCTCGTGCCCTCGTTGATCCCGGGAGCGGTCGCGACAACGGCAACGGCAACGGAAGCGGGAACGGCAACGGAAACGGAAACGGGGACGAAGACACGGGCGGCGACGGAAGCCGCGGTCTTCTCCTCCGGCACGGACCTGAACGGAGACGGCACGCCGGACGTGGCGCTGAGGAGCGAGGCCGGCGTGCTGGAGATCTGGGCGGTGCGCGCTGCCGGCGCCGCGCCGTACCCCGTCCAGCTGGAGGCACCCCCCACGCTGGCGCTCGACGTCGACGGTGATGGTCGGGTCGAGCTCGGGGGCCGCGTCGCGATCCCCGAGGGCGATCCGATCGCGCCTGATCTGCTGGACGTCGCGACCTTCGAGGGCGACGGCTACACCGATCGGAGCGCGACCGCGCGCGTCTTCCACGCCGAGGAGGCCGCCGCGCGCCGGCCGACACCCGCACCCGCCGCCGGAGCCGCGGCCGCACCCGCCGCCGGAGCCGCGACCGCACCGGCCGCCCCTCCCGCCTCGCCGGCCGGCGATGCCAGGCGGCTGCGGCGTGCGATCGAGCGCGCATGGCACGCGCGGCTCGCGGGCGAGCCCCGGGAGGCCGTGCTCGCCGAGCTCGATCGCGAAAGGGTGCCGGAGGCGCTGCGGGCCGCGTTCGCGGCGCACCGGGCGCGCGTCGCGATCACTGGAGCTCGGACGGCATCGGGAACGCCTGGCGGAAGGTGACGATGATGTCGCCGGGGAGAGAGTCCGGCTCCTGGTAGCCGCGCGTCAGCGGGAAGCCCCAGTCGGCGCGCATCACCAGCCGCGCGAGCTGCGGGAACAGGAGGCGGAGGCCGAGCCCGGCCGATTGCTTCACGCGCAGATCATCGAAGCCGTCGAACGCGTCGCCGGCGTCGAAGAACGCGGCGCCGGCGAGCTGGACCGACCATAGCTCCAGGGGGCGCGTCCGGAGCTCCAGGTTGGCGGAGATCACGTCCTCGCCGATGAACGCCGCGGTCGGGTAGCCGCGCAGGCGCGTGTCGCCGCCGAGCTCCGAGCGCCGGTTCAGGTAGTTCCGGTAGCGGTCGAGCAGGCGTGCGTCGAACACGAGGCGCCCGAAGCCGAAGCTCGGCGTGTGGATGCGCGCGGAGACGTCGATCGACGCGTCCGCGAGCCGGTCCTCCTCGGCCTCCACGACGCTCTCGACGACCGCGCGCGCGAGGCCGTCGCCGAGGGGCACCGTGTACGAGGCCGTCGCGGAGACGCCGAGGAGATCGCGCGACGAGCCGAGCGCCTGCGTCACCGGGTACAGCTTGATCGACGCCTCGTGGCCGACGCGGTAGTCCTCCTGGAGCGCCAGCGTGTTGAAGTCGAGCACGCTCATGAAGCGCGTCGAGTAGGTGTGGTACTCGAGCGTCGGGTTGACGCGCGTGTCGCTCACCGGGACGGCCTCGCGCGTGAACTCGGCGGCGGCGGCCGGATCGAAGCCGCCCAGGCCCGGCGCGCGGTACGCCTTGCGGCTCGCCTCGGCGCCGAGCGAGAAGTCGTGCTTGATCGAGCGGCCGAAGCTGCGCGTCAGCGTGTAGCTGCCGACGAGCAGATCGCTGTCGTAGATGAACGGGATGCCGTCCTCTTCCTCGGTCGCCTCCGCGTCGTACAGCCGGAGCGCCGAGCCGATGAAGCTGCGCGTGATCTCGCGGCGCCACGCGATCACCGTGGCCCAGGACCACTCCGCCTCGGTCGCGTAGAGCGGCTGCCCGTACGCGAACGATCCGAACGAGCCCTCCGGATCGCCGCTCTCACGGCCGAGGATCACGTTGATGTCGCTGCGGAAGAGGATCCGGCTCCCGCCGACCCGCGGCATCTGGTAGCCGGCGCCCAGCGAGATCGACCCGGGATCGAGCCCGAGCTGCGCGGCGACGGTGTGGTGGGTCCCGAAGAGGTTCGTCTCGGTGGGCTGGAGGAAGAGGCACTCGAGCTGGCCGCCGGCGAAGCGGTAGTTGGTGTTGAGCCGGAGGCTCCAGACGTCCTTCGTGACGACGACGACGCGGACACGGTCCGCGCGGCTCCCGCGGACGGCGAAGACGAGCACGAGCGAGAGCTGGCTCAGGCCGCGGAGGTTGCGCGCGGTCTCGTCCGCGAGGTCCTGGGTGTACGGCCGCCCGATGGACAGCAGCACCTCGCGCCGGATGACGTAGGGCCACGAGGTGACGTGGAGGTGGTTGAGGAGCTCCGGCGCCGGATCGCGCTCCTCGATGACGTCGAGCGGGACCACGTCGACGCCCTCGACGATCTTGCCCTCGGGCTCGGTGTCGATGATGGCGCCGAGCTTGCCGAGCGCGTGGCGGATCGTCGCGCGCTCGTAGGGGGAGTACTTGCCGCGCGGCGCCTCCTCGCGCGCCGCGAGCGGCGCCCCGGTCATCGCGCCGGCGCTCGCCGCGTCCACGCCCTCCTCGGGGGGCAGCGGCCCGCCGCCGGACGGCGCGCCGCGCTGGCCCGGCGCGCCCGGCGGTGGCTCGCGCATGACGGGGCCCTTCGCGGGCGCGGCGGATCCGTCCGCCCTCGCGATCCCCGCGGCGCCGAGCAGCGCGGCCGCTGCCGCCGCCGCGGCGAGCCGGGGATGGCGCGCGCTCGCGAGCTCCATGCCCCGACGTCAGAAGCTCTCGTTGGGCGGGTACGTCGCCACCACGTTGATCTTGTACTTGACGTACTGGTGCGGGATCGTCCCCCAGTCCGGCGTGGGCATCGCCCGGTTCAGGCAGCGGAGCAGCTCCTTCGCCTTGGCGCGCTTCACCGAGCTCGACTTGCCGACGTAGAGGTTCGTGCGCTTGCGCCGGAAGTCCATCTCGAAGACGAGGCTGACGGTGGTGGGCGTCTTGCCGGTCGGCGCGCACGAGACGTTGTCGCGGAGCGCGCGCGCCAGCGCGTCCTCGAAGAACGTGATGTGATCACAGCGCTCGGGGGGCGTCTTCCCCGGCCCCGGGTTCTCGCACTTGATCGTGGTGAACGGCGAGAGCGAGACCTGCGGCGCCGGCGGGCCCGCGTCGGCGGACGGGCCCGCGTCGAGCGGCGGGCCCGCGTCCGCGACCGCCGCGTCGGCCGACGGGATCGACTCCGGCTTGGGGCGCCGCCACAGGTAGAGCGGCACCGCGACCAGGATGAGCCCCGCGACGAGCGCGATGATGATCTGCAGACGCACGGGCCGCTCGCCCCCGCCGCGGCCCAGGTAACGGTACGGCGACGGCTGCGACGGCGGGCTGGAGGGGAACGGGGGCCGGGTCATCTCGGGATCGTCAGTCGATGAGCGTGCGCGCCGGCCGCCCGGGCTCGCCCTTGATCAGCGTCGCCGCGAGCTCGAGCGTCTCCGGCAGCATCCCTTGCACCTGCGCGACCACCTGCTCGACCACGTGGCGGGCCTCCTCGAGGCTGGGGCCCACGATGGAGACCACGAACTTGAGCGGCCCCGTCCGGCCCGCGACGGCCGGCGTCAGGCTCAAGAGGAGCATCTCGGTCAGATCGATCACCCGCTGCGCCGCCTTGCGCAGCGCGAGCATCTCCAGGATGGTCGGCCGCTCGCTCACCTGCCGGTTCGGCCCCCGCAGCTCGAAGCGCGCGACCTGCATCGGCACCTCGGCCCAGTCCGAGAACAGCCCGTCCTCGTCGATGGCCTTCATCAGGTGCTCGCGCACGAGCAGCCCCGTGAGCCCGTCGCGCTTGGACAGGTACTGCTTGGCCCGCTTGTGGTGCGGCGAGTCGGTGCCGAACGAGACGAGCTTCACCCGGCACTCGCCGACCTGCACCTCGGCGCCGTGCAGCAGGGAGACCTGCGTCTTCCGCTCGTAGTTGAAGTCGGCGTACGTGCCGTTGGTGCTGACGAGGTCCTCGACGAGCCACGTGCCCATCTGCCAGCGGAAGTTCGCGTGCGCGCCCGAGACCGTCGCCTCGGCGATGCACAGGTCCTGATCGCTGCGGCGCCCCATCGAGAGCACCGGCTTGTCGAGCGGCAGCAGCGCGCCGACGACCTCCGGCGCGTTGGACGCGTACGTGATGAGCAGCGACTGCGCCGCGGGGTTGAAGTTCGCGCGCAGCGCGCCCCCGGGCGGCGGCCCCGGATCGAGGCGCTCGCGCGGGAGCTGGATCGGGCTCGTGGTGAGCGTCGACGGGTTGAAGAACCGCATGTGCCGCGCCTGCGGCCGCATCTGCGGATCATCGTTCAGCCCGCGGAAGATCTGCCGGACCTCATCGATCGACAGCCCCGCGGGCACGTCGAACATGATCTGCTGCTTCATCGGCTTGAGCCGCGGCTTGTGGCCGGGCTCGGGCACGCGGCAGGTCCACATCTCCCAGAGCGTCAGCGCCATCGCGTAGACGTCGTCCTCCGGGCTGGCGCCGCCGCTCCGCAGGCGCTCGGGCGACATGTAGTTCGGCGTGCCGCCGTCGGGCGGCGCGCCGGGCCGCCGCGCCGACGCGCGCGCGCGCTCCTGCGCGAAGCCGAAGTCGAGGATCACCGTCCGCCCCTCGGAGACCATCACGTTGCCGGGCTTGAGATCGCCGTGCACGAGCCCCTGCGCGTGGATGGCCGCGAGCCCGTTGCACACCTCGCTCGCGATCTTCCGGAACTCGTCGCCCGAGTAGCCGCCCTGCGCCTTGCGCTTGCGGATGTGCGTGTGCAGCGTCTGCCCCGGGATCTGCTCCATCACCAGGATGGGCCCCCACGGGCTCGGCGCGAGGTCGTGCACGCGGCAGACGTTCGGGTGCCCGACCGACCGCGCGAGCAGGAGCTCCTGCCGGAGCGCCTCGTCGTCGCCCGGCATGCGCGACTCCTCGCGCACCACCTTCAGCGCGACCGTCTGCTGCGTCGGTCGATCGAACGCCAGGAACACCTCGCCCATGCCGCCCTTGCCCAGGCTCTGGCGGATCTCGTACCGGTCGTTGATGACCGTTCCGGCGGTGATCGGAGGAGGGGGAGCTTTGGTCACGGCCGCGGTGGAAATGAAGAGAGGAGCCGCAGCCCGCCGCGGGCAGCGGGCGCCCGGCTGCGGCGCAAAGCGTCGTCCATCTGAACGGCGATCGCAATGAGTCGTTGAAGGGATCCACCCGGATCGACCCCGCCGGCGCTTCTTCCCGCGTCCTCGCGCGCTCGCGCTTGACGATCGGCGGCCATTTGAACTACGCCGCCGGCGCGCGCCTCTCCGGGGCGAGAGGATCCGCGCGGGGCGCTCGACGCCTCGCGGCCCGCCGAGCTCGAGCGGCCCGCCGGATCGATCGGAGCGCGCTCGCCGCCGGCGCGAGCGGTCCGCTCGACGGCTTCGCCGGCGTCCGGGCGCGGCTCCAGCATCGCCGCGCGCCGCGTCGTCAACTCCTTCTTCAGCGCAGCCGCCGTCGCGGCCGGAGCGGGCGGCCGCCGCGTCCTTCTACACGGGCCTCTCCGATCTCGAGGACGCCACCGCCGCGGTGGACGCGCTCCCCACCGCGGTCTCGCTCATGTCGGACGACGGCGATCGGCTCCGGGTCGGCGCGCCCGCGCCCGGCAGGGCACGATCTCCATCGTCCTCGCCCGTCGCCGAACCGGCACGTCGCTTGCTAGAGCGCCAGGGCCAGCGGAACCTCGATGCCGAGGCTTCCGGAATGCATCAACGAATTCTCCGTAAATCGATCTCCTTCCTCAAGAAAGCACAGCCGCCTCCGAGGACGAGGGGCACCGTGTGTGGGACCTGCGGCGAGGAGCGCGCCAAAAGCAGGCGACAGATTGACAGGGAGGAGCCATGTCGGTCAAACTGCTCCTCAGGCGGTATCCTCCCCTTCTCGTCCCCCTTCTCCACACCGCCTGGGGAGCCCGTAGCCTATGCCCGATAGCCGCCAGCGCGAGGGAACCGGCTCGTCTTCATCCAAGGCAGCCGTGCCTGATCCGCTCATCGGGCAGGTCATCAACGGACGCTTCAAGATCGTCAGCGTCATCGCCCGCGGGGGCATGGGCAAGGTGTACCGGGCCGAGCAGGCGCCGCTGGGCCGCATCTGCGCCCTCAAGGTGCTCAGCCCGAAGTACGAGGGCGATCGCGATCCCGAGTTCCACAAGCGCTTCTTCCTGGAAGCCTCCACGGCCGCGAAGCTGACGCACCCGAACACGGTCACCGTCTTCGACTACGGCCAGTCGGACGACGTGTACTACATCGCGATGGAGTACATCGAGGGCAGGACCCTCCACCGTGTGCTCCGCGAGGAGGGGCCGTTCTCCGAGGCGCGCACGGCGCACATCGCGCGGCAGATCTGCAGGTCGCTCCGCGAGGCGCACGGGCTCGGCGTCGTGCACCGCGACCTCAAGCCGGGCAACGTGCTGCTCGTGACCCACGAGGACGAGCAGGACAACGTGAAGGTCCTCGACTTCGGGCTCGTGAAGGACACGGAGAGCAACGAGGACCTCACGCAGCAGGGCCTGTTCATGGGCTCGCCGAAGTACATGGCGCCCGAGCAGATCACCGGCGGCGGGGTCTCGGCGCGCACGGACATCTACGCGCTCGGCGTGATGATGTACGAGATGGTCACGGGGCACGTGCCCTTCGACAAGGGCGCGAGCGTCGGCACGCTGATGTCCCACGTGCACGATCGCGTCCCGCTGCTCACCGAGCAGAACCCGAACGTCGCGGTCTCGCCGGCCATGGAGGCGCTCATCTACAGGTGCCTCGAGAAGGATCCGGAGAAGCGCTACGCGTCGATGAACGACCTGCTCGTCGCGCTCAAGCGGACGGGCGGCGAGGGCGGGCTGACGGACACCAGCGAGAGCCTGCCGGCGATGGGCGTTCCGATGGGGCGCCCGTCGCGGCCGTCGTTCACGGGGAGCGGCGAGTACACGGCCGCGTCGGGGCCGATCTCCAACCCGCCGATCACCTACTCGGGGCCGATCTCGTCGGACTCGGGGAGCCAGCCGCCCGTGGCCGGCGCGCCCGTGTTCGTCGCGCCGCCGATCACGGACTCGATGGGGCCGCGGCCCGAGCCGCCGCGGCAGATGGAGTCCGTCGCGCCGCCGCGCGCGTCGGGGCTCCGCAAGGCGGCGCCGCTGGCGATCGGCGCGGTGCTCGCGGTCGGCGTCATCGTGGTCGCCGTGATGCGGTCGAGCTCCCCGGGCCCGCAGCAGGCGACCCCGACGCCGCCCGAGACCGGCGCGGTCACGGCGCCCCCCGCGGCCGCGCCCCCCACCGCCGCGCCGACGCAGGCGCCGACCGCGGCGCACGACGCGCAGATCCAGACGCGCAAGGTCCAGCTGGACAGCAACCCCTCCGGCGCGGCGGTGCTCGAGGGGGCCCGCGAGCTCTGCGCGGCCACGCCCTGCGAGGTCGAGTGGCGAGGCGACGCCGCCGCGCCCTCGGCGCAGCACGAGCTCTCCTTCGAGAAGAAGGGCTACAAGTCGGTCAAGATCAAGGTGACGGCCGCCGAAGACAAGGTGAAGGCCAAGCTCGAGCTCGCGCCCGCGACCGGCAAGCCAGGCGGCGGGATCCCTCAGGGGTACAAGGACGATCCGTTCGCCAAATGAGCGGCCGCGACGTCGCGACTCCCTCCCGGACCTCACCATGAAGCGCCGCCTTGCGCGTCGCGGATCTTGCCCGGGCCACGCCATCCAAGCGACATTGCGTATGCATGGCGTCCTCCGCACATCCTCCGCTCGATCGCCCTGATCGTCGCGCGCCGCGCGGGCGCTCCCGAAGCGTCGCCCGCGCGCTCGCGGCGCTCGCCGCGCTGCTCGCCGCGGCGTCGATCTCCACGGTCGCGCTCGCCGATGCGCGGACCGAGGCCCGCCGCCACTTCAAGGCGGGCATGGAGCTCATCGCGCAGAAGAAATACGACGCGGGGATCAAGGAGCTCGAGAAGGCGAACGAGATCCTCCCGCACCCGAACGTCACGTTCAACATCGCGCGCGCGCACGCGGAGGCCGGCAACTTCGAACAGGCGATCGCGGCGTACCGAGCGTACCTCGCGAGCGATCCGCCGGACCGCGAGGCGGTCACGAAGATCGTCCAGCAGCTCGAGGACAAGCGCATCGCGCAGCAGCGCGCGGCCGCCGAGGCGGCGAAGCCGCCCGCGCCGCCGAAGCCCGAGCCGGCGGCGCCTCCGACGCCGACGCCCGGGGGCGAGGCGCCGGGCGGCGAGACGCCGGGCGGCGAGGCGCCC
>CAYQYG010000292.1:0-11883 GCA_964421485.1 uncultured Polyangiaceae bacterium | reverse complement strand
TGAACAAGTTCCGCTCCGACATGATGGCAAGAAAACTAATAGCAAACAGACATGGCGCGACGTATGAGCTGTTCTCAAATTCACCCATTCCGGATAGTGTCAGGGGCTGGCTCGAAAGAAAGGGCATTCCGTACACAGACCGCCGTTAATCAGAGGAGTGCGCAGGAGGGGACATGGGTAGATCTGCGTCAATCGTGATCAATGTGTCGACGCGTGAGTCGTGGAGCGCGGACGTTGTCAATTGGCTAATCAAGACGGGGTGGTCATATAACGATCGGGGTCACATAAGCTATTTGCCACTGGGTGACACCGAATCTTTTGACTGGCAATGGGTAGATCTGAATCTGTGGCCGATGGTTTCTGACGTCATGAAACAGAAGGAGGCGCTGGGTGAGCTGATTGGTCTGGTGGTGGTATGGGAGGCAGCGGGCAGTGGGGGAGAGGTGCTGCTCGATCCTTCTGCCGGCAGTATTCTCTTCAGTTTGACGATTGACAGACAATGCATCGATCGAGTCTCCGAGGTCACGGACTTCACCTGGTACCTCGCGCGGATTCTGCCGGCGCTCGCTAGTGCCGATCTCTTCGTGGAAAGCATTAAGTGTACGGAAGACGCGTAGGGCGATCCGGCGCCGGCGGGGACCCCCGTCCTGAAGAGGCTGGCGATCCTAGCCCGCGCACGACCACGCCAGGCGTGCGGCAGAGGGGGGAGGCTGGGGCGGTGAGCGCACGGGAGACCGATGTCACCTTTCGGCGGCGCCTCGAGGAACTGGGGCGATCCTGACCGGGCGATCCCGACCGGGGTTCGACTATGGCTCGGCCGACTACTCCTCCCAGATCGTGCTCTTGAACTTGAGCGCCGCAGCGTTCTCGGACACGGCGCGCTTCGTCGTATCCGACGCGCCCAGCGGGAAATCGGCCGATACCTCCAGCGTGACCTTCACGTCGGCGTTCGGATCCGCGGCGAGCACGGCGATGATCTCCTCGGCGATCGAGACGAGTTGCATCTTCGCGGTCATCGCCTTGACGTCGACGGCTCCGAAGAAGGACTTCGGCCGCGACGCCTGTGACCCCGCCGCTGCGCCGGCGGCTCCCGGATCGCCCAGCCCGAGGCCGAGCTGAACGGCCGCGACACCGCCGCCGGGCCCCTTCGCGGCCTTGCTGATCGGCAAGGGCACATCCCCGCCGGCCACCGGCGGATCGGTCTTCTTCTTCGCTGCTTCGTAGGCCGCGGCCGCGGCGGGCTCGATGAGCAGCAGGGTATCGTCGAGCTGTACGCTCGCGTCGCCGAGCTTGAAGCCCTCGAATCGCTCTCCGGTCTGACCATAGGCCGTGCCGAAGAAGTCCCTGGTCCCCGCACCCTTCGTCACGGCCTGCTCGAGGACCGCACGGTTCTTGAGCCGCGGCATGTACAAATATCGCAGCATGTCCTCCCAGACGGCCAGGGCGCGCACCGCCACGACTCCGTCCTTCCAGTACAGCTTGCCGAGCATGGTCCTCAGGTGGATGGGGGACCATTCCGAGATAACGAGCTCGTTGTCCTTGCAGACGCGCTCGATCTCCGCGGCGTACGGGTCGCCGCTCGTGCGGATCGGGAACGTCTCGATCACGGGCTTGCTGTCCGTGGGCGACGCCATCACGGGGCAGAGGAGCCACTTGAAGCACTCGCGGGCGACGCCGGGCACGGCCTCTCCGGTCCGGGCGGCTGCATCCTTGGCCTGATGCACCTGGAGAACGTCGATGTTCAAACGTCCGGCGCCGATGTCCTCCACGATCGAGCCCCACGCCAGCGCCGTGCGCACCGCATCGCGGAGCCGGACGAGCGCTCCTTCGTCCGGCGCGACGAACACCAGGCGGTTGCCGCGGTACCGCGGCCTCGAACCGTTCGATCCGAGGATCTCCAGCACCTCGTCATGCGCCGCCGCGGGGTCCTGCTTGCTGTAGGCCTTCTCCAGCGGCAGGAAGACCAGGCGGAGCGCGTCGTCGTCGGGGAGGTCCCCGTGAGGCGTGAAGACGTGGACCTTCTTCTCGAACAGGGCCGAGCCCGCCGTGAGCTTCTCCAGCGCCTCCTTGATCTTCCTGCGCACCTCGCTCCGGTCGTCGAAGCGGCCCTTCCGGTCTTCCATCTCGCGGCGGAGGTTCGCGCGCGTGTCGAACCAGAAGCGCGTCGTGTCCTGCGCCTTGTCGCCGGAGCTGCCCAGGTAATGGAGCCGGTCGCACAGCCGGCTCAGCGCATCGGAGAACGTCGACGAGGGCTGCCCCGGCTGCAGGCACCCGAGCAGGACGCGCGCGCGATCGAGCCCGCGGATTCCCTTGTGGGCGCCGCCGGACGCCGGGGCGGTGCCGAGGAACAGCGTGCGGGCCACGCGGCGGGCGGCGTTCACCGCGCCGAACCGCGGCTCCTTGTTCTCGAGCTCGGTCGTCTCTGCGCGGTCGCCGTCGATGTCGCGCTCGAGCACGGCGTCCCAGCCCGGGGGCAGATAGTAGATCAGCTCGTTCCGGCAGCCGCCGTCGTGGAGCGGCAGGCTCCCGGGCAGGATCATGAGGTCTCGATTCTGGTCCTTCCAGAGCCGGTAGACGACCCGCGCCATGAGCTTGAGCACGCCGCGCGTCCGCTGGAAGCTCTCGAGCGTGGTCCAGTCCTCGTACAGCCTGTCGAACACCTCGGGGTGGATCGGATAGGCCTGGACCAGCCGGTCGTGGTAGCGGGCCTCGTGCGTCTCGGAGGGCAGCTTCGTGCCCTCCGCGGCATAGACCTTCATGAGCTCCCGGCAGACCTCGTCGCGCGCCTTCTCGTCGCGGATGGGCTCGAACAGCCTGCGCCGGACGATCTCGAAGGCCTCCTCCGCGGCCACGGGCTTCCAGAGCGCCTGGACGCGGCCGAAGGTCTTCTCGAGGGCCTTGAGCGCGGCGACGCCCCGGGAGCTGCCCGCCTCGACCTCGGACTCGGGCAGCGAGGCCAGCACGATCGCGGTGGGCACGAGCTTGGCCGCCTCCGTGAGCGCCTGCACGAAGGAGAGGTTGCTGTCGTAGGTGCCGCCCGGGAGCGGCTGGCCGTCGGGGAACTGCCGGATGTAGGCGACGAGCTCATCGATCAGCACGATGCATGGGGCGAAGCGCGCGAGCAGGGCGCGGAGCGTCTCCTTGCCCGGCGAGGTGCCCGAATGGTCCGCCTCGCGGACGAGGGCATAGCCCTCGTCCCCGCCGAGCTGCCAGGCGAGCTCGCCCCAGAGCGTGCGGACGCGGGTGTCGCCGTGCGCCCACGGCTGTCCCGGCGCGTGCGTGGTCCCGTCGAGCACGGCGACGCGGGCCCTGGGCACGTCGAGGAGCCCCGCGCGATCGAGGAGCGCGGGGATGCCCGGCAGGTCCTTGAGGGGGCAATCGCGCGTCGCGAGGTGGTAGACGGCGAGCATCGTGTGCGTCTTGCCGCCGCCGAACGCGGTCTGGAGCTGGATGACCGGCTCGCCGCCCTTGCCGTTCAAGCGCTGCGCGACCTGGATGAGCAGGAGGCGCATGCCCTCGGTGATGACGGTGCGCTCGTAGAAGGCGGGCGCGTGCTGGTACTCGGGCGTGGCCTTGCCGTCGCGCACGGCGGAGATGTCCGCCGCGAACTCGGACTGCTGGAACGTGCCCTCCAGGACGTCGCGATGGGGAACGCTGACCTCGCGCCACGGCTTCATGCCTTGCCTCCGAACAGATCAAGCTGCTTCTTCGGTTCCGGGACCTCGCCGGCCGCGGACTCGACCGCGGTCCACGAGGTGACGAGCTCGTTGTAGGCGCGCGCGTCCTCGGCCGCGCCGCGGCGCTCGCAGAGCGTGTAGAGGCGATAGGCGAGCTGGCGGATCGCCTCGCTCATCGGCTTCAGGGCCGCGAGCGCGCGGCCCGCGCCGCCCTCGCCCTCCTGCCGGAGCGCGCGGATGAGCTGGTGAAGGGCCTCCCAGATGGGCGTGCGGGTGTCCTTGAGCGGGTCCCAGTCCGAGGGGTATTCGGCCGGGCGCAGGAGGCGGACCTTGCCGCCGCCGGTGTGGACGACACCGGCCTCCGCGAGGCCGCTGACGCTGGTGGCCTTCGCGCGCGCGAGGACGTCGGCCTCGCCGTAGGGGCCCTCGCCCCAACCATACTGGTCGAACCAGTGGAGGCAGAACTGGCTGTCGTGATCAAAATCGTCCTCGGCGAGGAAGCGATTGATAAGCTGGAGGGCAGTGCGGACGCTCATCGGCGTACCGTCGGCTTCGAGCACGGCGGAGTACTTCGAGAAGACGGCCATGCCCGGGCCGATGATGGCCTGCGAGAGGTCGACGGGCGCAACAGGGGAGCGGTCGTCACCGGAGCCTTTGGTCATCTCGTCGAGGGCTTCGGGGAGAACGGCATTGAGCTCCCGAAGGAACTCGCGGCGGGAAATGCAGAGAGCATCGTCCGCGCGGGGTCGGCACACGAGGACGATACTGGAGGCGAGTGCGTTGGATTCATTGCCACGAGTACGACCCTCCTTTTCCGTTTGCATCGGCCATGTGCCGGTGAGCGCAAGCCCTGCCCGATGGACGGCCTCCAAGAATGTTTCCCACCCGGTTGAAGAGACACCAGCATCGCCCCGTGCCTCGGACTGCTTAAATGCGTAGTAGATCGAGAGCGGGGCAGCGGGGTGTGCTTGCTGTGCGAGGCGCTTCATCGCAGAGGTCATGCCGTCGAGAAAGAACTTCTCTGCCTCATCTTTCCCACCATGTCGCGCCGGCGTTGCAACAAGCTCTTCCGCCTTTGGCACCGCCATTGTTGTAAACATACCCGGGAAAGTAGACCTCAGCGTGCGTCGCAACCAGACATAAAAGAAGTCCGACAAATCAGCATAGCCAATATTATCGTAATAAGGCGGATCAGTAGAAACAAACCTACCACGCGTAACGGTCTGCGACTGAGCATCTTGCTGCGTCGCACACCCAACCCCAACCGCACAAAGCAGAGAGATCGCCTTATAAAGCCATGTATCAAAACCGTCGCCAAAATTACCAGATGAATTTGAAAACGGATTCGCCTCCGCGTAGTCCCATGTCATTGGAACCGCCTGACGACCAAATGTATAACGAATATCCTCCTTGCTCTTTCCAGAATTCCACGTACAAAGCGACGAGGAAGGATTAGCATACCTGGAAACTCCGATTCCAAGATATACACCAAGTGCCTCCGCATATGCCGTCGCACCGGTGCCCCCCGAATCCAACCGCTGACCATCATCAGCCAAGCCCAAGGCGACACATGCTCGCCTGACGCGCTCACGCGCCTCCTCCACCAAATCACAAAATGTCGTAAGCGCAACGAGTTGCCGCGACGCAAAGATGTCGCTCCACCTAGTCATCCCATAATTTCCGACACGAAATCCGAGCGCCTGCTGAAGAAATTCAACGTCCGGTTTCCATTCTGGCCGTGCGCTCAAAGCAACGCGCTCCATCTCCTCCGTGGGAGACAGATACACGCGCCCTCGTTGCCCTTCGGCAACTATTGTCATGAGACGAGCACCCATTCGACCCGCCTGCGCTTCACCCCTAATATAATCACCGCTGATTGCAGCATTGGACAGGACGCAGCGAAAGTCCGCTCCACGGCCTTTGGCCTTCGTCCCCTCGGAAGCCTGAGCCGGAGGTTTCCCCACCCTTACAACGAACTGATACCGATCCCCCTCCACGACCGGCTCAACATGTGTCTCTTTACCCTCCTTCGTCGAGAGCAGAAACGATGATGCGAGGGGCACGTTAACATGTGAGAATGCAGGGTTCGGGCTCTTCACAGTCCGCGCCCAGATCCATGCGATCACGGTGAGCTTCTGCCCGACGAGCCCCTTCAGGTCGGGACGTTTTCGGGCCATCTCCGTGGTGATCTCGGCCTTGGGATAGAGATGACCGATCCGTTTCTCGGCTTCCTCGCGCATCCACGCGCCGTAGCGCCGCACATCCTCCGCGAGTCCAGTCGCTCCCGGCCAGGTCGTGGTGGTCACCTGTTCCCCTTTCGGTATCGGCCCCACCGGCGCCCATCCCGCGAACTTCGGCGGAATCTCGATCATCGCCTTGTTGATGAGCACCGCCACCGGATTCAGGTCGGACGCGAACGCTTCGAGCCCGAGACGCTGCGCCTCAAGGGGGATCGTCCCGCCACCGGCAAACGGGTCATGCAGCCCCGGCATCTTCTCGGGATTGAACAGCTCCGCGGCCTGCGGATGATCCTTGTTCAGCTCGCACACCTCCCGCCACGACCTGCGGATCTCCGCCCGCGCTGCCTCGAGCACCTCCTCGTTCGTGGTGTTCTCCCACTTCACGAGATCCTCGATGATCTTGAACAGCCGCTTGCGCTCTTCGGCCGCCTCTTTCTTGTTCTTCCCGTACCGGAACCCACCGCCCTGCTGGAAGCCCGGATCGTTCACGAGCTGCGCGAAGATGACCGCGCGCGCCGCGGCGAGCGGCCGGCGCGCCCACCACAGATGCAGCGTGCTCGGGTGCCCGTGCCGGATCGACTTCTCTCGCGCCGCCGCGGCATTGATCGCATCGAGCGGCAGCGCCACCTCGATGAGCTTCTTCGGGGATTTGACAGGATGGCTCATGCTCATGGGACGTCTTCAAAGAAGTGGCGGACCACGGCGGAGAATGGCTGGCCGGCCGCGCGCCTCAGCTCCTCCGCGATGTACTCACGACGTTCGATCTCGGAGGACGTCGCCAGACACTCCAGGATCCCTGGCTCCAGCGCGCAGTACACGTCCAGCGCGCGGCGCCGCATCGCGCGCAGGCGGCCGTGCTCCGGGTCGAGGTTCAGCACGCGCAGCGTCTCGCGGGCCCTCCTCGCGTCCGCCGAGGAGAGCCCCGGCCGCACCTGCACGGTCCCGTCCGACCGGAACCGGAAGAAGCGGTCGGGGTCGTCCTCGCATGGATCGAGCAGATCCTCGGGCCTGTACGGCCCGGCGTCATGATCCTTGTGGCGGCCGCAGGAGTCGCTCTGGTCACACGACCAGAAGAGGTTCAGCCACGCGAAGGTGAGCCTCGGGAAGGCGTGCCTCGTGCGCAGGTGATCGATGTGCCGCCCGAGGGCGTCGAGATCGCCCTCGCAGTACGCGCACCGGCGACCCTGCATCCGCTCGAGCTGGGCCCGGATCTGCTCCTTGTCCGCGGGGCCAATGTCATCCCATCGGTCCCGGCCGTGCTGATAGCGAGCGAGGCACGGCGGGGCTGGGACGCCGATCCGGTCGAGCTTTCGCATCGCTCAGCCCTCCTGCTTGCCCGGCGCGCTCCGGCGCAGCTTGAACGCCTGGAAGCGGATGAGGCGATCGCAGTCGAGGATCAGGGGATGCTGCGACCCGAAATGATCCACGAGGCGCACGCGCATCGCCTGGGCCTCCGCCGAATCGGCCTTGCCTTCCTCGATGAGCGCTCGATAGCCGCTGAGCAGGCGGGCCTCCGCGACCTGCGGCACGGGATCCACGCCCATGATGGCCGCCAGCACGTCGGCGCTCTCCACCCCGCGCGTCTGGAACGTGGGCGTGTCGAGCGCTCCCTTGCCGTCACGAACCCGGAGGATCCGGATCGACTCCACGTCGACCGTGGAGAGCACGTGCGGGCTGTGCGTGCTCAGCACCATCTGCATCGCGGGGAAGGCCTGCTGGAGCAGCTCGACCACGAGCTGCTGCCACCGGGGGTGGAGGTGCATGTCCACCTCGTCGATGAGCAGGATGCCCGGCGTGAGCTCCGCGGCCAGCTCGCCGAAGTGCGGGTTCAGCCGCACGCACCGGTGCGCCAGGTCGGCCACGAGCGCGATCATGTTCCGCACGCCGTCGCTCAGCACAGAGAGCGGCAGCCGGCCATGGTCGGGGTGCTCGACGACGAGGCCCCTCTGCTTGAGGTCCCAGTCCAGATCCCGCCACCCGGTGGGCGCGAGCACCGCCCGCGTCGCCTTTCGAACCGCCGCGAGCAGCTTCTCGGGTCGATCGGCCTCCGCGTAGGCGGACGCGGTCCCCTTGCTCAGCGCAATCGTCGTGTGCTCGTACCAGGCCACGAAGGACTTGAACGAAGATGACGAAGACAGGCAATCATGATATCCCGACAAGCGCCCCATCGCCGACAGATCCGGGACCCTCTTCCCCTCCGTGAGCCGATGCTCGCTCCAGAGGCGGCCGGTGCCGTAGAAGACCACGAGCGGCAAGGGCGGCGGCTGCTCTCGACCTCCCGCGGCATAGCCCTTCAGGCGGTCACGCAGGCCCTCCGCCGCCCGGCGGAGGTCCTCGGCGTCCTTCGTGGTGGTGCGAGCCCGGGCGCCGATACCATGGAGCGCGCGGCTCCAGCGGATGCGCTGCCCGTCCACGGACCCGTACGCTTCCAGCTCGGTGGGCAGCGCCGGCGTCATCGTGCCGTCGGCGCCATGGACAAGGCGCACATCGGTGCGATCGAAGCCGGGCCATTGCCGCATCCCCGTGACCGTGTCCACGAGCAATCCCAGCGCGATCCCGATCGCGTCGAGCACGGCCGTCTTCCCCTTGCCGTTCTCCGCCACGAGCACGGTGAGCTTGGGGTGCAGATCGATCGAGCACTCCGCGAAGCAGCGGAAATTGCGCAGGGTCAACCTGTCCAGGCGCAGCGTGCTGGAGAGCGTCACGCCTTCTCCGCCCGCCCGAGCAGCGCCTTGAGCTCGAAATTGATCGACGACACGCCCCACCCCGGCTCGGACTCGAACGGGCTCTTCAGGTAGAACGGCCCCTCGACGCTGTCCCCCTCGCCGACGAGCACGATCGCGAGCCGGAACTTCTCCGCCTGGTTCAGGGCGTAGAGCATCTCGTTCCGCGTCACGGTGATCGTCTCCGCTCCCCTCACGCGCCCCTTCACCTCGATGTGCCGCGTCTCCGGCTGCTTCCCGTGCACCGCGGGTGGATAGGAGGTCAGGTCCCAGCCGCATTTCTGCGCCGAGACGTCGACCACGCGGCACCCGCGCGCCTCTTCGGCCCGGCGGACGGCGTCCATCGCGAGCTTCTCGATATGGCTCCGCGCCTCGGGATCCGCCGAGAGCCCGACGTCGCGCGTCTCCTCGCCCCGCAGCTTGCGCAGGAGCCCGATCGGAACGACCAGCGCCCCGCCGAGCGCCACGGGCGTCGCCGAGGCGACGTGCCGCATCGCCTGGAGCTCGCGGCGCCGGTTCTCCAGGCGGCCCTCGAGATCCGTGATGGTCCGCCGCGCGTTCTCCAGGTTGAGCCGCACGTCCTTGCCCGCCTGCTGGTCCTCGCGAAGCTTCATCCAGCGATCCGACCAGAAGGAGATCTCCTTGCTGAGCCGCTCGTGCACGGCCGCGAGGGTCTTGTCGACGTGCGCGATGCGCCGCGCCGCGACCTCCTGGAAGTGCTCCGGCACCAGCGTGGACGCCGCCAGCGTGAGCGCCTTCTGCTCCAGGTCGGCGCGGATCCAGGGCGCATCGAGCACGTCCTTGAGCCGCGGCCGGTCGCCTTCGTCGAGCGGCTGGAGATCGAGGTGCGGCGCCCAGCCGGCGAAGCTGGCGCTGCCGTCCGGCCTCACGCGCACGAACTGGAGGCGCTTCGAGATCACCTGATTGTGGCCCGAGGTGATCTCGTGCGTGAGCAGGAAGAGCAGATGCGGCTCCTCGCCGCCGTCCGTCGGGTCGACCAGCACCGCGCCCTGGCGCAGGAGGTTCGCGTTCTGCTCGAGGAGGATGTCCGTCAGCGCCATCATCAGGGGGTGGCCGGGATGGATCATGCCGGCCACGGCCATGCCGGGCTTGTCCGGCCGGACGGCGTCCTTCGTGAAGCAGACGCGCTCGTATCGCTTGACCACCGGCGTCGTGTCCCGCCGGTTGCGCCCGATGATCTGCCGGTCCCGCTCGCGGATCGACGAGGGGACGTAGGTGATCTCGAAGCGCCCGGCCTCGCGCGGATGGATGGATCCGCCCAGGCTCCCGAAGGCTTTCATGAAGAAGGACCGGATGAAGTAGGGCTGGAGCCTGCGCGCCTCGGCCTTCTCCATCTCCTCCTTCACGGCGAAGAGCCGCTCGGCGCTCATCGTCTCCTGCACGAGCGCATTGCGATCCAGGATCCTCTTGAGGTGCTCGGTGTCGAGGGCCCTCTCGACCTTCTGGGAGAGCCGCGCCCGGACCTCGGGCTGATCGCCGTACCGGATCGCCTGGAGCAAGAGCTCCTTGAGGCTGTCCTCCTCGAAGACGTCACCGAGGATATCGAAGACGCGACCCTTGAGGGCGCCGCTCTCCACCTCCAGCTTCTTGAGCAGGCGGTGATAGACCTCGCCCTCGCGGGTCTCCTTGGCGACCATGTTCCAGAGATGGCAGACCTCCCGCTGGCCGATGCGGTGAATGCGGCCGAAGCGCTGCTCGAGGCGGTTCGGATTCCACGGGAGGTCGTAATTCACCATCAGGTGGGCGTCTTGCAGGTTCACGCCCTCGCCCGCGGCATCCGTGGCGATGAGCACGCGCACCTCGGGATGCGAGCGGAAGCGCGCCTGGATGTCGCGGCGGTCGTCGCGATCCGTGCCGCCGTGGATGGTGACGACGGCGTCCGCATCGCCGAGCACGCCGGAGATCCGCTGGTGGAGGTAGTTCAGCGTGTCGCGGTGCTCGGTGAAGATGATGAGCTTGCGCTGGCGCCCGGCCGAGTCGCGCATGTGCGGATCGTGCTGGAGGATGCCGGAGAGCTCCTCCCACTTCCGGTCCTGCTTCGAATTCACGACCTCCAGCGCGCGCTGCGTGAGCGCCTGGAGCACGAGCACCTCGCCCTCGAGCTCGCCGATCGTACGCGCCGCCGTGGCCTCGTCGACGAGCGCCTCTTCGAGCTGCTCCTGCTCCCGGGCGCTGAGCTCGTCATCGTCCTCCGGCACCTGGGGCAGGAGGGCCTCGCCGGGAGCGCCGGCGCTTCGAGCCGCCTGCCGCTTCTCCTGGAGCCGCCGCTCGAGGCGGTCGTGGCGCCGCTTGAGGGACTGGTAGATGGCCTCCGGGCTCGACGCGAGCCGGCGCTGGAGCGTGGTGAGCGCGAACCCGACGGAGCCGCGGCGCTTCCCGTCGAGCTCGTTGGCCTTGTCCATCTCGTCCTTCACATAAGTGGTGACCCGCTGATAGAGCGCGTATTCGAGATCGGAGAGCTTGTAATTGACCGTGTAGGCTTTGCGCTCCGGGAAGAGGGGCGTGTTATCGAACCGGACCAGCTCCTCCTTGACCATCCGCCGCATGAGGTCGGACGTGTCCGCCTCGTGCACGCCGTCGCGGAACTTGCCGTAGAAGCGGTCGGAATCGAGCAGCGAAAGGAACAGCTGGAAATCCTCCTCCTTGCCGTTGTGCGGCGTGGCCGTCATGAGCAGGAGGTGCCGCGTGTGCGCGCCGAGCTTCTCGGCGAGCTCGAAGCGCTTCGTCCGCTCGATCTTCTGGCCGAAGAAGTGCGCGGAGAGCTTGTGCGCCTCGTCGAATACGACCAGATCCCACGGCGCGGCGCAGAGCTTGTCGTGCAGGTCCTCGGCGCGCGATATCTGGTCGAGGCGGACGATGAGGTGGTCCACGTCCTCGAAGGGGTTCCCGCTCGGCGAGGAGAGCTCCAGCTCCCTGGAGAAGATGCGGAACTCGAGCCCGAACTTCTCGAAGAGCTCGTCCCGCCACTGCTCGACCAGGCCGCCGGGCGCGACGATGAGGATGCGCCGCGCGTCCGCGCGCATGATGAGCTCACGGATGTAGAGGCCCGCCATGATGGTCTTGCCCGCGCCCGGATCGTCCGCGAGGACGAAGCGGAGGGGCTGGCGCGGCAGCATCGACTCGTACACCGCGGTGATCTGGTGCGGCAGCGGCTCGACGTTCGAGGTGTGGACCGCCATCATCGGGTCGAAGAGGAACGCGAGGTCGATGCGCTTCGCCTCG
>CAYQYG010000291.1:0-11884 GCA_964421485.1 uncultured Polyangiaceae bacterium | reverse complement strand
CTGCTCGTACAGGCCCTCGGTGCTCATCAGGAACTCCTTGTCGGTCTCGTCGGTGGAATCAAGGCGCAAATCGATGCGCGCTGTCGAATTTATTGAGCGGGTCCGTCGAGACCAGGCGTATATACGTGCACCGGCCTGATCCGACGGCACATTCTGCCTGCGCCAGGCGAATTCTCCTCGAGTCACGGCAATGCATGCGGCGCGACGTCGACGACGCGCCCTCCGCCCCCAGACCCGAGCATCGGTATGCCCCCCGCCGGCGCGATCAGTCCGCCCCCCGCCGTCATTGCGGAAAATGCACGAGTCGAGGCTGGTGGTCCCTGTCGAACTCGCCTGCTGGAAAGGACTCGTCAATCTCGCGCGGCGCGCGTGCGCCGGAGCTGCCGCGCCCAGTACGAGATCCCGGCAGCCGCGCCCGCGACGGCCGCGGCGATGAGCGTCGCCTCGAGCGCTGCCGGCAGGGCGATCGCGCAGAGGACCGCGGCGAACTGCACCATCGTGGCGAGCTTGCCGGGGATGTTGGCGCGCGCGCCCTCCAGGCGGGTGCCGCGGAAGCGGGGGGCGAGCGCGATCCAGAGGGCCAGCGGGACCTCCAGGATCTCGCGCGAGAGGAGCGCGGGGATGCCCCAGAGGGGGAGACGGCCGTGCGCGAGCAGGCTGCCCACCACCGCCAGCGCGAAGACCTTGTCCGCGATCGGATCCACCACGGCCCCGGTCGCCGTCACCCGCCCGGAGCGGCGCGCGATCCAGCCGTCGAGCACGTCCGTCAGGCCGGCGGCGCAGAGCACGGCCAGCGCAGGGCCCGGTCGGGCGGCGACGAACGGGAAGAGCGCGGCCAGCGGCAGCCGGGCCAGGCTGAGGAGGTTCGGCGGGAGGACAAGCTCGCGCGCGGAGAACGACGGCATGCGGGGCCTTAGTTGAGGCTCGTGGCTCCAGGTCGCGCTCCACCCGGCGGCGCGCCCTCCGCCCCGAACCGCCGGTTTGACATTTGGGGCTCCGGGTCGCGCTCCATCCTGCGGCGCGCCCTCCGCCCCAAACCCACGTGGGGCGGCGTATCCCGCCCCGGGGGGCTCACGCGGCGCGCACCGTCAGGACCGGGACGGAGGCCTTGCGGATGACCTTCTCCGCGACGCTGCCCAGGAAGAGGTGCGCGATGCCCCGGCGGCCATGCGTGCCCATGACGATCATCGTGGCCTTGTGCTCCGTCGCCGCCGCGAGGATCTCCGACGCCGGATCGCCCTCCCGGAGCAGCGCGCGCAGGCCGCCCGTCTGCGCCGAGAGCTGCTCCACCGCGCGCGCGGCCGCCGCGGAGACCTCCGCGTGGAAGCCGGGGAGGAGCGCCGGCTCCAGGCCGGGGTACGTGTACACAGGGAGCTGATAGACGTGCAGGAGCACGACCTCCCCTCCCGTCTTCCCGGCGAGCTCCTTCGCGAGCTCGATCGCCTTCATCGACGCCGGCTCGAAATCGACCGGGACCAGAATTGTTTCCGCGCCATTCGACATGCGGCTCTCCTCAGTTGCGGCCGACCGATCGGGCAGGCCGCGCTCGCGGCGGAGCCTGTGCCCTCCCGCCGTCGGGCGCAAGACCCGTCAGCAGCCCGCGAGCCCGGAACCGTCCACGGTGAGCTGGATCCACGCCGAGGACGCCGCCCTCGCGGCCGCGCTCCGCCACCTCAAGGAGGCCGCGGTCGATCTCGTGGTCGCGGTCGGCGATATCGTCGACGGGCCGGGCAGCGATGACCGCCTCGCGCTCGATGGGCATGTTCCAGCGGGGGCGCTCCGGTGTAAGGTCGCCCGGAGCGGTCGCGTTGCGGGTCTGCGTCCCGCTCGCCCCCCCGAGGAACCATGAGAACCACGCTGCCCTTCTGGGCCCTCTTGAGCTGCCTCGCCGGCCTCCTCGGCTGCGGCGGCAGCAGCGCCGCATCGCCGGCCTACGCCTCCTCGCCCATGTCGGAGCCCGCGCCGGCGCCGGGGATGATGGGCGGGATGGCGAAGGAGTACGGCGAGAGCGACGGCGACGGCATCGCCGACAAGGCGGACAGGCTGACGTTCGCCGGCGAGGAGATGAGAGGGGATCTGACGCGCGCCACGGGCGCGGAGCTCGCGAAGGGCGCGCCGCCGCCGCCCGCGAAGCCGGCGCCCGCGGGGCAGCCGGCGCCGGGCGCGCCGTCCACGCCGTCCACGCAGGAGCAACCGCCGGGCCAGGCGGTCTCGGTGCGCGCGCCGCTGCTCATCTACACGGCGCAGATCACGATGGCGGTCTTCGAGGTCAACGCCTCGCTCGCCAAGGTCGAGGCCATCGCGCGCGACGTCGGCGGGTTCCTCGCGCGCCGCGACGACGCGTCGATCGTGATCCGCGTGCCGGTGTCCCGCTTCGACGACGCCGTGAAGCTCGTCGAGGGCGTGGGCGACATGCTGCACCGGAACGTCGCGGTCGAGGACGTGACCGAGGAGTACGTGGACCTCGAGATCCGCGTGAGGAACGCCCGCGCGATCCGCGATCGGCTGGAGAAGCTGCTCGAGAAGGCCGCGACCGTGGAGGAGTCGGTGACGCTCGAGCGCGAGCTCGGCCGCGTCGCGGGCGAGATCGAGCGCATCGAGGGGCGCCTCAAGCTCCTGCGCGATCGCGCCGCGTTCTCGACGATCACCGTGAGCTTCCAGCCGCGCCCGCGCGAGTCGATCGACCCGGCGGGCCCGCGGCTCCCCGTCGTCTGGCTGAACGAGCTCGGGCTCGGGCGGCTCCTCAACCTGTGAGCAAGGCGCAACCCATGAACCGATCCGCCCGCCTCTCCCTCCTCGCCCTCGCGGCGACGGCCGCGCTCGCGCTCGGCTGCGGCCGGCCCTTCGTCCCGGCGACGCCGCCCGGCTTCGTCGACCTCGGCGACGACCGCTACCCGGACGACGAGTACCGCGCCACGACCGCGGAGGGCGTGGTCCTCGGCATCCGCGCCCAGGAGAACGATCCCAAGGGCGACCTCGGCTTCTGGGCCCACGTGATCGAGAACAAGATGCGCGAGTCCGGCGGCTACGCGATGCTCGGCAAGAGCGACGTGAAGGCCAGGAGCGGCCTCTCCGGCGTGCAGATGCGCTTCGGCCACGACGAGGGCAAGACGCCGCACCTGTACCTGCTCACGGTGTTCGTGGACGACGACCACGTGTTCCTGCTCGAGGCCGGCGGGACGAAGGCGGAGATCGAGCGGCAGCAGGCGCAGATCGACTGGGCCGTGCGGAACTTCCTGCCGCGCTGACCGCGGCGCGAGGGCGCGGCGGGGGCGCGCCGCGCCGGCGCGGCTTGCTCGCGCGAGCCCGCTTTGCTACCTGGCGAGCGTGCGTCCCTGCCATCAGCGATCCTCCTCGCGTGCGCGCCGGCTGGCCGCCGCCTCGTTCCTCGCGGCCGCGGCGTCTCTCTGGGGCGGCGAGGCCCTCGCGCACGGCGGCGCGGAGCGGTCGCTGACCGTCCTGCCGCCGGCGCCCCCGGGCGACGGCGCGAAGGCCGAGGCGCTGCTGCGGGAGATCGCGGCGCGCATCGCCGAGGAGATGAAGGCGGCCGCCGGACCCGGGAAGGCCGACGCCGCCGAGGCGCCGAGGACGGGGAAGGCGGCGAAGATCGTGGCCGAGCCGGTGGAGCAGGCGAAGAGGGCGCTCTCGCGCGCGCACGGGGCCCGCGCGGCCGGCGACGCGGCGCACGCGCGGCAGCTCGACGGGCTCGCGCTGGAGCACGCGGAGACCGCGCGGGACCTGCTGCGCGCGGTCGCGGCGGAGGCGGCGGCCGTGGACACGGCGCAGAAGGCGCGCGACGCGGCGACGAGGCTCGAGCGGGCGCGCGCGCTGCTCGAGGAGACCCAGGCGCGGTACGAGCGCGCCGCCGCGGAGCTCGTGCGGCTCCAGGCGGAGGCGCGCGAGGCCGCGGCCGCCGCGGAGCGCGCGGAGCAGGGCCGGATCGAGGCGAGCAAGAAGGCCGGCGCGAAGGGCGCGGCCAAGGCCGGCGGGGCAAAGGCTGCGCCCGCCACGAAGCAGGGCGCGCGATGAGGGCGCTGCGCCTCGCGATCGCGCCCGGGCTCGCGGCGGCGCTCGTGGCGTGCGCGCCGATCCCGAGGCCGGCGGTGCTCGCCGAGGCGGATCAGGTCCGCAAGGGCGCCGCGGCCGAGGAGGCGCGGCTCCACGCGCCGGCCGCGTTCGCGCACGCGGAGAAGCTGCGGCGCGAGGCGGACGCGGCGTTCGAGGGCGAGGACCTCTCCGGGGCCCAGATCCTCGCGGAGCGCGCGATCGCCGCCTACGCCCACGCCCACGCGCTCGCCCGCATCGCCCGGGCCGAGGCGGCGGAGGTCGATGCCGCGAGGTCGCTGTCCCTGGCGAAGGAGGAGCTCTCGATCATCGAGGGCGATCAGAAGCAGGTCGCCGCGGACATCGAGGGGCTCGACGTGCGCATCAAGGTCGTCCGCGAAGCTCAGCCGGTCGTCCCGTCGGGGCGCGCGGACGGCGATCGCGAGAAGGCCCGCCTCACGGCCGCGCGCGCGCTGTCGCTCCAGGCCCGGGTGCTCTGCGGCGCGGCCCGCCTGCTGACGTTGCCGGCCGTCCAGCCGGCCGCCCAGGATCAGCCCGCGGCGCCGGCTCAGCCGGCCGCGGGCGCGGCGCCGGCCCCGGCCGATCTCGGCAAGCAGGTCGCCGACGCCGCGGCGGCGGCCGACCAGCTCGAGGCGGACTTCGGCGGCGGCGGCGCGGCGCCGATCGACCGGGCCTCCCGGGTGCGCGCCGGCTGCCTCGCCGCGCTCACCGCGGTCCGGCGCGCCGGGACGCCCGTGAGCCGCGCACCGGGCGCCGGCGACGCGCTCCTCGCGGAGCTCTCCGCGGCGGGCAAGTGGTCCCCGGCGCGGGACGACCGCGGGATCGTGGTCACGCTCCGCGGCGTCTTCGCCGGCAACACGCTGACGCCCGCCGGCGAGGCCCGGCTCCGCGAGCTGGCGAAGGTCGCCGCCGCGCACCCCGCGTTCCCCGTCGCCGTCGTGCTGCACAGCGACCGCGAGCCGTCGCCGAAGGACGAGCCCGCATGGAAGGCCCGCGCCGAGGCCGCGATGCAGATCCTGCGCCCCACCGCGCGCGTCGAGGCGGTCCTCGCCGGCGCGCGCGCCCCGGTCGTCGATCCGGCCGGCAGCGAGCGCGCCCGGAACGCCCGGGTGGAGATCGTCTTCGTGTCGCCCGAGAGCATCTGACGAGCACTGTCCCGTCCGTCTCAAGTCCTGCCAGGGATCTCCGAGAGAGAGTCACAGGGAGGCGGGGAGGCGGGGAGGTCAGAATTTCTGAGAATCTCTCTCCCTCCCCGCCTCCCCGCCTCCCTGTGACTCTCTCTCCTCTCTCCTCTGAGATCCCTGGCGAGACTTCGGGCGCGAAGGACTAGCGGAGCAGGCGATCGATCACCGCGCCGATCGCGTCTCCCGTGTGATCCCAGGTGTAGTGCGCCGCGATCCGGTCTCGCGCCGCGCGGCCCATCGCCCGGCGGCGCGCCGGGTCCCGCGCCAGCTTGATCAGCGCGTCCGCCACCTCGCGCGCGTCGTCGCCCACCAGGTAGCCCTGCACCCCGTCCTCCACCACCTCGACGATCTGCCCCATCCGCGTCGCCACGACCGGCAGCCCGGCCGCCATGAAGTCGAACAGCTTCAGCGGCGAGCTGTACACCCCCGTCCACCCGCGGCGCAGGCACACCGCCGCATCCATCGACGCGAGCACGCGCCCGAGCTCCGCGTGCGGCACGAGCGCGTGCACCGCCACGCCGGGCGCGCCCTGGAACGCCGACGCGGGCGCGTCCGTGTAGAGGTGCACCGTCGCGGAGGGCACCTCGGCGTGGAGCCTCGCCGCGGCCTCCGTCAGCGTGTCGAGCGCCTGCCAGGGCCACTTGTAGCCCCCGGCCCAGACCACGCGCACCTCGCCGTCGTCGCGCGCCGCGGGCAGCTCCGCCGCGGGGACGCCGCCGTTCGGCACGGCGAAGACCCTGTCGGGCGCGATCGGGTAGCGCGCGCGGACGTAGTCGGCGAGCTGGCTCGACACGCACACGACCGCGTCCGACAGGCGCACGATCGAGTGGTAGTGGAGGCCCCGCGCGCGCGTCCGGAGCAGGAAGAGCGGCCGGTGGCGCCAGATCGAGCCGGGGAGCGCCTCCTCGTTCTCGGGGGCGTTCATCTCGACGATGACGGGGACGCGGCGCGTGCGGCGGTTCAGGAGGAGCAGCGCCTCGTCCCAGGGGCGCGGATCGCAGCGCATGTAGATCGCGTCGGCCCGGGCGAGCAGGTCGCGCATCCCCCGGAGGGTCCGCGGGCCGCGCGCGAGGCGATCGTCGGTCCTCGGCTCGGCGGTGACGAGCTGGTGGCCGAGGCGGCGGAGCTGCTCGACCACGTGGTAGCCGTGCACCGCGCCGCCGGCGTGCGGCGACGTGTGGTTCAGGTACGAGAGGAGGATCGTGGCCATGTCGGGGGCCGGATCGGGCTCCGGCGGGCGCTCAGCGTGGGGGGCGCGGCGGGGGCGCGGCCTCCGGGCGGACGGTCGCGCCGCTCGGGTCGACGGCGAAGCGGAGCAGACCGCGCGCCAGGAGGAAGGGGAAGACGACGGCGAGCTGGGAGAGGGCCAGCGCGCGGCGCGGCGCGGGCTCGTGCGCGCGGTCGTCCAGGATCCAGCCGATCGAGCGGCCGAAGATCACTGCGGGGTAGAGCGGCGCGAGCAGCGCCGTCCGGACGGGCCGGTGGCGGCGGATCACCCCGAAGTAGAAGCGCACGTTGCCCTCGATCTCGCGGGCCAGCGTGCCCGTGCGGCGCTCGGCGCCGCCGGGGATGTCCATGCGGCGGATGATCTGCGCCGTGGGGTCGAACGCGATGTACTGGCCAGGCCGCATGAGCTTGCGCAGGCGGAACGAGAAATCGTGCTCCTCCTGGCCGTTGCCGCACTCGTCGACCCAGCCGCCGGCCTCGATCGCGAGCCGCCGCCGGATGGAGGAGTTGCCGCCGCGCAGGTAGGCGCAGCCCTGCTTCCTGCGCTGCACGCCGGGGAACGCCATCGGCGTCCCGAAGGGGGAGTAGCTCATGGCCAGCCGGTGCGCGAGCCGCGGGAAGCGCCGCTCGAACGCGCCCCCGCCGCCGCCCTCCCGCCGCTCGCCGCCGTGCACGGCGACGCAGGCGAGATCGGCGTAGTTCTTCATGTGCCGGCTGATCCAGTCGTCGGTCGCGGGGAGATCGTCGTCGTCGATGAGGAGCACGACCTCGCCGCCCGCGGACGCGACGCCGGCGTTGCGCGCGCCGCCGACGCCGAGCGGCGGGTGCCGCTCCACGCGGATCCGCGGATCCTCGGCGGCGGCCGCGTCGAGGCGCGCGACGTCCGCCGGCGAGGCCCTCGTGCTCTGCTCGACGACGAGCACGTCGAAGTCCGGGTAGTCCTGCCGGCGCAGGCGCTCGAGCAGCTCGAGCAGGCTGGGGAGCCGGTTGTACGACGGGACGAGGACGGTGCACTTCATGTCGGGCCGCTGGAGCGCGCGTCTATACAGCCGGGTCAGCCCCGGAGGTCAAGCCGGCGAGCTCGGATCCGCCGCGCCGCGGGGGCGCGCGGCCGAGGGCGAGCGCGGCGGTGACCACCACGGCCGCGTAGAGGTACGCGAGCAGCGTGAGCTCCTGCGTGAGGAGGCGCGCGAAGAGGATGGCGGCGGAGGCGCCGGCGATCTCCATGCCGGCGAGGAACGCGGTCATCGAGGCGAGCTTGAAGAAGAGCAGGTGGAGCGCGGGCGCGCCGGGGCGCTCCGCCGAGGCGAGGAGCAGCGCGATCGGGCCGCAGTGGCGCGCGAGCACGAGGGGGACCGCGATCATCGCGGTGAACGTCTCGCCGCGGCCGACGGGGACGATGGGCAGGACGAACTCGAACGAGACGTTCGCGAAGCGGACGCCGCGGAACAGGACGAAGAAGAGCATGAACGCGTACGAGACCTGGCCGGCGGGCGCCAGCCAGCGCGCGCTCGGGCGCGCGCCGGGCGTGGCGGCGAGGGCGCGCGCGCACGCGCAGTAGCCCTGGTACGACAGGAAGAGCAGGACGCCCGCGAGCACCATCCCGTGCGGCATCTGCGTGGCGAGGCCGAGCGCGACGAACGCGGCGAGCAGCGGCAGCGCGCGCCGCCAGGGGGCGCGATCGGGGGTGAGCAGGACGGCGATCGCGGTCAGCGCGGCGGCGGCGCCGAGCAGCGCGGGCCGCGACATGCCGTCGTCCAGCATCATGTACCGGAGCTTCCACTCCTTCATGAGGGGGAGGTGGAGCGGGATGAGCGGGACCAGCGCGAGGATCGCGGCGCGGAGCAAGGCGCGGTCACGGACGAGCCGCGCGCCCGCGGCGGCGGCGACGAGCCAGGTGACCCCGAAGAGCAGGTTGCGGGCGGCGCCGTAGTAGTACGGCCCGTGGAAGAGGCCGAAGAGGGTCAGGCCCCACGCGGCCCAGCCGGTCGCGAGGCCGTAGCCCTCGCCGATCACCCGGGAGAGGGGCCCGGCGGCGGTGAGCGCGGCGAGCGCGAGGCCGACGGCGAAGCAGGCCTGCCAGGTGGCGTTGACGTGGTCCTGGAGGGGGATGAGGTAGCGGTGCGCGGCCGCGCCGGCGACGACCTGGAGCGCGAGGGCGAGCCACGCGAGGCGGTCCAGCGAGCCCGCGCGGAGCGCCGGAGGGAGGCCCGCGCGGCCGCCGAGCAGCAGCAGCAGGACGTTCGCGGCGGCGGCGGCCCAGAGCCCGGCCGCCGGCGACGTGATCGCGCCGAGGCCGAGGAGCGCGACGTTGAGCACGACCGGGCGCGCCAGCGACGTCGCTCGGGGCCCCCGCGCGTCGCCGCCCGCGCGCCGGATCAGCCCGAGGTAGGCGAGGACGAGGACGCCGATCGGGAGCCAGCGCAGGAGCGCGGCGAGCCCGCCCTCGGCCTCGCCCGATCCCCGCGGCGGGAGCCTCGCGATGAGCCCGCGCATGGCCGCGCGGTACGCGTCGGGCACGCTGAGCGCGTCGAGCGGGGTCTGGCCGTCGTAGCCGGCGGAGACGGGGGCGCAGGTGGCCACGCCGAGCAGGAAGCGCGTCGTCTCCATGTCCGTGTCGAGGCGCTGCCCGGGCGGGAAGACGGGGCCGCGGGCGAAGTAGGCGGTCGGCGCGTCGATGCCGGTGGAGTGGTGGCCCTCGGGATCGTGGCCGTGATCGCCGAGGACGAAGAGCGTGTCGCGCGGGCCGAGCCGCGCCTCGATCTCGCGCACCGTCTCGTCGGCCTCGCGGAACTTCGCGGCGTAGCGCGCGGTGTGGATGCCCTCGCGGTGCGCGGTCCCGTCGGTGTCGATGACGAGCGCGACGATCACGTCGAGCGAAGGGTCCGCCGCCCAGGAGAGCGCGAGGGCGCGGCCGTAGTCGTCGCGCTCCACGCGCGGGTCGGGGCGGTCGTCGAAGTCGTGCGCCTCGACGAGCGCGGGGCGGTAGAGGCTGACGAGGGGGCCGTCCGCGACCATGGCCGCGCGCGCGCCGCGGGCCGCGAGCTGGGCGACGAGGTTCGGCGCCTCGACCTGCATGCCGGTGAAGTTCGTCAGGCCGGTGACGAGCAGCGGCTCGCGGCCCTCGAACATCGTCCGCATGCAGAGCAGCGAGAGCTGCGAGAGGCAGGGCTTCATCCGCCCGTGCAGGGAGCGCTCCTGCAGGGAGGAGAGGAACGGCATGATCGCGGGATCGGTGGCCGTCTCGTACCGGAGGCTGTCGATGATCACGACCGCGAGCCGCGCGCGGGCGTCGCCCTCGCCCGGGAAGGCGCACGCGCCCGGCGGCAGCTCGGCGGAGGCCGCGGCCTCCGCGGTGCCGCGGTCCGCGGCGCTCGAGGCGGCGAAGCCCCGGACGACGTAGACCACGAGCAGCAAGATCGGCAGGAGGGCGGTCAGCGCCACCCAGCGGCGGGGCGGCGCGTCGTCGGCGTGCTTCATCGAGGCGTCGGTGTCGGAGTCTCGGGCGCCCCGCGGTGAGCCCGAGCGCTGACCCGCGGGCACTCTACACCACACGCCTGGGCGGCGCCGTCGGGCCGCGGGCGAGGCGGCGGCGCGGCGCACTCTTGCCCACTTCTTCGCCTCCCCACGCCGTTCCGGTACGCTGGTCGGGCCGTGCCCGCCGACCCGAAGCTCCGCACCACCATCATCCAGGCGTTCGCCGTCACGGTGGCGGCGCCGTCGGGCGGCTCACAGGAACCGGCATCCGTACCGGGCTCCGCGCCGGGCTCCGCGCCGGACAAGGAGGACGTGACGAGCACCACCATGGAGGGGCGCGGCAGCGCCCCGCCGCGGGGGCCGTCGATCCTGCCGGAGAGCGGCCACATGGTGGGCGGCCTCTACCGGCTCGTCCGCCTGCTCGGGCAGGGCATGTTCGGCAAGGTCTACGTCGCGCAGCGCGTGGACGTGCCGGAGCACCAGGTCGCGCTGAAGCTCCTGCCGCGATCGCTCTACGCGACCCGCAACGTCGAGCGCGAGCTCGTGATGCTGGCCACCGTCGGCCACCCGAACGTCGTCCAGCTCAAGGACCACGGGATGACCGCCGATTACGTGTGGCTCACCATGCCCGTGTACGAGGGCGAGACGCTCGCGGAGCGCCTCGCGCGCGGCCCCATCGACGCGCGCGAGGCCCACGACATCTTCGTCCCGATCGCGCGCGGCCTCGACGCCCTGCACGCGGCCGGGCTCCGGCACCAGGACGTCAAGCCCGACAACATCTACCTCGCGCGCTTCGGCGGGCGCGTGCACCCCATCCTGCTCGACCTCGGCGTCGCGGCCGAGAAGGAGGCCACGTTCTGCGCCGGCACCGCGCTCTACGCCGCGCCCGAGCAGGTCCGCGCGCTCAACGCGTTCCCCGGGGCCGTGCCGCTCAACGAGAAGATGGACACCTACGGCCTCGGCGCGACGCTGCTCTTCGCGCTGGCCGGGCCCCAGGGGTTCCCGGGCGAGACGGCCGCCACCCGCACGGAGCTCGGCCAGGCGCACGAGATCCGCGCCCAGCGGCCGCTCGGCCTGGGCGTCCTGCCGGAGCTCACCGGGCGGCCGCGCGAGCTGCTCTCCGAGGCGTTCAAGCGGTGGCTCGCGCTGGATCCGGCCGATCGCCCCTCGATGAGCGAGCTCGCCGAGCAGCTCGACGTGCTGCTCGAGCCCGAGCGGGAGGCCGCGCGCGAGGAGGAGCGCCGCCAGGCCCGCCAGAAGGCCGCCCTGCTCCGGTTCCGGATCGCGGCCGGCGCGCTCCTGCTCGCCGCGGTCGCCGGCGCGCTCGTCGCCTTCTCCAAGCGGGAGACGATCCAGCTCGCGCAGGAGCTCGAGCGCGCGCGCCGCGAGGGGGCCGAGTCGTTCGACAAGCTCGACACCTGCGTCGCCTCGTACCGGCTCTCGGAGAGCAACGCCACCGCGTGCCGCGTCGCCCGCGAGAAGGACCGCGTCGAGCACCAGCGCGCGATGGCCGCCATCGAGAGGTCCGGCGCGACCGAGGCGGAGCGCGCGCGGGAGGTGCAGAGCCTCCAGTCGATGTACGCCGGCCGACTCAAGGCGTGCGAGGACGAGGCCGCCGCGGCCGCGAAGGAGGCCGTCGCGGCGCGCGAGAGCATGACCCAGGCCTGGGAAAAGGAGCGCGCGGCCCTCGCCGCCGAGCGCGACGAGCAGCGAGCGCTCGCCGACAAGCGCGCCGCCGACCTCGCGACGCTCACGGCCCAGCGCGAAGCCTGTGATGCCGCGCACGCCTCCTGCATCGCCGAGCGCGACCGCTGCCAGACCTTCTGCGTCGATCCGTCCGTGGCGGCGGACTCCCACACGACGCGTCGCTGCCCCGCGCCGCCCGCGCCGCCCCGCCCCTCTCGAGGAGCGTCGTCGTCTAACCCTACATG
>CAYQYG010000290.1:0-11939 GCA_964421485.1 uncultured Polyangiaceae bacterium | reverse complement strand
TCGCCTGACAGCGCCCTGCGCCCCGAGCCCGCTGACATTCGGGGCTCCGGGTCGCGCTCCACGTGGCGCGCCCTGCGCCCCGAGCCCGATGCCTGCCCCGAGGGCCCCACCTCGGACGCCGGCCCGTCCTCGCGGCAGGAGCCGGCGGACGTCGTGTGGCTCGACGAGCCGGCGTCGCTCTCGGTGTGGCTCGCCGCGCTGCGCGACGAGAGCGTCTCCCAGATGTACGCGTGGAGCCTGGATCTCCCGCTCTCCGCCGAGCCGGCGGGCGAGGCAGTGCGCGCGGCCACGGCCTGGATCGCGGGCAAGCTCGCGGCCGAGCTGGAGTCGCGCGGCCGGTTCGCCAGGGACTTCGGCCCCGCGCGGGTCGTGCTGCGCGGCGAGTTCCACGCGCTCGCCCTCCCGCTCTCCGGCGCCGCCACGCCCTCCCCGCTGCCCGCGCGGCGCCGCGCGCCGCCCGGCGGATCCATCCCCCCGCGCCGCGCGCACGCCGGCGAGCAGCGGATCGGCGGCCGATCCCTCGGCGCGCGCGTCGAGGCGGGCATGCGCGCGTGGGCCGAGGCCGCGATCGGCGCCGTCCTCGAGCCGTTCCAGCGCGCCGGCGCGCTGCCCGCCGCCCCCCCGCGCGCCGCCGCCGCCGAGCTCGTCCGCGCTTATGGCAGGGACGCCGTCCTCGACCCCTGCGTCGACGGCGTCCGCGTCTTCGGCCACGACTTCCTCCGCCATTTCGGCCTCGCGGGCGTTCGCGACATCGGCCGCACGTTCCTCCGCGATTTCGGCCGCGGCCTCCTCCGCGGCTTCGTCCGCGCCTTCTTCCGTGACTATGGCGGCGACCTGCACCGCGACCTCGTCCGCGATTTCGTCTTCGATCTCGCGATCGACCCCGATCGCCTCACCGGCCGGCCGCCGCGCGAGGACCTCCAGAGGCCCGCGGAGGGCGCCGCCCGCGCGGCGCACGAGGTCCGCTTCTGGGACGTCTACGCCTGGCGCACCACCGAGGCCGAGCTCGAAGCCGGCGGCTGGCCCCCGCGGATCCTCTTCGAGACAGCGAACCCCCTCGCCGTCCCCCTCCTGCTCAGCGATCTCGTGGACGCCTCGCTGCTCGGCCACCTCCTCGGCGCCGCGCGCCACGCGGCCGGCGCGCCCGGCGGCGGCGATCCGGACCTCGGCGAGGCCTGGCTCGAGGACAACCCATTCACCGTGTACCCCGTCGCGCTCGCCTGGGAGGCGCTCGCCTCCTCGTTCGCGTCCATTCACGGCCGCCTCGCCGGCCCCCCCGGCGCCCTGCTGCTGCTGCACGCCGCGTACGCCGGCCTGATGACCGGCCTCGAATGCGACGCCCCGATCTGGCGCGACCTGCTCGCCGCCCGCGACGAGTCCGACCCCCTGATCCGCCTCGCCTACCATTACCACGAGATAGCGCAGGGCCGCGCCTCCCGCGCCCACGCGCACGGCATCGACGCCCTGCGCGCGGCCCCGCCGCCGGGCCTCGCCGACGTGCTCGACGCCGCCGGCCTCCTCTTCGCCCCCTGACGGCCGCCGGCCCCCTGGTCCCCCTCACGCGGACGGAAGCGCGCGGTGCGCCGCGTCGTTTCCCGTCACATTCCGCCTGCACCCGCCGACGAGCCAGCATGAGACCCTTCGCGCCCCTCCTCGCCCTCGCGCTCCTTGTCGCCTGCAGCCCTCCAGGCCGCGCCGACCACGACGGCCCGCCCCCGCGCGTCGAGGCCCTGACCACCGCGTCCGAGGCCCCCGTCCGGGCCCTGGCCGCGCCCGAGCCGCCCGCCGCGAGCGCGGAGGCTCCCGGGGGGGACGGGGCCTGCCCGGCCGGCTACCGGTGCGACCCGGGGGCGCTGGATCGCGCGCCGCGCCCCGCGATCACGGAGCTCTTCATCCAGAAGCGGGCGCACCTGCTCCACCTCGTGGCCGGCAATGTCATCGTGAAATCGTACGGCGTCGCGCTCGGCAGCGGCGGCCTCGGCCAGAAGCGCGTCGAGGGCGACCGGGTGACGCCCATCGGCACCTATTCTATCACCGGCCGATACCCGAGCCGCTGGCACACCTACCTCGCGCTGAGCTATCCCAACGACGAGGACCGGGCGCGCTTCGACGACCTCGCGGCGCGCGGCGAGGTCGACCGGAAGCTCGGCCCTGGCTCGGCCATCGCCATTCACGGCCGCCGCGCCGACATGCGCGACCGCCATCACAAGCTCCTGGACTGGACGCTCGGCTGCGTCGCCCTCGACAACGACGAGATCGACGAGGTCGCGGCGCTCGCCCCCGTCGGCACGCGCGTCGTGATCCGGGAGTGACCAGGAGCGGCTCGGAGAGCGCCTCCCGGTGTAGGCCAGGAGATGTGTCGCGCCTGGCCAATGCGGGGATCACCCCTGAGCCCGGCCGCCGCGGGGCGCCGCGGCGCCGCCGGTGCTGCTGCGCAGGGCGGCGGCGATGGCGCTCTGCAGCGTGCCCTGCGTCGTGATGCCCTCGAGGTCCAGGTCCAGCCCCACGAGGGTCTGGGCCACCGCCGGCTGGATGCCCGTCAGCACGGTGCGCGCGCCGAGCAGGCGCAGGGCGCGCGCGGCGCGCACGAGCGCGGCGGCGACCCGCGAGTCCACCACCGCGAGCCCGGTCACGTCGAGGATCACCACCTGCGCGCCGCTCGCCTGGACGCCGCCGAGGGCGACCTCCATCACCCGGTCCGCGCGCTCGGCGTCCATCTGCCCGATCAGCGGCATGACCACGATCTCGCGCGTGATGGGGATGAGCGGCGTGGACATCGCCTGGAGCGCGGCGGCGAGCCGGTCCTTCTGATCGCGGAGCTCCGCCTCCAGCTCCTTCGAACCGCTGATATCACGCACGATCGTGCCGAGGGCGCAGACCCTCCCCGCGGCGTCGCGCAGGGGGACGATGACCTGGGTGGTCGGGATGACCGTGCCGTCGACCCGCAGGAGGTCCCCTTCGTCGCTCCAGATGCCGTGCTCGAGCGTGTGCGGGATCGCCTCGCGCCCCAGGCGCTCCGCATGGGAGCGCGTGTGGAAATGCGGGATCGGTTTCCCGCGGACGTCTTCTTCCTCCCTCCCGACCATCCGCAGCCCGGGTGGGTTCACGTAGGTCGTGATCCCCGCGAGGTCGGCCATGCCCACGAAATCCGAGGTCGCGTCCAGCAGGCTCCGGAAGCCGTGGGCCTCCTGGAGCGCGCGCTCGAGCTCTCGCCGGGCCTCGACGTGGTCCGTGACCTCTGCGGCCGTGCCGTGGAGGAGGCGCTCCTCGGGCGGCTCGCTCATGTCCACGAAGGCGCTCCACTGGAGCCACCTGGAGGAGCCGTCCTTGCACAGGTAGCGGTTCTCGAAGCGCGCGCCCGCCTGGCCCTCGAAGAGCCGCCGGGCCTCGGCGAGGGTGGCCTCTCGATCCTCCGGGTGGACGAGCTCGATGTACGGCCTGGCCCGGAGCTCGTCGAGCGACCAGCCGAGCAGGCGCTCCCAGCCGGGGGTGAGGTCCCTGAAGAACCCGTCTTCGGTGGCGGTCGCGAGCAACCCTTGCCAGCGGTGAAACAGAGCATCGCCGCTCTTCGCCATCACGACTCCTTGGCGCTCGCCTGCGTGCCGATCGACGGCTCGAGCGCGGGGCGGGCAGGACCTGGACTCTGCCATGGAGCCCGCGGCCAGCTCAATCCCAAATCGTCCCGGGCGCCACGCAATCGCGCGGATCGAGCCGCGCGCTGTTATATGCTCGCCGCCGGAGGACCATCACGATGGCGGACGATCGAGACAGGGACAGGGATCGGGGCAGGGAGCGCGACCTCGTGCTCGCGCCGAACGAGTTCGCGTTCATCTCCGACGAGACCAAGGGCAACATCAACGTGTACGTGGGCCCGCACAAGACGAGCCTCGCGAACACCGACCGCCCGGTGGTGTTCAATTCCAGCACGAAGCGCTTCGATCGCACGACGCTGGAGGGCGCGCTCCAGACGCTCTCGGTGGCGCCCGAGGGGTGGTACCTCGTGCTCAAGAACCCCGCGCGGGACAAGTCGCACCCGCGCACCGGCGCGCTCAACAACCTGCCCGACCTCGAGGTCGGCCGGAAGGTGAACATCCCCGGCCCCATCTCGTTCGCGCAGTGGCCCGGCCAGATGGTGCGCGTGCTCCAGGGCCACAACCTGCGCAGCAACCAGTACCTCGTCGTGCGCGTCTACGACGAGGAGGCCGCGAAGGCGAACTGGAAGAACGCCGTCATGAAGCCCCAGACCCCGGGCGAGGACGGCGGCGACGAGGTCCTCCGCGAAGAGGACCTCACGATGGGCAAGCTGCTCGTCATCAAGGGCACGGACGTCTCGTTCTACATCCCGCCCACGGGCATCGAGGTGGTCCCCGACGCGAGCGGATCGTACGTGCGATCGGCCGTCACGCTGGAGCGCCTCGAGTACTGCATCCTGCTCGACGAGGACGGCAACAAGCGCTTCATCCGCGGCCCGGCCGTGGTGTTCCCGCGCCCGACCGAGGCGTTCGTCGAGCGGGGTGAGGCGCGCAAGTTCCGCGCGATCGAGCTGAACGAGAACAGCGGCATCTACGTGAAGGTGATCGCGCCTTACGAGGAGAACGGCAAGTCATACGGGATCGGCGACGAGCTGTTCGTGACGGGCCGGGATCAGATGATCTATTTCCCGCGGACCGAGCACGCGATCATCAAGTACGGCGAGCACGAGATCCATTACTCGATCGCGATCCCCGCGGGCGAGGCCCGCTACGTGCTCGACCGGCACACCGGCAAGATCCGCCTGGAGCGCGGCCCGTCGATCTTCCTGCCCGATCCGCGGCGCGAGGTGATCGTGCGCCGCGTGCTCGACGCGCGGCAGGTGGCGCTCTGGTTCCCCGGCAACCGCGAGGCGCTCGAGCACAACGCGCAGCTCCAGGCGGTGAAGAGCAAGCAGCCCGGCGCGAGCGAGTACGTCGTGGAAAAGGACTCGCGCAAGCCCGCGGCCGAGAAGGAGGCGCGCGCGAGGGAGGAGGCGAAGAGCACGTTCGCGGGCGACGATTTCATGCGCACGCAGACGTACACCGCGCCCCGGACGATCGTGCTCGACACGCGCTACGACGGCGCGGTCGCGATCGGCGTGTGGACCGGCTACGCGGTGATGGTCGTGCGCAAGACCGGCGAGCGGCGGGTGGTGGTCGGCCCCGACACGCACCTGCTCGAGTACGACGAGACGCTCCAGGCGATGGACCTGTCGACGGGCACGCCGAAGACCGACGACAACGTGACGCGCACGGTCTACCTGCGCGTGCTCAACAACAAGGTCTCGGACGTGGTCGAGGCCGAGACGCGCGATCTGGTGCGCGTGCGCCTGCGCCTGTCCTACAGGGTGAATTTCGAGGGCGATCCCGCGCGCTGGTTCGACGTGGAGAACTACGTGAAGTTCCTGACCGACCACCTGCGCTCGCTGATCCGCCACGCGGTGAAGCAGCAGGGGATCGAGGCGTTCTACGCGGGCGCGGTGAGCGTGCTGCGCGACGTGATCCTGGGCCACCAGGGCGAGGACGGGAAGCGGCCCGGGCGCCTGTTCGAGGAGAACGGGATGCGGGTCTACGACGTCGAGGTGCTCGACGTGACGATCGGCGACGACGCGATCGCGGCGCTGCTGGTGGGGGCGCAGCAGGACGCGGTGCGCCAGGCGCTGACGATCGCGGCCGAGCGCCGGCGCGTGGAGCTGACGCGCGAGTCGGAGGGGTCGCGGCAGGAGATCCTGGACCTGGAGAGCACGACGCGGATCAAGCAGCTCGCGCTGCGCATGCGCGAGCTGGAGCGGCAGCGGGAGGTGGATCTCGCGCAGGTGGACTCGGAGGCGGAGGTGCGGAAGCGGAAGCAGGCAGGGCAGCTCGCGGAGCAGGAGGCGGTGAACGGGATCCACCTGGCGGAGCTCGGGCGGCGGCGTGCGGCGGCCGAGCTGGACCTGGACGTGGCGCAGCGGGAGCTGGAGCAGCGGCTGCGGGAGATCGAGGCGGACGTACGGGCGCTGGTGGGGAAGGCGGGGGCGATCTCGCCGGATCTGGTGGCGGCATTGCAATCGTTCAGCGACCGGGCGCTGGCGGAGCGGGTGGCGCAGAGCATGGCGCCGCTGGCGATCCTGGGGGGGGAGAGCGTGTCGGAGGTGCTGGGGCGGCTGCTCAAGGGGACGCCGCTGGCGCGGGTGCTGGGGCCGGCGGAAGGGGGCGGGGGCGAGAACGGGGTGAGCGCGCCGGCGTAGTTGAAGGCTCTCCAGGATCGCGAAAAATTTGCAGATCCGCGCCCAGGCCGCCCGGCGTGTAGCACAAGGGGCTAGCGAACGCCGCGGAATCTCACTAAAGGAGGGCGTCGATGAGCTCCACAGCGCCCGCAGCCACCCAGCGCATCACGCTCTTCTACCAGGATTACGTGGGCAAGAAGGTCGCGATGGCCCTGAGCGGCGTCGTCCTCTTCGGCTACGTGATCATCCACATGGCCGGCAACCTCCAGATCTTCGCGGGGCGCGAGCAGCTCAACGCGTACGCCCAGGCGCTGCACGCCAACGTGCCGCTGCTCTGGATCGCCCGGATCGTCCTGCTGCTCGCGGTCGGCATCCACTTCTACACGGGCATCTCGCTCGCCGGCGCGAGCCGCGCGGCGCGGCCCGTCCGGTATCAGGTCAAGGGGCAGCGCCACCCGAACCTCGCCGGGCGCACCATGGCGCTGAGCGGCCTCGTGCTCGCCGCGTTCATCGTCTTCCACATCCTGCACCTCACGACCGGCACCGTGCAGCCCGCGCCGTTCGCCGACCTCAGGCCGTACGACAACATGGTGAACAGCTTCCGGGTCATCCCGGTCGCCGGCTTCTATGTTCTCTCGGTCTGCCTGCTCGGCCTGCACCTCTATCACGGCGCCTGGAGCATGTTCCAGTCGGTCGGATTCAACCACCCCCGCTACACGCCGGCCCTCCGGCGCTTCGCGGCCGTGTTCGCTTTCCTGCTCGCCATCGGGTTCTCCGTCGTCCCGATCGCCGTCCTGACCGGCATGGTCCGGTAGCCTGGAGCGCTCAACCTCATGCAGCTCGACGCCAAGATCCCCGAAGGTCCCATCGAGAAGAAATGGGACTCCCACCGCTTCCACCTGAAGCTCGTCAACCCGGCGAACAAGCGGAAGTACACGGTCCTCGTGGTCGGCACGGGCCTCGCCGGCGGCTCGGCCGCGGCCACGCTCGCGGAGCTCGGCTACAACGTCAAGAGCTTCTGCATCCAGGACTCGCCGCGCCGCGCGCACAGCATCGCCGCGCAGGGCGGCATCAACGCCGCGAAGAACTACCAGAACGACGGCGACAGCATCTACCGCCTCTTCTATGACACCGTGAAGGGCGGCGACTATCGCGCGCGCGAGGCGAACGTCTACCGGCTCGCGCAGATCAGCGTGAACATCATCGACCAGTGCGTCGCGCAGGGGGTCCCGTTCGCGCGCGAATACGGCGGTGCGCTGGCCAACCGCTCCTTCGGCGGCGCGCAGGTCTCGCGCACCTTCTACGCCCGCGGCCAGACCGGGCAGCAGCTCCTGCTCGGCGCCTACCAGGCGCTCGAGCGCCAGGTGCAGGCCGGCAAGGTCAAGATGTACCCGCGCACCGAGATGCTCGACCTCGTCCTCATCGACGGCAAGGCGCGCGGCATCGTCACGAGGAACCTCGTGACCGGCAAGATGGAGACGCACGTGGGCGACGCGGTCGTGCTCGCCACGGGCGGCTACGGCAACACCTTCTTCCTCTCCACGAACGCGAAGGGATCGAACGCCACGGCGATCTGGCGCGCGCACAAGCGCGGCGCGCTCTTCGCGAACCCCTGCTTCACGCAGATCCACCCGACCTGCATCCCGGTCTCGGGGGATTACCAGTCGAAGCTCACGCTGATGAGCGAGTCGCTCCGGAACGACGGCCGGATCTGGGTCCCGAAGAAGAAGGGCGACACCCGCTCGCCGGACAAGATCCCGGACGGGGAGCGCGACTACTACCTCGAGCGGCGCTACCCGAGCTTCGGCAACCTCGTCCCCCGCGACGTCGCCTCGCGCGCCGCCAAGGCCGCCTGCGACGAGGGCCGCGGCGTCGGGCCCTCGGGCCTCGGCGTCTACCTCGACTTCGGCGACGCCATCAAGCGCCTCGGGCAGCGCGCGATCGCCGAGCGGTACGGCAACCTCTTCGACATGTACGAGCGCATCACCGGCGACGATCCGTACAAGGTCCCGATGCGCATCTACCCGGCGATCCATTACACGATGGGCGGGCTCTGGGTCGATTACAACCTGATGAGCACCATCCCGGGCATGTACGTGCTCGGCGAGGCGAACTTCTCCGATCACGGCGCGAACCGGCTCGGCGCGAGCGCGCTCATGCAGGGGCTCGCGGACGGCTACTTCATCATCCCCTACACGATCGGCGACTACCTCGCGACCACGAAGCTCGCGAAGGTCGAGGCCGATCACGCGGCCGTCAAGGACGCGGAGAAGGGCGTCAAGGCCAGGCTCGACAAGCTCCTCGCCGCGAAGGGATCGCGGACCGTGGACTCGTTCCACCGCGAGCTCGGCAAGCTGATGTGGGAGAGCTGCGGGATGGCGCGGAACAAGAAGGGCCTCGAGGAGAACCTCTCCGCGATCCCGGCGCTCAAGGAGCAGTTCTGGAAGGACGTGCGCGTGGGCGGCGCGGGCGAGGAATTCAACAACGAGCTCGAGAAGGCCGGGCGCGTCGCCGATTACTTCGAGCTCGCGGAGCTCATGTGCCGGGACGCGCTGCACCGCGAGGAGTCCTGCGGCGGGCACTTCCGCGAGGAGCACCAGACCCCCGACGGCGAGGCCAGGCGCGACGACGAAAACTTCGCCTACGCGGCGGCATGGGAGTGGAAGGGCGAGGGGGAGAAGCCCGAGCTCCACAAGGAGCCGCTCCAGTTCAATGAGGTCCACCTGACGCAGCGGAGTTACAAGTAATGCGCCTCACCTTGAATGTCTGGAGGCAGAAGGGCAAGGACGACGCCGGCGGCTTCGTCAAGTACGACGTGCCCGACGTCAGCGAGCACATGTCCTTCCTGGAGATGCTGGACGTGCTCAACCAGCGCCTGATCCTGAAGGGCGAGGCGCCGGTCGCGTTCGATCACGACTGCCGCGAGGGCATCTGCGGCATGTGCGGGTTCATGATCAACGGCCAGGCGCACGGGCCGCTCAGGGGCACGACCGTCTGCCAGCTCCACATGCGCCATTACAAGGACGGCGACGAGCTGTGGCTGGAGCCCTGGCGCGCGGCGGCCTTCCCGGTGGTGCGCGACCTCGCGGTCGACCGGAGCGCGTTCGACAAGATCGTGGCGGCCGGCGGGTACGTCTCGGTGTCGACGGGCAGCGCGCCGGACGGCAACGCGATCCCGGTGCCCAAGGAGATCGCGGATCGCGCGATGGACGCGGCCGCGTGCATCGGCTGCGGCGCGTGCGTGGCGTCGTGCCCGAACGCGTCGGCGTCGCTGTTCACGGCGGCGAAGATGACGCACCTGAACGTCCTGCCGCAGGGCCAGCCGGAGCGCGACCGGAGGTCGCTCGCGATGGTGGCCGAGGCGCGGGCGCAGGGCTTCGGCCATTGCACGAACATCGGCGAGTGCGAGGCGGTCTGCCCCAAGGAGATCCGGCTCGAGACGATCGCCCAGATGAACCGGGACTTCATGCGCGCCTCGCTGCGCTACCGCGAGCCCGGGGCGGCGGGCGGCAGCGGCTGAGCCGGCGCGCCGCCGGGATCCGGCCGTCCCGCGGGCGGCCGATCAGGAAGCTGGGGTCCCGCGCCGGGGTCATGTAGGATGGGGGCACCCCCCCTCCTTACCCGGTGACCCCATGATGCTCCGCTCCTTCTCCACGCCCGGGATCGCGGCTCTCGCGGTCCTCGCCGTCGCCGCCGCCCCCTCCTGCTCCGAGGACGACGACAAGCCGCCGCCGTACCACCAGGGGACCACGACCACCCCGACCGGCCACGGCGGGAGCGGCGACGGCGGCTCCGGCGGCGCGCCCACGTGCACCGACGAGCTCCAGAACGGCGACGAGACGGACGTCGACTGCGGCGGCCCGCTCTGCCCCCCGTGCGCCGCCGGCCTCCATTGCTCGTCCGGGACCGATTGCGAGGACCGGGTGTGCGACGGCGGCGTGTGCCAGCCGCCGGCCTGCAACGACGGCGTCTTGAATGGCGACGAGACGGACGTCGACTGCGGCGGCGCGTGCAACCAGAAGTGCCGCGCCGGCCAGAAGTGCGAGGGCAGCGACGACTGCACGACGGGCGCCTGCACGGGCGGGATCTGCGTGTGCCCCGCCGGGATGACGGTCGCGCCGATCAGCGGCGGCGGCTCGTACTGCATCGACGCGTACGAGGTCACGTACGAGGCCTACACGGTCTTCTACAACGCGAACCCGAGCCTGGCCCTCCCCGGGAGCTGCCAGGGCAACCTCTACACGCCCTCCAGCGCCTGGCCGCCCGCGCCGGCCGCGGTGAAGTTGCCGGTCGTGTACGTCGACTGGTGCGACGCGTACGCGTACTGCCTGTACTCGGGCAAGCACCTCTGCGGCCACATCGGCGGCGGCTCGAACGACCCCGGCGCGTACGCCGATCCGGCGAGCAGCGAGTGGTTCAACGCCTGCACGGCGCAGGGCGTGAACGACTACCCCTACGGCGACGCGTACGAGGCGAGCCTGTGCAACGGCGGCGACCCCGCCGGGGCGCCGGTCACGCAGGGCGTCGTGAACGCCTGCCAGGGCGGCGTGCCGGGCCTCTATCACATGAGCGGCAACATCGCCGAGTGGGAGGACTCCTGCGACGCGGGCGATCAGTGCCGCGTGCGCGGCGGGTCGTTCGCGGCGGACCCGGCCGGGCTGCGCTGCGACGCGAGCGAGTTCCGGCTGCGGAACAACGATACGATGGGCGACGTCGGCTTCCGCTGCTGCCTGTGAGAACGGGCCTCTGCCTCGCCGCCGCGCTCGCGGCGGGCTGCGGCGAGCACGTCGCTGAGCGAGGACGGCGCGGCGCGGGTGGCGGCCGAGCCGGGCCGCTACTGGCCGCGTCCGGTCGAGCTGCCGCTCCCCGATGGATTGCCCTGAGCGGGCGGGCGTGCGCGCTGCGCCCGGGCATTGCTCGTGCAATGGACGGACGCCGGGGCGGGACGCCGGGCGGCGACGCGTGGGATGAGCGCGCGCTGTCCGCCTGCCATGAATGATCGACGACACGAGCAAGGGGAAGACCAGATGGCCACACTCTCGACGTCCGCGTGGGTGCTGCATGACCTCGGCCTGGCGGCCGGGTTCGGCGGACCGCTGTTCGGGAAGATCGCGCTGCACCGCGCGGTGCGCGATATCCACGACGAGGCCGAGCGCGGGAAGGTGCTGAGCGACGCCTGGAAGCGGTACAACGCGGTGAACGCGATATCGCTCGGGATCGCGGCCGGGAGCTGGCTGCTCGGGCGGGCGCTGATCTCGGGGCGATCGATCGACCGGGAGACGAGGAACCTGGTGCGGCTGAAGGACGTGCTGCTGGGCGCGACGATCGTGACGGGCGCGGCGAGCATGCTGAGCGGGGAGGCGATGAGCCGGGAGGCGCCCGAGGGGGCAGTGCCGGTCGAGGGGGGCAACATCCCCTCGGTGAGGACGCCGCGGCGGGCGGCGGGGCTGCAGCGGTTCCTGGGGCTGATGGGGCCGCTGAACATCGGGCTGACGGCGGGGGTCATCGGCGTGACGACCGTGCTGGCGATGAAGTCCGGGCGGTCCGCGAAATGGAGCTTCGTGTCGCGGTTTTTGCCGTGAGGTGGATCCGGGCGTAGAGGCGGGCGTCGGCGTCCGGCCCCGGGGCCCGAGGGTGTGCCCCCCAGACCGGGTCCCGCCTCCCCCCCGCCGCGGCGGACTTGGTCGGGGCTATGGTTCCGATGCGCGCGCGGGCTTCC
>CAYQYG010000289.1:0-11982 GCA_964421485.1 uncultured Polyangiaceae bacterium | reverse complement strand
CGCGGCGGCCGCGGCGGCGGCGACCGTTACTGAGATCGCGCTGCGAAGCGCCGGCTCGCGCCGGCGCGCGACGGGGCTCCTGCTGGAAGGCGGGGGCCCCGCTCGTTTTTGTCGCGACCGATCAGCGCGCGCTCCGTCGGGCGTGTTCGCGACGCGGTGTGCGCCCCGAGCCCGCTGCGGAGGAGGCACGCTTGGTGCTCGAGCGGCCGACCCGTGCACCTCGCGGCGATCGTGCTCTCCGGCTTCGCGCTCGCGCTCGCCGCGCCGTGGATCGAGCGCGCGCTCGGCGACGCGGCGGGGCTCGCGCTCGCGCTCATGCCGCTCGGCCTCGCGATCGCGATCGCGGGCGGGCTGCTCGGCATGCCCTTCGGCGAGGCGCGCGAGGCGAGCGCCGCGTGGGTCGCCGGGCTCGGCGTGCGCGCGTCGCTGCACGCCGACGGGCTGAGCGCGCTGTTCGCGCTGGTGATCGCGGGCGTCGGCGCGCCGGTCGTGATCTACGCCGGCGCGTACCTGCGCGGCGATCCGCTGCGCGGGCGGTTCATGGGGCTCCTGCTCCTGTTCATGGCCTCGATGCTCGGGCTCGTGCTCGCGGGCGATCTGGTGGTCCTCTACGTCTTCTGGGAGCTCACGAGCGTCAGCTCGTTCCTGCTGATCGGCTTCGACCACGAGCGCGGCGAGGCGCGCGCGGGCGCGGCGCAGGCGATGCTCGTCACCGAGGCGGGCGGGCTCGCGCTGCTCGCGGGGCTCGTGCTGCTCGGCCTCGCCGCGGGCACCTCGTCGGTGCCGGAGCTGCTCGCGCGCGGAGACGCGGCGCGCGCGAGCCCGCTCTACCCGGCGATCCTCGCGCTGGTGCTCGCGGGCGCCGTCACCAAGTCGGCGCAGGTCCCGTTCCACTTCTGGCTGCCGGCGGCGATGGAGGCGCCGGCGCCGGTCAGCGCGTACCTGCACTCCGCCACGATGGTCAACGCCGGCGTCTTCCTGCTCGCGCGGCTCCACCCGGTGATCGGCGGGACCGCGGGGTTCCGCTGGGCGGCGGCCGCGATCGGCGCGATCACGCTGCTCGCCGGCGCGGCCCTCGCGATCCCCGCGCGCGATCTGAAGCGGATCCTGGCGTACCTGACGGTGAGCGCGCTCGGGCTGCTCACGCTGCTGCTCGGCGTGGGCACGGGCGCGGCGATCGGGGCCGCGATGACGTACTTCCTGGCCCACGCGCTCTACAAGGGGGCGCTCTTCCTCGTGGCGGGCGCGGTGGACCACGCGACGGGATCGCGCGACGCCGACAGGCTGCGGGGGCTCGGGATGCGCATGCCGGGGACCGCGATCGCGGCCGCGATCGCGGCGCTCTCGATGGCGGGCCTGCCCCCGCTGCTCGGGTTCCTCGGCAAGGAGGCGGCCCTCGGGGCGGCGCTCGACGCGCGCGGGCTGCCCGCGGGCGCGGCGGCGGCGCTCGCGGCGGTGATCGCGATCGCGGGCGCGGCGTACGTCGCGATGGCCGCGCGCGTGGGGATCCGCCCGTTCGCCGGCGGCGCGCGGCGCGCGCGCCGTCCGGTGGAGCGCGCGCGCGAGGCCCCCGCGGCGATGTGGCTCTGCCCGCTCGTGCTGGCATCGACGGGGCTCGGGCTCGGCCTCGCGCCGGAGCTCGCGGGGCGCGCCCTGCTCGAGCCGGCGGCGTCAGCCGCGGCGGGGCGCCCCGTCTCGCTCGACCTCGCGCTCTGGCACGGCCTGGGCGCGCCGCTCGCGCTGAGCGCGCTCTCCGTCGCGGCGGGCGCGCTGCTCTACGCGGGGCGCGCGCGGCTCCTCCGCGCGGCCGCGCCGCTCGCCGCCCTCGCGGCGTGGGGGCCCGCGCGCGGATACGAGCGCGCGATCGAGGCGCTCCGCTGGATCGCGGCCGCGCAGACGCGCGCGCTGCAGAGCGGGCACCTGCGCCGCTACCTGCTCGTCGCGGTCGCCGCGGCCGTGGGGCTCGTCGGCGCGGGGCTGGCCCGCGGCCGCGGCGTGGCGCCGCCGACGTCGGCGCTGCGCCCGGAGGCGTACGCGCACGAGGTCGGGCTCGCCGCGCTGCTCGCGCTCGCGGCCCTCGCCGCGGGGCGCCTCGGCGCGCGGCTCTCGACGATCGTGGGCCTCGGCGCGGTCGGCTTCGCGCTGGTCCTGATCTTCGCGATCTTCGGCGCGCCGGACGTCGCGATGACCCAGGTGCTCGTCGAGACGCTCGTCGTGGTCGTCGTCGTGCTCGTCTTCCTCCACCTCCCGCCGCTCCGGCGGCTCCCGGCCGGGCCGGCGCGCGACGCGCTCCTCGCGATCGCCGCAGGCGCGCTCGTCGCGGCGCTCATGCTCGCCGCGACCGATACCCCGTGGCCCGAGGACATCGCCGCGTACTACGTCGAGTGGAGCGCCCCGCTCGCGCACGGGCACAACGTCGTCAACACCATCCTCGTCGACTTCCGCGCGATCGACACGCTCGGCGAGATCACGGTCCTCGCGGCCGCCGGCTACGGCGCCCGCGCGCTGCTCTCGAGGCGGGAGGGCTGAGCCCGTGCGCTCCGTCATCGTCTCGACCACCGCGCGCTTCCTCCTGCCGCTCCTCCTCCTGTTCTCGCTCTCGCTGCTGCTCCGCGGCCACGACGTGCCGGGCGGCGGTTTCGCGGGCGGCCTCGTCGCGGCGACGGCGTTCGCGCTGCACCTGTTCGCGGGCGACCTCCGCGGCGGGGCGCGCCTGCTCCGCGTCGATCCGCAGGTGGTCACGGGCGCCGGCCTGCTCGTCGCGGCCGCGAGCGGCGCCGCGCCGCTCGCCGCGGGCCGCCCCCTGCTGACCGGCGCGTGGTGGACGGCGCGCCTGCCCGCGCTCGGCGAGGTGGAGATCGGCACCCCGCTGTCGTTCGACGCCGGCGTGTACCTCGTGGTCGCCGGCGTCACGCTGGAGCTCCTCTTCGCGCTGGCGGAGCGGTGACGTGGAGACCCTGCTCGCGGTCGTCGCCGGGCTCGTCTTCGCCGTCGGCGTCCGCATGCTGCTCGGCCGGAGCGCCGTGAAGCTGATCATCGGCCTCGTGCTCATGGGCCACGCGGCGAACCTCCTGATCTTCACGATGGGCGGGCTCACCCGCGCGACGGCGCCGATCGTGGGCGGCGCCCCGGCCGCGCCGGCGCCGGCGAACCCGCTGCCGCAGGCGCTGATCCTGACGGCGATCGTGATCGGCTTCGGCCTCCAGGCGTTCGCGCTCGCGCTCGTCCACCGCGCGGTCCAGGTCGCGGGCACGGACGACGTCGACGCGATGACCGCGGCCGATCCCCCGCCGGGCGTGGGGCCGCCGTGAGCGCCGGCGCCCTGCTCGCGCTGCCGATCCTGATCCCGCTCGCCACGGCGATCACGGCGCTGCTCGCCGCGCCGCGCCGCGCGGTCCAGCGCGCGATCGGCCTCGCCGGCTCGGCCGCGCTCCTCGCGGCCGCGCTGCTGCTCTTCGGCGACGTCTGGCGCCGCGGCGCGCTCGCCACGCAGGCCGGCGGCTGGCCCGCGCCCTTCGGCGTCACGCTCGTCGCCGACACGCTGAGCGCCGTCATGGTCGCGCTCTCCGCGCTGATCGGCCTCGCGGTCACCGTCTACGCGCGCGGATCGCCCGAGATCGACGCCGAGGCGGCCGGCTACGATCCGCCCTTCCAGATCCTGATGATGGGCTGCTCCGGCGCCTTCCTCACGGGCGACGTCTTCAACCTCTACGTCTGGTTCGAGGTGATGCTGATCGCCTCGTTCGTGCTGATCTCGCTGGGCCCGGGCCGCGCGCGCGTCGAGGGCTCGCTCAAGTACGTCGCGCTCAGCCTCCTCGCGTCGACGCTGCTGCTCCTGTCGGTCGGGATCCTCTACGGCCTCGTCGGCACGCTCAACATGGCCGACGCCGCGCGCAAGCTCGCGCGCGTGGACCCGCCCGGCAGGGCCACGGCCTGCGCGACGCTCTTCCTGGTCGCGCTCGGCATCAAGGCCGCCTTCTTCCCGCTCTTCGCGTGGCTGCCCGCCTCGTACCACACGCCGCCCGCCGCGACCTCGGCGCTGCTCGGCGGCCTGCTCACGAAGGTCGCCGTGTACGCGCTGATCCGCGTCTTCACGCTGCTCTTCACGCACGACACGGCCTTCACGCACGGGCTCATCCTCGCGATCTCGGCGCTGACGATGATCACGGGCGTGCTCGGCGCGGCCGCGCAGCACGAGGTCCGCAGGATCCTCTCGTTCCACGTCGTGAGCCAGATCGGGTACATGGGCGTCGGCCTGGGCCTGCTCTCGCGGCTCGGGCTCGCGGGCGCGGTCTTCTTCCTCGTCCACATCGTCATCGTGAAGACGGCGCTCTTCCTCGTCGGCGGCGTCGCGTCGCGGCTCGGGGGCGACGAGCGGCTCGAGCGGCTCGGGGGCCTCTATCGCGCGCGCCCCGGGCTCACGGCGCTCTTCCTGATCTCGGCGCTCTCGCTCGCGGGCGTGCCGCCGCTCTCGGGCTTCTTCGCGAAGCTCGCGCTGGTCCGCGCGGGGCTCGAGGCCGGGCGCTGGATCGTCGCCTCGACGGCGCTCCTCGTCAGCCTGCTGACGCTCTACTCGATGCTGAAGATCTGGAACGAGGCGTTCTGGAAGCCCGCGCCCGGGGCGCCCCGGAGCCCCGGGGGCCGGACCGAGCTCGCCGCGATCGCGCCGGCGGCGGCCCTCACCGCGCTCGCGGTCGCCGCGGGGCTCGGGGCGGGGCCGCTCCTCGCGGTCTCGCTGCGCGCCGCGGACGAGCTGCTCGATCCTGCGGGCTACATCGCGGCGGTGCTCGGCCCGGCCGCGGAGGCGAGGCGCTAGCGTGCTGCTCTGGAACATCGCGCTGGCGCTCGTCTGGGCCGCGATGGCGGGCGAGCTCTCGCTCAGGAACGTCGTGCTCGGCTTCGCCGTGGGGTACCTCGCGCTCTCGCTCTCCCGGCGCGCGCTCGGCTCGAGCGACTACATCGTCAAGGTCCGCAAGGCCGCGTCCTTCCTCGCCTTCTTCCTGTGGGACCTCGTCCGCGCCAACGCCCGCCTCGCGGCCCACGTGATCGCGCCCGTGCGGGGCTTCCGGCCCGGGATCGTCGCGTACGCGCTCGAGGGGGAGACCGACGGGGAGATCACGCTCTTCGCCAACGCGGTCACGCTCTCGCCCGGGACCCTGGCGCTGCACCTCTCGCCGGATCGCCGGACGCTCTACCTGCACACGATGTACACGGACGACGTGGGCGGGCTGCGCGGCGAGATCAAGCGGGACTTCGAGCGCCCCTTGCTGGAGCTGCTCCGGTGAGCGGGCTGCTCGGCCTCGGGGGGCCGATCGCGGGGACCTGCCTCGCGCTCCTCACGCTCGCGCTCTGGCTCGCGCTCGGGCGCCTCGCGCGCGGGCCCAGCCTCCCGGACCGCGCGGTCGCGCTCGACCTCCTCGCGACGCTCTCCGTGGGCGTGCTCTCGACGTACGCGATCGCCGCGAACCAGCCGGTCCTGCTCGACGTCGCGCTCGCGATCGCGCTCGTGGGGTTCCTGGCGACGGTCGCCATCGCCCGCTACACGGAGCGCGCGGCGCGCTCCCCCGGGGCCAGGCCGCATGCGTGAGATCGCGACCGCCGCGCTGCTGCTCGTCGGCGCGGTCACGATGCTGCTCGCCGCGCTCGGCGCCGCGCGCATGCCCGACCTGCTCACGCGCATGCAGGCCACGGCGAAGGCGTCGACGCTCGGCGTCGGCTGCATCGCGCTCGCCGCGGCGGTGCACTTCGGCGAGCTAGGCGTGATCGAGCGCGCCCTCGCCGTGGTCGGGTTCGTGTTCCTGACGGCGCCCGTCGGCGCGCACGCGATCGCGCGCGCCGGCTACTTCGCGGGCGCGCGGCTCTACCCCGGCACGGCGCCGGAGGACCTCGGCGCGGGCGTGATCGACGGGCAGGACCCCGCGCGGCGCGGCGGGCCGCCGGGCGGCGAGGAGGGCCCGTGATCTCCGCGCCGCGCCGCGCAGCCGCCGCCGGCGGACCATGCGCCCGAGCCGGCGCATCCCGCCCCGAGCAGCACGACCGCGACGAGCGCGGAGAGGAAGACCTGGAACAACGAAGCGCCGATCATGGCGCGGGCGTGGATGTTCGAACGCCGGCGTTGATTCCAGCGGCGCATCCGCAGTTTTTTCTACCCGGCCGGGCGAGCCGGAGTAATTTCCTTCGTTCCCGGCGCGCGCCGGGGGGCACCAACGAACGAGGCGGGTTATGTGCGGTATCGTCGGATACGTCGGTTCGAAGCGCGCGGCGCCGATCATCGTGGAGGGGCTGCGGCGGCTCGAGTACCGGGGCTATGACTCGGCGGGCATCGCCATCCACGACGGCGGCAAGGGCATCGAGATCGTCCGGACCCTGGGCAAGCTCGCCCGCCTGAGCGAGGCGCTCGAGAAGCGCACGCTCGAGGGGTCCACCGGCATCGGCCACACGCGCTGGGCGACCCACGGCCGCCCGAGCGAGGTGAACGCGCACCCCCACTCCTCCGGCCCCGTCGCGCTCGTGCACAACGGGATCATCGAGAACTACGTCGCGATCCGGCAGGAGCTCGAGGGCCACGGCGTCAAGTTCCTCTCGGACACCGACACCGAGATCGTGGCCCACCTCGTCCACCGCGAGCTCCAGCGCGGCGCGAAGTCCCTCTTCGAGGCCGTGCGCGGCGCCCTGTGCCAGGTCCACGGCGCCTACGCGATCGCGGTGGTCTCCCGCGACGAGCCCGGCGCGATCGTGGTCGCCCGCTACGGCTCGCCGCTCGTCGTCGGCGTCGGCGAGGGCGAGAGCCTCGCCGGCAGCGACATCCCCGCGCTCCTCTCGCACACGCGAGAGATGATCTTCCTCGAGGACGGCGACATCGCCGAGCTCCGCGCGACGGGCGTCCGCATCGAGACCGTCGGCGGCGAGAGGGTCGAGCGCCGCGTGAGGCGCATCGACTGGAGCCCCGTGCAGGCCGAGCGCGGCGGCTACAAGCACTTCATGCTCAAGGAGATCCACGAGCAGCCCGACGTGGTCGAGGCCACCCTGCGCGGCCGGATCGACCTCGTCGGCGGCGACGTGCACGCGACCGAGATGGGCGTCACGCCCGAGGCCGCGCGCCAGATCCGCCGCGTGTACATCACCGCGTGCGGCACGAGCCACCACGCCGGCATCGCCGGCCGCTACTGGATCGAGCAGATCGCCCGCGTCCCCACGGTCGTCGAGCTCGCCAGCGAGGTGCGCTACCGCGACCCGATCTTCTTCCCCGACGACCTCGTCATCGCGATCAGCCAGTCCGGCGAGACCGCGGACACCATCGCCGCGATCAAGGCCGCGAAGGCGCAGGGCGCGCGCGTGCTCGCGCTCTGCAACGTGGTCGACAGCGCGATCCCGCGCCTCTCCGACGGCGCGCTCTACACGCACGCCGGGCCGGAGATCGGCGTGGCCTCGACGAAGTGCTTCACGACGCAGCTCGCCGCGCTGCTCCTGCTCGCGGTCTACCTCGGCCGCCGCCGCGACACGGTCACTCCCGATCGCGCCCGCGAGCTCCTGCAGGCGCTCTGGGAGATCCCGAACCACATGCGCGACGTGCTCGGCGACGCCGACTACGTGCACGCGATCGCGAAGCGCCTCGTGCACGCCAAGGACGTGCTCTTCCTCGGCCGCGGCCTGGGCTTCCCGATCGCGCTCGAGGGCGCGCTCAAGCTCAAGGAGATCTCCTACGCGCACGCGGAGGGCTACGCCGCCGGCGAGATGAAGCACGGGCCGATCGCGCTGATCGACGAGAGCCTGCCCGTGATCGTGATCTGCCCGCGCGACGCGCAGTACGACAAGACGCTCTCGAACCTCGAGGAGGTCCGCGCGCGGGAGGGCCAGGTCGTGGCGATCGCGACCAAGGGCGACGAGGCCATCCTGGAGAACACGCAGTACCAGGTGTGGCTGCCGCGGGTGCGCGACGAGGTCCTGCCGCTGCTCACCGTCCTCCCCCTCCAGCTCATCTCCTATTACGTCGCCAACCTGAAGGGCAACGACGTCGACCAGCCGCGCAACCTCGCGAAGACCGTCACCGTCGAGTAGCGCCGCCTCGCACCCCGCGCCCTCGTCCCCCCGGGGTGCCGCTATGCTCCGGCCATGCGCATCCTCGGCAGGACGGAGCGGCGCGTGGTGGGGGCCATCCTCGTCACGGCGCTGATCCCGCTGGTCGCGAGCATCCTCATCGCGCGGGCGGTCATCGCGCGCGTCTCGGCGACTGCGTTCCAGCCGGAGTTCGGCGCGCACCTCGACCAGGCGCTCGAGGTCTACGCCGAGCTCGCGACGGCCATCAAGCAGGGCATGCGCGCCGAGGCGGACGCGATCGCGGCGGGCGAGAGGCTCCGGCGCAGCGCGTTCGACGGCGGCGTCGAGGGCGAGCTCGAGCGCGCGTTCGCGGGGCACCCCTCGCTCGTCTCGCTCCGGATCGAGGGCTGCGACGGCGAGCCGCGCGCGGCGAGGGATCGCGGCAGGCCCGTGGATCCGGCCCGCGAGAAGACGCTCACCGTGCGCAAGGCGCTCGCGAGGGCGGAGGGCGAGCGCGCCGACGTGAGCGACTGCGACGAGCGCCCCGACGACGTCCGCGTGCTGGTCGCCACCTTCGCGACCGAGGGCGCGCGCTTCACCGAGCTCGAGGGGCTCCAGGCGTTCGCGCAGGCCTACCATGAGCTCGAGCGCGAGCGCCGCGAGGACTACCTCGACCGGACCTACGCCAACGCCTTCGCGGCGCTGCTCGCCGCCACGATCGGCCTCGCGATCGTGGCCGGCGTGCTCGTCGTGCGCCCCGTCGTGCGGCGGATCGCGCGGCTCGCCGCGGCGACCCGCCCCGTCGCCGAGGGCGACCTCACGGTGCGCGTCGGCCTCGACGGCGACGACGAGGTCGCGGACCTCGGCCGCGCCTTCGATCGGATGCTCGAGGAGCTCACGCGGAGCCGCGCCCGCATCGAGTTCCTCCGGCGCATCGGCGAGTGGCAGAAGATGGCGCGCCGGCTCGCCCACGAGATCAAGAACCCGCTCACGCCGATCCAGCTCGCCGTGCAGGAGTGCCACCGCCGCTACGGCGGCGGGGATCCCGCGTACGAGCGGCTCCTCCAGACCACGCTCGAGGTCGTCGAGGAGGAGGTCGGCACGCTGCGGCGCCTCGTCGGCGAGTTCTCGAGCTTCGCGCGCCTGCCGCGCGCCGAGCTCGCGGAGTGCGACCTCGCCGGGTTCCTCCGCGATCAGGGCGCGCACCTCGCCGCGACCGAGGCCGCGGGCCGCGGCGCGGACGGCGAGGACGCGCTGCTCGGGCGCGTGGAGATCTCGTTCGACGTGCCCGAGGCCGAGATGCCCGCCGCGATCGATCGCGAGATGCTCCACCGCGCGCTCACCAACATGGTGCGGAACGCGGCCCAGGCGCTGCGCGACGCCCGCGGCGGCCCGGAGCCCCAGGCGTCGAGCTGGGGCCGGATCCGCGTCTCCGCGCGCGAAGACGGCGCGCAGCACGTCATCGACGTCGACGACGACGGCCCCGGCATCGACCCTCTGGTGCGCGACACCGTCTTCGACCCCTACGTCACCACCAAGCGCGACGGCACCGGCCTCGGCCTCAGCATCGTGAAGAAGATCATCGTCGATCACGGCGGCACCATCGACGTGCTCGCCTCCCCGCTGGGCGGCGCCCGCTTCGAGATCCGGCTGCCGCGCGCGGGCAGCGCCGAGGCCCGCGCCGCGATGGAGCGGAGCGCCGAGGCGCGCGGGAAGGGCGAGCGCGGAGACGGCGGAGAGGGCCCCGAGGCCGCGCCGCCCCCCTCCAGCGGGCCTTCCTAGAGGTGCGCGGCCCTCCTTGGCGGCGGCGGCGGCGCTGCGCTAAGGGTCCGCATGCTCGACGACCACCTCCGCGAATGCCTGACGTTCGATGACGTCCTCCTCGTTCCGGCCTACTCCGAGGTCCTCCCGGGCGAGGTCGACGTCCGCACCCGGCTGACGAAGAAGATCGAGCTCAACATCCCGCTGCTCAGCGCGGCGATGGACTCGGTCACCGAGGGCCGCGCCGCGATCGCGATGGCCCGCGCCGGCGGCATCGGCATCCTGCACAAGAACATGTCGCCCGCGCAGCAGGCGCGCGAGGTCGAGCGCGTCAAGCGCGCCGAGAGCGGCATGATCACGCAGCCCATCACCGCGCGCCCCGACGAGTCGTTGCAGAGCGCGCTCGCCGTGATGCGCGAGCACGACATCAGCGGCGTGCCCGTCGTCGAGGGCGAGCGGCCGGTCGGCATCCTGACCGCGCGCGACATCCGCTTCGAGAAGAACCTCGATCAGCCCGTGCGCGCGCTCATGACCCGCGAGCTCGTCACCGTCCCGCCTGGCGTCTCCAACGAGCGCGCGAAGGAGCTGCTCCACCAGCACCGCATCGAGAAGCTGCTCGTCGTCGAGGACGGCAAGCTCGTCGGCCTCATCACGATCAAGGACCTCCTCCAGGCTGACCGCAACCCGGAGGCGCTGAAGGACCCCGCGCGGCGCCTGCGCGTCGGCGCCGCGATCGGCCCCGGCCCCGACTGTGACGAGCGCGCCGAGGCGCTGGCCGGCGCGGGCGTCGACGTGATCGTCGTCGACACGGCGCACGGCCACTCCCGCGGCGTGCTCGACGTCGTGCGGAAGGTGAAGGCCCGCTATCCCTGGCTCGAGGTCATCGGCGGCAACGTCGCGACGGCCGAGGCCACCGAGGCGCTCATCGACGCCGGCGCCGACGCGGTCAAGGTCGGCATCGGCCCCGGCAGCATCTGCACGACGCGCGTGGTCGCCGGCGTCGGCGTCCCCCAGATCACGGCCATCGGCGACTGCGCCCGCGCGGCCGATCGCCACGGCGTGCCCATCATCGCCGACGGGGGCATCAAGTACTCCGGCGAGGTCACGAAGGCGATCGCCGCCGGCGCCTCGAGCGTGATGATCGGCTCGCTCTTCGCCGGCACCGACGAGTCGCCGGGCGATCTCGTGCTCTACCAGGGCCGCAGCTACAAGGTCTACCGCGGCATGGGCTCGCTCGGCGCGATGCGCAAGGGCTCGCGGGACCGCTACGGCCAGGGCGGCGCCGCCGACGAGAAGCTCGTGCCCGAGGGCATCGAGGGCCGCGTCCCCTATCGCGGCTCGCTGACGTCGATCCTCTACCAGCTCGTCGGCGGCCTCCGCGCGGGCATGGGTTACACCGGCTGCCCGACGATCGCCGATCTCCGCAAGCGCAGCCGCTTCGTGCGCATCACCTCGCAGGGCCTCCGCGAGAGCCACGTGCACGACGTGATCATCACCGAGGAGGCGCCGAACTACCGCACGTAGCGGCCGACGTCGAAGCGGTACGCGAACCCGGCGCGCGCGCCGAAGAGCGTGGCGCTGCCCGCGCCGAGCGCGCATCCGTCGAGCGGCTCGCTGGCGAGCCGCACGTTGTCGAGCGTCGCGCCGCCCGTGAGGTAGAGCCCGCCGCCGAGCGCGAGCGCGCCGCCCAGGCCGGCGCGCAGCGCGAAGTCCGCGGGCGCGCTCGCCGAGCAGGAGAACGGCACCCCGCCCGACGTCGGAAACAGCACCCCCGCCGCGTCCGCGCTCTGCCACGCGAGCCCCGGCCCGAACGAGATCCCGAGCTCCCCCGCCGCGCCGCGCAGGAGGTTGAGCCGCACCGACGCCCAGATCGTGTTGAGGTCCCGGGTCACCTCGATCGCCCCGAGCTCCCCCGCCGCGCTCCGCTCGCGGCCGAGGTCCACGTGCTCGAACGCGAGCCCGAGCGAGAAGGCCGGCTCCAGCGCCACGAACGCCGACGCCCCGTACGCCGCCCCCGCCCGCTCGACGATCTCGAAGCCCGGCCCGTCACCGATGCGCACCGAGGCCCCGAGCGCCGCGCCGAGCTCGAGATCGATCGGCGAGGGCGCGGCCACAGGCGCCGGCGCGGACGCGGGCGCGGGCGCGGCTCCGGGCGCGGGCGCGGCTCCGGGCGCGGACGCGGAC
>CAYQYG010000288.1:0-11986 GCA_964421485.1 uncultured Polyangiaceae bacterium | reverse complement strand
TCCGGACCCCCGGCGCGCCGCCCTCGGCGATGGACCGCGTCCATCCGGACCCCCGACGATACGGCGCATTCCATTTCCGGGCTAAGCTCTGCGCGCCGTGGCCGCCCCCCTCACCCCCGAGGTCTTCGGAGACTTCCTGCTCGTGCAGCGGCTCGCCCGGAGCGCGATGGCCGAGGTGCTCGTCGCCGTCCGCCTCGGCGACCGCTCGGGCCGCACGTACGTGGTCAAGCGGCCCGTGCTCGGCGAGCGCGCCTCGGGCCGCGCCGCGCAGGCGATCGCGCGCGAGGCGGAGGTGCTCGAGGCGGTGCGCGGCCCAGGCCTGCCCGCGCTCCAGGCGGCCGGGGAGATCGCCGGCCTGCCCTACCTCGCGATGGAGCACGTGCGCGGCGCGCCGCTCGACGAGCTGCTCGCGCGCTCGGGGCCGCTGCCCGAGGGCGCGGCGGTCGCGGTGGCGAGGGACCTCGCCCGCGCGCTCGCCGCGCTGCACGCGGCGGGCTGGGTGCACGGGGACGTGACGCCCTCGAACGTGATCGTCGACGACGCCGGCGAGGCGAAGCTCATCGATCTGGGCCTGGCCCAGCGCGCCGGCGAGCGCCGCGCCGAGGTCGCCGGCAAGCCCGGCTACGTCGCGCCCGAGGCGGTGCTGCCCGGCCCGGCGCGCCCCGCCGAGGACGTGTACGGCCTCGGCGTCGTCATCGCCGAGTGCGCGCTCGGCAGGAGGCTCTACAGCGAGCGCGATCTGGTCGAGGCCGCGACCCGCGGCGACGCGCCGAAGGAGGTCGCGGCGCTGGGCGGCGCCCTGCCAGGGCTGCCCGCGGCGCTCGCGCGCAGGCCGGAGGCGCGCCCCACGATCGACGCGCTCCTCCGCGGGCTCGAGGCGGCGCCCGTCGACCGCGGCGCGCTCGCGGAGCTCGTCGAGCGCGCGGCCGGCGCCGCTTCCGCTGCCGCTGCCGTCTCCGCTTCCGCTGCCGTTTCCGCTGCCGCTTCCGCTGCCGTTTCCGCTGCCGCTCCCGTTCCCGTGTCCGCGCCCGCGCCCGCGCTCACCCCGACCGCGCCGCTCGTGATGCCCGCGACGACGCTCGCCATGACCAGGCCGGCGAAGACTGCGCCGCCCTCCCACGCGAAGACCACCATTGCAATGGCGGCCTCCGGGAGCACCGCGCCGCCGCCCGCCGCGGCGCGAGCGAGCGCCGCGCCGCCGCATCCGGCCGCCGCGAGCGCCGCGCCCTCCCGCTGGATCACCCTCGCCCTCGCCGCCGCCCTGATCTTCCTCCTGGGCGGCATCACCGGGCGCGTCACCGGGCGCGCCGCCGCGCGATCGCAGCCGGGCGCCCTCTCGCTCGGCTTCACCCTCCCGCGCCGCGCCCAGCTCGAGCTCGACGGACAGAGGGTCAGCTACCCGGTGAACGGCGCGCTCCCGGTCCGGCCGGGCCCGCACACGCTCGCGATCGTGCTTCCGAAGGGCGTCCGGCGCGAGTACACCTTTCACGTGGGCCCGAACGAGCACATCGTCCTCACCCCGCCCTCGCGCCGCAACGGCGGCGCCGAGGCGCCCGAGCCCGCGCCCGAGGAGGACGCGCCTTGAGCGCCGGCGCCCCCCGCCCCCCGGCGCCCGCGCCGCCCGCCGGATCGCGGCGCGCGCCGGTCACCGAGGTCATCGACGCCACGACCGGCGCCTCGATCCGCCGCATCCGCAAGCTCCGCGTCGTCGTCGTCGACGCGCCCGACCCGCGCGATCACAACCTCTCGTTCGTCTTCGCGCAGGACGAGGTCCGCATCGGATCGAGCCCCGACGCGGACGTCCCCCTCCGCGATCCGGCCGTCTCGCGCGAGCACCTCGCGGTCCGCCTCGGCCCGCACGGCTTCTCGCTCGCCGACTGCGGCTCCACGAACGGCACCTTCGCCGGCGACCTGCGCGTCGAGCGCGCCGCGATCACGGACGACACGCTCGTCCGCCTCGGCAACTCCGCGATCCGCCTCGAGCCCCTCGCCGAGACCGTCGAGCAGGAGCTCTCCCCGCGCGCCCGCTTCGGCCGCATGCTCGGCGCCAGCGCGGCCATGCGCGAGACGTTCGCGCTGCTCGAGCGCGTCGCGGCCAGCGACCTCACCGTGCTCGTCGAGGGCGAGACCGGCACCGGCAAGGAGCTCGTCGCCGAGGGCCTGCACGAGGCGAGCGGCCGCCCCGGCGCCCTGGTCCCCGTCAACTGCGGGGCCATCCCCCGCGAGCTGCTCGAGAGCGAGCTCTTCGGCCACGAGAAGGGCGCGTTCACCGGCGCCGTCCGCGAGCGCGTCGGCGCCTTCGCCGCCGCCGATCGCGGCACCCTGTTCCTCGACGAGGTCGGCGAGCTCCCCCTCGACATGCAGGCCAAGCTCCTCCGCGCCCTCGAGCGCCGCGAGGTCAAGGCCGTCGGCTCCGACCGCATCCGCCCCGTCGACGTCCGCGTCGTCGCCGCCACCAACCGCTCTCTATCCCGCGAGGTCCAGGCCGGCCGCTTCCGCCAGGATCTCTATTATCGCCTCGCGGTCGTCGTCGTCCGCGTCCCGCCGCTCAGGACGCGCCTCGAGGATATCCGCCTGCTCGTCGACCATATCCAGGATGAAATCGCCCGCCGCCGCGCCGCCGCCGGCCAGCCCCCCGGCGAGCGCCTCGACGAGACCGCGATGGCCATGCTGATGCGCCACGATTTCCCCGGCAACGTCCGCGAGCTCCGCAACATCGTCGAGCGCTGGTCGGTGCTGGGCGCGACCGCGGCGCCCGGCAACCCCGACGCCGAGCGCCGCGAGGTCGCCGTGAAGCCCAGGGACCCCGCCGCCGCGCCCGAGCCCAGGGAGGGCGCGGAGCGCGCGCCCCCCGGCGGGATCGAGGAGGAGCTGCTCCGCCTGCCCTATCACGAGGCCAAGGAGGTCTGGGTGGAGCGCTTCGAGCGCGCCTATGTCGAGGCGATCCTCGCCCAGACGGGCGGCAACGTCTCCAGGGCGGCCCGCGACGCCGGGGTCGATCGCCGCCACCTCCAGCGGCTCATGTCCCGCTTCGGGCTCAAGTCGAGCGATTGACGTTCTCCTCCCCGGCTCCCGCGCCGCGACGGCTGGGCTCGCTCCGGCTGCGCCGCGCGCGGCTCGGCCGGCCAGCGGCGGGCCTGTACGCTCCTCGCTGACCGGCGAGGCGCTATACTCCGGGGGTGACCACCCCGGTCGATGAAGCCCGTCTGGTGGAGAAGCTCCGGCTCACCTTCGACCTGCACGAGGCGGGCGTCCAGATGATGCGGCAGAACCTCCGCCGCCGCCTCCCAGGCGCGCAGGACGTGGAGATCGAGGCTCGCCTCGCGGCGTGGTTGCACGAGCGACCGGGCGCCGAGCTCGGCGATGGGGAGGGCGATGCGATCGCGTGGCCCCGGCGCGGCAGATGAGCAGGCTCGCGGCGGCCGCCCTCCACATCGCGCAGAACCTCGAAGCGCTCGGCAGGCAAGGAGCCCTCGTCGGAGGGGTCGCGGTCTCGGCGCGGTGCGAGCCGAGGTTCACGCGGGATCTGGACCTCGCGGTCGCGGTGGTGGACGACGCGGACGCGGAGGCGCTCGTCTTCGCGCTCCAGGCCGCGGGCTACTGCGTGCACGCGGTCCTGGAAAACACCGCTCAGCATCGCCTCGCGACGGCGCGCCTGGAATCACAGGACCAGGAGTCCCGCGGCGTCGTCGTCGATCTGCTCTTCGCATCCTCCGGCATCGAGGTCGAGATCGTCTCGGAGGCAGAGCCGCTCGAGGTCTTCTCCGGCGTCACGCTGCCCGTCGCGCGCGTGGGGCACCTCCTGGTGCTCAAGCTCCTCGCGCAGGACGACCGGCGGCGCCCCCAGGACCGTGTCGACATCGGGGCCCTCTTGTCTGTCGCGACGCGAGAAGATATCGCCTGCGCGAAAGAGGCCGCGAAGCTCGTCCAGCTGCGCGGCTTTTCGCGCGGAAGAGACCTGCGCCGGCGCCTCGCGGCCGTGCTGCGAGCTCTCGACGCCAATCAATGACGGCGTGGCTCGGATCGATCGATGGATCTTTCTTTCTTTGAGAGGCCGCGGCGTGGGGCTCCCCTTTCCGGTGCGCGCCGCGCTGGGCTCGGCCGGCCAGGGGCGAAAGAGCGCCCTCTTCGCGGGCGGCGACGTCTCCAGGGCGGCCCGCGACGCCGGGGTCGATCGCCGCCACCTCCAGCGGCTCATGTCCCGCTTCGGGCTCGAGTCGAGCGATCGAGACCGCCCGCGCGATGACCGCGCGGGCGCTTCCGGGTTACCCTGCGCTCCAGGAGATCCCCGGCATGCTGAGCTTCCTCGATCTGCTCCGCGCGCAGCGTCCGGCCCCCGGCGGCGCGGAGGGACCGCGCCCGGCGCGGCGCGACCTCGATCTGCCGCTCGGGGCTCCGGATCGCGCTCCGCGCGGCGCGCCCGCCGGCCCGAGCGCCGACGCGCCCGCGCCGTCCCTCGGCCGCGCCGCCCTCGCGCGCGCGCCCGGGACCCTCATCGGCGGCGCGCCGCACCAGCCCTCGGGGTACGGCGACTCGACCGCGTCGCGGTTCCTCCTCCGGCGCGAGATCGCGGAGGGCACCTACGGCAAGGTCTTCGAGGCCATGGACACGCTGCTCGACCGCTGCGTGGCCATCAAGATCCTGCACGCGCGCTACAGCTACCAGCAGGAGGTCGTCTCCCGCTTCACCCGCGAGGCGCGCGCGCTCGCGGGCGTGCAGCACCCGAGCGTCGTCTCGGTGCTCGAGATGGGGCAGCACGTCGACGGGTCGTACTTCATCGTGCAGGAGCTGCTCACGGGCACGAACCTCCGCGACTACATCACCAGGGCGGGCCGGCTCGACCTCCACGAGGCGATCGCCATCGCGCTGCCGATCATGAGCGGGCTCGTCACCGTGCACCACTCCGGCATCGTGCACCGGGACATCAAGCCGGAGAACATCGTGCTCGCGCGGCTCGTCTCGGGGGAGATCGTGCCGAAGCTCGTCGACTTCGGGATCGCGAAGTTCTACGCGCGGAGCGAGCGGCTCACGCTCGGCGGGTACCCGCTCGGGACCTCCTGGTACATGTCGCCGGAGCAGATCCGCGACGCGTCGCAGGTCGACGCGCGGACCGACGTCTGGTCGATCGCGGCGGTCCTGTACGAGGCGCTCACGGGCGTGAGCCTGTACGGCGGCCCGGACGATCGGGCGGTGATGGACCGCATCCTCGCGGGGCGGCCGCGCCGCATCGCCGAGGAGCGGCCGGATCTGCCGCGGGAGCTCGCGGCGATCCTCCAGCGCGCCGTCGAGCCCGATCGCGACGCGCGCACCCCGACGATGCGGGAGCTCCGGGACCAGCTCGTCGACTGGTACCGGCGGGAGTCGGGCGCGCGGTGGCTCGCGCCGATCGATCCGGCGCCGGCGCCCTCGCCCCCGAGCAGGGCCTGGCCCGTGGAGGCGGCCCCGGCGCCCGATCACGGCAGCGGCGAGGGCCGCGCGTCGCCGGCGCCCGCGCCCCCCGCCGACGACGCGCCGCTCACCGCCGCCGAGCTCGCCGCCGCCGCCGAGGAGTGCCTCGGCGTGAACGCGCTCCGCGACGTCATCGATCTCGCCGAGCGCGCCGTCGCCGCCGACGCGGCGAAGGACGCCCGGCTCCTCGCCCGGATGCGCCTGTACCAGGGCATCGCGCACCGCTGGCTCGGCGACTACGCCGAGGCGGAGCGCTGCTCGGCCGAGGCGATGGCCCTGTTCCAGCAGGGCAGCGCGGGCTTCTGGGCCGCGTTCGGGCACGTCGTGATCGCCCGCGGCTACCTCGGCAAGGTGGAGCAGATCCAGGTCATGGCGAGCGATCTCGCCGCGCTCGAGGAGGAGGACGTCTCCGCCGAGGGCTACGTGATCGCCGCCTGCCGCCTGGCCATCTTCCTCGTGCGCACCGGCTCGGTCGATCGCGGCAAGGCGATGCTCGACGCCGCGGTCCGCACCGCGGGCGAGCGCGACGCGATGGGGCCCATGGTCCGCGCGTGGCTCGACGTGACGCGCGCCGATCTCGCGCTCCGCGAGGGCGATCTCGCCACGAACGTGCACCGCGTGTTCTCCGCCGTGGAGAACTTCGGGATCGCGGGCGACCTCAGGAACGAGTACCTCCAGCGCACGAACATCGGCAACGCGTCCATGCAGCTCGGCGACTACGAGCAGGCCATCTCTATCTTCGAGAAGGTGCTCGAGGTCGCCCAGCCGATGCGCCTCGATTTCGTGTCGGCGGTGCGGGTGAACCTCGGGGTGGCGCTGGCGCGCGTCGGCCGCCTCGCGGAGGCCGAGCGGACCGAGGAGGCCGCGCTCGCGCAGTGCGTGCAGCAATCCCACCTCCGCTTCGCGTGCGTCGCCCGCGTCTACCTCGGCGTGATCCGGATGGAGCGCGACGACCTCGCGGGCGCGGAGGCGATCCTCTCCGAGGCGATCGATGGGTCCGCCCTGGTCCCCGACGTCCGCGCCTATGCGTACGGCGTGATGGCGCACGTGCTGCTCGGGCGGGGCCAGGCGGCGCTGGCCCGGGAGCGGGCCGCGGCCGCCATGCGCCTGCTGGAGGAGCTGCCCGGCATCGAGGAGGGCGAGTCCCTGATCCGCGCCGCCTACGCCACGGCGCTCCGCGCGACCGGCGAGCCCGACGAGGCCCTGCGCGAGATCCGCGCGGCCCGGAAGCGGCTCGAGCGGCGGGCCGATCGGATCAGCGACCCCCGCCAGCGCGAGAGCTTCCTGACGAGGGCGCGCGACAACGCCCTCGTCCTGCGGCTCGAGGGCGAGTGGGCAGGCGCGGATTCCTAGGAATCGGAATCGGAGCCGGCCGCGGCGCCGCCGCCCATCACATCCCGAGCTTCTTCTTCGCCGCGTCCATCCCTGCGAGCAGCGACGCCGGGTCGTGCTCGTCATAGAAGTACTTGAACTTCGGCCGCGGCGCGTGCACGTCCTCCATGAGCGAGCCGTCCGGCGACAGGAAATAGGTCCGCGGCACGTAGGCCCCGTCGGGCGAGTACTTCTGGCTCAGCTCGCGGTTCCTGTCGCCATTGACGCGCACCATCACGAATTCGCGTGCCCGCTCCACGACCTTCGGGTCCTCGAACACGTGGCTGTAATTCTTGCAATGGGGGCACCAGTCCGTGTAGAAGACGAGGCACACGGGCTTCTTCTCGGCCTTCGCCTTCGCGAGGCCCGCGTCGTGCTCCTGCCAGTCGATCTGGGCCGCGTTCCACGTCTCATTCATCACCGGCGCGGCCGGGCGCGGCCGGGCGGCGGGATCCTGCGCGGCCGGCGCCTGCGCGGCGGGCGGCGTGGCCGAGGCCTCGGGGCGGGTCTTGTCGGGCTCGGCGGCGCAGGCGCCGAGCGCCAGCGCCAGCGCCACGGCGGCGGGCGCGCGCAGCGCCCGGAGCGTCCTCGTCCTCGGCCTGGACCCGACCTCGCTTCGCGATTTCCTCATCGCGCCGATCTCTACCCGGCGGCGCCGCGGCGTCCACCCGGATCGTGGCGGCGCTGCGGCCCGAGCGCCCCGCCGCGGCTCCTCGCCTCCTCGACCGTCGCCGGGGGCGGGCTCCGGCGATCTCCACGCCCGCGCCGCCGGGCCACCCGGCGCACGTCGGAGTTGCCAGCGGCCCCGCTCCGACACGATACTGCCCTGCGCCGCCTTGCTTCCCACTCCAGGAGCCCATCCATGACCCCTCGATCCCTCGCCTCGAAGTCCCTCCTCGCGCTCGCGCTCGCCACCCTCGCCGCCGGCTGCGGCGACGACGGCGACAGCTCCTCGGGCGGCGGCGGCTCCACCCCCGGCTGCGGCACCACGACCGAACCGACCGTGCTCGAGCTCCGCGACGTCACGCCCGCGGCCGGATCGAGCGTCGAGAACGACGCCATCGTCCAGGCGTTCACGGTCGTGGCCGCGCCGGGCGTGTTCCAGACGATGACGTTCACGCCCGGCGACGGCCACACCGCCGGCACCACGGATCCGGCGAGCCTGCAATACACGGCCACCCCCCAGGGCGCCGACATCCGCTACGAGATCACCCCCGTCACCTGGATCAACGCCCCTTCCCACGTCGAGATCCGCATCGACAACCTCTATCAGGACACCAAGGGTTGTGTCTTTGCCTTCCCCGAGCCGCTCTTCTCCTATGACGTCACGCCCGCCGGCGGAGGCGGCGGCGGCGCGGGCGGAGGCGGCGCGGGCGGCGATCCGGGCACGGGCGGCGCGGGCGGAGGCGGCTAGCGCGAGGGGCCGAGCCCCATCCATTGCAATGTGCGCCGGCGGGGCGCCGGCGCGGAGGAGCACCGCTCATGGCCCGAGGTGGAGAGAAGAAGAACGCGGGGACGGTCCTCCTCGCGCTGCTCGAGATCGTCCCCGACGCGGCCAAGCTCGAGCGGATGCTCGAACCGGCGAACCTCCTCCGGATCCTCATGGCCCGCGGAATGGATCGGGACACGATCCGCGCCGCCCTGAAGGAGCGCCTCCCCGGCGAGCTGCTGCTCGAGGTGCTGCGCGACGAGAAGGATCCCGACTCCCTCCTGGCGCTCTGCACCGCGCCCGTGTCACCTGGCGCCGCGTCCTCCGCGGGCGCGCCCGCGGCTCCGGCCGCCGGGCCCTTCGACGAGGGCTCGACGCTCAACAAGGTCGCCGGGTTCGCCCTGCTGTTCGTGGTGATCATCCCTGCGATGATCGTCTCCGGCTTCTTCCCGGAGTGGCAGGCCCTCTCCCTCGCTGGATGGCTCGCGATCGCGACGATCGGCGCCGCCATTTCGGGCGCGGGCTACGTGAGCGGCCGCGCCCCGTGGTGGGTCGGCGCGCTCGGCGGCGCCCTCGTCGCCCCGGGCGCGCTCCTCGCGATCGGCCTCTACACCCGGGACCGCACGACCGTGCTCCGGCTCGAGATCGCCCTCGCGTTCTTCCTCGGCGCGGCGCCGGGCATGGTCGTCTATTACATGCTCTTCAAGAAGGTCGCGCGATGAGGGCAATCACCCCGGCCTTCGGCAGATGAGCGAATACACGAGCGGCGCCCCGGGGAGCTTCTCCACCTGGAACCGCCCCGGGGCCACCTCCATGCTGCCGGGGAAGATCGCGTATGCCGTGTACGAGTGCTCGCGCAGCCCCTCGAGCACGAGCCCCGCGCCCAGCAGCGCGCTCACCACCGTCCCGATCCCGTGGTTCCACCCGACGTCGACGACCTTGACGTCCGCGCCCGGGTCCGCGTACGTGCCCGTCTGCTCGGTGTGGATCGGCGCCCCCCGGCTGTCCCACGGATAGACGATCTTCTCGAGGGCGTCGTCGAATATCCACACGAACGGGTGGAACTCGACGAGGTGGAACCGCCCGCCCGGCTTCATGCAGGCCGCCACCTGGCGCGCCCACGGCTCCAGATCCGGCAGCCAGCCGAGGACGCCATAGGAGGTGAAGACGACGTCGAACGTCTCGCCCACCGCGGCCGCCGCGTCGTACACGTCCGCGCAGACGAACCGCGCCGGGAGCCCGGCCTCGGCGGCGAGCTCGCGCGCGGCGGCGATCGCGGCGTCGGAGAAATCGAGCCCGACGACGGAGGCGCCGCGCCGCGCCCAGCTCAGCGTGTCCTGCCCGAAATGGCATTGCAGGTGGAGGAGGCTCTTGCCGCGGACGTCGCCGACCTCCTCGATCTCGACGGGCTTGAGGGAGCAGCGGCCGCGCTTCCAGCCCTCCAGGTCATAGAACCGTGACTTGAGGTGTACGGGGGTGCGCGCATTCCAGCTCGCGCGATTGAGGGTCTTCCAGTCGTCAGCCATGGCCGTGTCCGCTCCCGTCTCCGCTTCCGTTTCCGTTTCTGTGTCCGTGTCCGTGTCCGTGTCCGTTTCTGTGTCCGCGTCCGTGTCCGTGTCCGTGTCCGCGTCCGTGCCCGCGTCGCGATCCCCGGGGCGGAGGCGCGGAGGCTTGCGAGACATGGCTGCCACTCTTGCGAAGGCGGGAGCGGAACGCAAACGGAAACGGGAGCGGCCACGGAGACGGGAGCGGCCACGGAGACGGGAGCGGTCACGGAAACGGGAGCGGCCACGGAGTCGGGGCCGGCCACGGAAACGGCCGCGGAGACGGGAGCGGCCGCGGAGACGGTCACGGAGACGGAAACGGCTCCCGGCGCCCGGGGGTGGCGCGCGCCGGCGCGCTACATGCAACCATTCTCCACGGGGACCGCGGTCGCGCTCAGGTTGTCGGCCGCCGGCGCCCAGGGGGGAGCGCCGGCGAACAGGACCGAGGCGGCCACGTCGACCGTGCAGGGGGCATACATGCCGGGGTCGACCTGCCAGGAGACGCTGCCGGTGGCGCCCGTCGCCTGGACGATCTCGCCGGCGGGGGGATCCTCCAGGCCGGCGCAATCGGCGGCGCTGCTCGTGATCTGCGCGTGGGAGATGCCCCAGCCGTCGGGGAGGGTCACGTCGAAGCCGGGCGCGTTCTGGGACGGCCAGTCGGCGAAGAGCATGACGCAGCGGTCCTCGACGGGCTCGGCCTTGAAGAGGATGATGTGGTCGAGCCCGCCGGCCCAGAACGCGGCGGAGTACTGGTCCTGGCCTGGCTGGGCGCACGCGACGAACGGATCCACGTCGACGCCGGCCTCGCGGGCGGCGCATTCGCTGCAATAGAACTGCCCGTCGCAGCCGCAGACGCCGGGGCAATCGGGAGGGCAGGGGCCCGGGCGCGGGAGGCAGGTGCCCTGGGAGTCGTTGTGGCCGCACGAGCCGTCCGCGTAAGAGCAATACTCGGTCGGGGCGCAGGCCTCGCCGGCGAGCCCGCCGCAGGTGCTCTGGCCGCCGCCGCCGCCCGTGCCGGTGGTGGTGGTGGTCGTGGTCGTGGTCGTGGTGGACCCGGTGGTCGTCGACCCGCCGCCTCCGCCGGGGGACGATTCGACGGAGCCGTCACAGGCGCCGAGCAGGAGCATCGAGGCGAAGGAGGCGAGGGCGAGGACGGGGAGGATGGCGGAGCGCACGAGCGCATGGTCTCACGAAGCGCGGCCCGAGGGGAGCGGAGAGTGCGGCGGGTGGAGCGCTTCGATCGTGCTCAGGCGACCCTGGCGAGCGCGCGCTCCAGGATCTCGCCGGGGCCTCGGCCGACAAGTAATCCACGCAACTGTCCCGAGTCATGTCGTGTCATGGCTTCCGGCGCGGTGCTCGTGCATCTCTCGGACACCCGTCAGGCTGCGCGGCGCGAGGGGCGCCGCCCGGGCCGGGGAGACAGGGAGACACATCATGAGCAACTACACGTATACCGCCGCCGATATGGTCCAGCTCCCGCGCCTCAGCGGGCCGGACGCCATGGCGCTCGGCGAGCAGCTCCTCAGCGCCGCGCGCCCCCACCGCGAGGCCCTCCAGCGCCCGGTGACCCGGGCGCTCACCGCGCTGGCGGCCCGGCACGGCGACCTCAAGGAGGTGCTCCGCGACCAGGTCGCGCCCGACCTCGCGCCGGGCGCCAGCGCCGTGCCGCAGGATCGGGCCGTCGACGGCTGCTGGGGCGGGCTCGACGGCTTCCTCGTCGCCTGCACCCGGCTCCCCGCCGCCTACCCGCAGGCCGCCGAGGCCGCCGAGATCCGCGCGGCCGTCCTGCCCGACGGCCTCGGGTTCCTCAATTACCCCTTCGTCCGCGAGTGGACCGAGAGCGAGCTGCGCCTCGAGCGCATGCGCAAGACCGGCCTCGACGCGCGCATCGAGGCCCTCGGCGGCGGCCTCTTCCTCCGCGCCCTGCGCGACGCCCACGCGGATTACGGCAAGGTCCTCGGCATGACCTCCGCCCTCGAGCCCGCCGCGCCCGCGGCCCCCGGCGTCCGCGACGCGCTCGACGCGTTCACCGGCGCCCTCCGCGATTACGTGGTGAAGGTGATGGCCGCGGTCGAGCCCGACGACCGCGCCAGCCAGGCCCTCGCCGATCGCCTGCTCGCCCCCCTGTCCGCCTGGACCTCCATGACCCCGGCCCGCGGCGGCAACGCGAAGCCCGCGCCCGCGGCCGCGCCCG